>MNUQ01000104.1 GCA_001871085.1 Desulfovibrionaceae bacterium CG1_02_65_16
AAGTATGGCGCGCGCAACAAGCTCAAGGCCACGGTCACCAGCGTTAAGAAGGGCGATGTCATGGCCCTGGTGAAGTTCCAGGTGACCGATCCCGGAGAGATGGCTTCGGTGTTGACCACCGAGTCCGTGGAGGATCTGGACCTTAAACCCGGTGACGAGATCCAGCTCTTCATCAAGGCGATCCACGTGTTGCCGGCAAAGGAATGACCCCTTGCCGCCCAGCCAGGTGGATACAGGCCGATGGATCTACCCCGCCACGGCCTCTGCGCCGGGGCAGGCCTGGGCTAGGCCCGGCTCCTTGCGGGCCGTGCCCAGGGGCGGGCGGCGGTCCCAGGCGTAAACGTTTCCGGGCATGGACTTGGCGTATTTCTTCACGTGGGCGGCGCGTTCGCCAATCTCCATCAGCGTGCACAGGCCGCTGATTTCGAGGATGCCGATGGAGAGGGAGACGAGGGGGTAGGTGCGCTCCACGCCGTCGCGCCCGGTGGCGAGCACTTCGCCGCGTTCCCGGTCCTTGGTGCAGTAACAGGTGCGGATGGCCCGCTTGAAGATGCGTGTGGCGGCGAGGCAGATGCGCTCCACGTGTTCCGGCTTGGTGACGAGGACGAAGTCGTCGCCGCCGATGTGGAAGAGTTTGGCGCTGGCGTCGCCGAAGCGGCGCACGCTGTGGTCGAGGATGTCGGCGGCGAGCTTGATGACGCGGTCGCCGTTCTTGAATCCGTAGGTGTCGTTGTAGACCTTGAAGTTGTCGAGATCGGCGTAGGCGATGGCGAAGCGCTTGCCGGAGCCGATGCCGGCCTCGACCTCGCGTTCGAGGGTGACGTTGCCGGGCAGGCCGGTGAGGGGATTGGTGCCCTTGGCCATCTCCACCTGCACATGGGCCAGGGTGTTCAGCAGGCGCTGCACGGTGACGATGCCGAGCACCTTGCCCTGCCGGGTGACGATGATGTCGTCGTAGGCCTTGATGATTTCGCGCTGCATGGCGGTTTTGGCGGTCTGCTCCACGGGGGTGGTCTCGTCCACTATGAGCGGATGCCGGTCCATGATGGCGTCGATGGGGCGCTTGGAGTAGAGGGCCGCGCCGAACTGGCCGGAGAGCTGGCGGTTGAGCTGGTATTCCATGATGAGCCCGATGGGGACTTCCTGCTCGGCATCCACCACCACGATGCTGGCGTGTTGCCTGCTGGCCTCGAAGCAGTGCTGGGCGTCGGGCACGAGGGTGCCCTGCCTGCGCGTTTGCGCGGCCTCAACGAGGTTGCCCACGGGCATGAGACAGGAGACGCCGATGCGGCTTTGATCCTGCTGGGGCTTGCGCAGGTAGCTGGTGTCCAGCGAGAGGGCGGGCTTGGGGGCGTCCGGCCGGGCGAGATAGAAGCCCTGGCCGTAATGCACGCCGATGTCGATGAGGCAGGCGGCCTGCGCCTGGGACTCGATGCCCTCGGCGATGATTTTGGAGCCGATTTTGTCGGCGAAGGTGACCATGGTCTCAATGAGCGCGCGCTTGACCGGGTCCTTGTCGATGCCCTGGATGAGGCTCATGTCGATTTTGATGAACTCCGGGCGGATTTGCGCCACGCTGGTGAGGCCGGAGTAGCCCGCGCCGGCGTCGTCCACGGCCACCAGATAGCCCTGGCTGCGGTAGTGGTCCAGGGTGCGGTGGAACAGGGCGAATTCGTTGATGCTGTGGCGCTCGGTGATCTCAAAAACCACATTCTCGGGGGAGAGGCCGGCTTTCTCGATGAGCTCCAGCGTCTGGCCGTGGGTGAACTCCGGATCGGCCATGGTTTTGGGATGGATGTTGAGGAAGAGCTTTTGGCCTTGCGCCATGGAGCCCAGATTCTGCAAGGCCTTTTCGCGGCACAGGCGCTCCAGGGCGAAGAGCTTGCCGCTTTGCTCGGCGAAGTCGAAAAGCATGGAGGGCGACTGGAAGGCGCTGCCCTCGGGCCCGCGGGTGAGCGCCTCCCAGGCCATGATGGTGCCGCTGGTGAAGTCCGCGATGGGCTGGTAGACGGCGCGGACGTTTTTTTCCAGCAAAATGGTGTTGAACTCCGACGAGAGGGAGAGCTGGCTCAGGTCCAGGCGCATCTTGGCGCGCAGGCGGGCCTCGCTTACGGCCTGAAAGAGCCTGGCCTCGCGGTTGGGGCCGTCGACCATGGTGGCGCCGCCGTGCCGCGCACAGCCGAAGCCGAGGTCCAGTTCGCGCCCGGCCCAGCGCAGCAGGTGGGCGTTGGCCTCGCGCTGTGCCAGCAGTTTGATTTCATACGCGGTGTCGTGCTGGGAGCGCGGGTCGCCGCCGCGGCTGGGCCAGCAGAGCAGATATTCGCCGGGCTCAAGGGGCATGCAGGTGGGCACGGTGTGCAGGCGCTCGTTTACGGCGGTGCGCAGCACGGTCATCAGGCGGTTTTCGATCTCCTGGGAGAGCTCCCGGCCGTACAGTTCGCGTAATAGAGCAAAATCACGCACATTGATGAGGAGGATGTCGAAGTCCTGGCCGGTGCGCACCAGCTCGCGCAGGCGGCTGGGTGGGGGCGACGGGGTCTGGTCCTGGCCGTGGAAGGCGCTGTGCAGCGTGCCGGCGCGCAGGCGTTTGAGAACGTTTTTGAGCATGGCGAGGCCTCGCTTGGCAAACGGATTTGTAGTGGTGCCGGGCGGGGAGGTTAGGGCAAAGGACGGGGCGATGTGTGACGCGCGGGTGACGAACGCGCAAGGATTGTCCGACGCTGCGGGAATGAAAACGCCCGGAGGGAGCGTGTCCTTCCGGGCGTTTGGGCCGGGCGTTTGGGCGTCTGGGAGTTAGCGGTAGTACAGGTTGCGGCCCCCCATGGTGAGGAAGGCCTGATGCAGGTTGGCGCGCACGTCGCGGCGGTCCCAGATGTCCTGGATGTGCCCGCGCGAGAGGGCCTTGTAGGCGCTGTGGTAGTCGGGCGGAATATCCACGCCGGTGGTCTCGCGGATGACGCCGGGCCCGGCGAAGCCGATGCGCGCGCTGCGCACGGCGTATTGGTAGGGCGAGCAGCCGAGGAAGCTCGCCACCGGGCCGGCGTAGGAGTTGGTGTCGTAAAGCACGATGTACAGGCCGCCCTCTTCGATGTAGCGGCGCACGGCCATGGTCACCCGGGGCATCTGGATGAGGCCGTTGACGCCCTCCTGAATGCGGATGCCGGCCGTGCCGTGAATGTAGGCCAGGAAGGGGTGGTGGCGCTTTCTCGCCAGGTCCAGCGCGCGGATGAGCTTTTCGCCCTCGGCCGCGCCCACCGAGCCGCCGCGGAAGTTGGCCACCAGCATGCCGCAGGTGAGACGGATGCCGATGATGCTGGCGTTGAAGGTGACGCAGGAGCTTTGCAGGTGGGTCTTCTCCTTGGCCTGCATGATGCGCTCGTCGAAGCGGGGGAAGTTTGTGGGGTTGCCGGCGGCGATGGACTGGTTGAACTCGCGGACGCTGCCGCGGTCGAACACGTTGGCCATGTACCACTGGTATTCCATGGGGAAGTGGTAGCCGCAGTTGGGGCACACGCCGCCGAACTCGCCGTAAAGGTCGCGCGCCCAGATGTCCAGGCAGCCGCGCTCGCCCGCGTGGGGGCAGGTCACCTCGCGGTCCTCCAGTGACTTGGGGCTCACGTAGGTCTGCCCGCTGGAGGCACGCGCCTCGCTGGCCGGCTCGGAAAGGCAGGTCAGGGCGGACTCGTCGCCGTCGCCGCCCGGGGCTATGCCCAAAAGCTCCATGGCCTGGCAGGTCATGCGGTCCATTTTGCTGGTCACCACATGGATTTCGTCGGTGAAGTCCGTGGCCACGCGAACGATCTTCTTCTGGAAGT
This sequence comes from Desulfovibrionaceae bacterium CG1_02_65_16, assembly GCA_001871085.1. GTDB lineage: Bacteria > Desulfobacterota > Desulfovibrionia > Desulfovibrionales > Desulfovibrionaceae > Humidesulfovibrio. The sequence continues at coordinate 3,816 of MNUQ01000104.1, forward strand.
GCTTGAGAATTTCGAAGCGCACGGTGGAGTACACGCTGAACAGGAACTCCATGTACTTGGCGGCCAGGCGCTCGAAGATGCCGCGCTTGTCGATGTAGGCCTGCAGCGACATCTTGCGGTACTTCTGGTAGCGCTTCCAGACCAGCAGCTCGCGCTCGGCGGGCTCCAGCTCCCAACGCACAATGACATCCTCGCCCAGTTTGCGCTGCTTTGAGCCGCGCATGGCGAGCCGGCGCAGCACGCTTACGCTGCGCACGCTCACGGCCACTTCGTCTGTGGCGTGGATGACCTGGCTTCTGAGCTGCTTGAAGAAGTCGAAGTGCTCGTTGCGGGCGCCCAGGGGCGGCTCCTGAATCACGGAGTCGATGTAGCCGTTGCGCAGATTGTCCTGGGCGGTGATCTGCTGGTGCTTGGCGCAGCGCTCAATGAGCTCGGGCGTGGCGCGGGTGAGGCCGTTGAATTTGCATTCGATGGCGGCCGCGCCCTCGGGCGAGATGACGGAATAATAGCCGTGGGAGAACATGAGACGCTTGTCGGCCATGGCGATGGCTTCCGCGCCGCCGGAACCGCCCTCGGAGAAGATGGCCACGATGGGCACGTCGATGCCGCACATCTCGTAGATGTTCTCGGCGATCTGCTGGGCCGCGCCGGGATAGTCCTCAATGGGGTAGGCCCCGGGGGTGGACACATAGGCGTGGATGGGGATGTTCTCCAGCGCGGCGACCTTCATGTACTTGAGGGCCTTGGCGTTGCCCCAGGGCTTGATGGAGCCGCCATTGCGGAACTCCTGGCCATGCCCCTTCTCCTGACCGACGACCATGACCGGGTGGTGGATGACCTTTTTGCCCACGCGGCGGGTGATGTATGCGCGCGCAATGAGCATGCCGGGGTCGATGGAGACCTCGTCGCGGCCGCCGATCTCGGTGTAGTTGTCGTACACGTTCTCAAGGATGTCCTTGAGGCACACGCGCTGGGGGTGACGGACAATGCGCACCTTGTCCATGGGGGTGAGCAGGGCGTCGAGGTCGTCCTCCAGCACGGAGAGTTTGCGGGCCAGCTCGCTGGTCTTGGCCAGCGCCTCATCAAGGCCAAGGCTGTCGGCCTTACTGCCAAGTGCCTGGATTTCTTCGCTGATGGTCTCCAGCCGGTCGCTGACGCGCGCGCCAAGAATGTCGCGGGCGTAGGACACGCGCAGGGAAAGTGCCTCGAGATGTTTTTCTATATCCATACTGCCGTCCCTGGCTGGCTAGAATTCCAGCAGATCCGTGGTTTTCTCGCGCAGGAAGGCGATGTTGGACTTGAGCTCCACACCCTGGGCGTCGACGCCGGTGAGTTCGAAGGCGTCGAGGAAGGCCGCGCCTCTCGCCTTGGCCTCCGTGAGATCCTTGCCCCAAATGATGGCCAGCGCCAGATTCGGGTCGTACTCGGTCGGAATCTGGTAGGGGCGGTCCTGGGGCACGTGGGTGTGCAGCTTGAGCCAGGGTTGGGGCTGCCAGGCGATTTTGTCGATGCGGCCGGTCCAGGGAGCGAAGCGGTTTTGCGTGTCCTCGGCGATGATGCGGTACTCGATGCCCACGCCCTCGAAGGAGACGTCGCCCTGACTGTAGCCCATGGGTTCGCCAAGGCCAAGCCGGATCTGCTCGCGGATGAGGTCCACGCCGTTCTGGCCCTTGATGCGCGAGATGGCGGCGGAGACGCCGTTCTCCACCTGAATGCGCGTGTTGACCTCCATGAGGAAGGGTTCGCCCTTGGGCGTCACGATCCATTCCCAGGTGCCGACGTTGTCGTACTTGATCTCGCGGGCGATGGAAAGGGAGTGCCGCACGATGTCGTCCATGACTTTTTGCGCGTCGAAGCCGTAGGCGAGGCTCTCCGGCGCGAAGCCGGGGGCGACCTCGATGCGCTTCTGCCGGCCGGGGCTCTGCACGGAGCAGTTGCGCGTGCCAAAGTGCACGGGATCGTCTCCGCCGCGTGCGGAGGCTATCTGCACTTCCAGATGGTTGTAATTGAAGATGCGCTGCTCAATGAGCACGCCGGGATCGTTGAACTGGCGCTGGGAATAGTTGCGGATGCGCCGGTACGTCTGGCGGAAGCGGTTCATGTTGTGCACTTCGTCGATGCCCATGCCGCCGCCGCCGGCGCTGGCCTTCACCAGCACCATGGGCCGGGTGATGCCCTGCTTCTCCTGGTAGTCGAAAAGCTGCTGGGCGATGGTTTCGGCCTCCATCTCATCGTAGATGGCGCGGTCGCTGCCGGGCACTGTGGGCACGCCGAGGCCGCGCGCTAAGCGCTTGGTGTTGATCTTGTCGCCCAGGTCGCGGATGACGCGCCAGGAGGGGCCGATGAAGATCATGGGACGGGAGCGCTCGGAAACCCGCCGGGCGAACCGGTAGTTTTCCGAAAAGAACCCGTAGCCGGGGTGGATGGCCGTTGCGCCGCTCGCGTCCGCGGCGGAGAGAACATCGCCGGCGTCCAGATAGTTCTGGATGCGCACGAGCGCCTGCTCGCCGCCAAGCTCACGGGCCAAGGCCACGTGGCCGGAAGCGGCGTCTTCCTTTGTGTAAACCGCCACAAACTTCAGGCCGAGATCGGCGCACGCATGCATGATGCGCACCGCTATCTCGCCCCGGTTGGCGATGAGTACTTTGTGCTGGTCCCTGCTCACGTCGTGGTGTTCCTTCTCAAATTCGCGGGGGAGGTTGAACAGCGCCCTTTAGCCGTTCTTGGCGCATCTGGCAAGTGGACTCGCCTTGTCCTGTTTTGTGGGAGGCGTGTTGCACAAGCATAAAAGACGAAAGGCCCCGCCGCAAGGTCGCGGCGGGGCCGGGGCGTCGTCAGGGCCGAGTTCGGCGCTGTTCTTAAATGTTAAGGTCGGTTACCGCGCCCAGGCTGGCCGCGTGGCCGCCCAACACGGTCTTGTTGAAGTCGTAGGTCTGCTGCATGTCGGAGCCGGTGCCGCCGCCCTGGTTCATCTTGTCCAGCGTGGCCGAAACCACGGCCGCGCCGAAACCTTCCTTGTTGGAGAGCGCGACGCCGCCGGAATCGGAACCGAGCAGGCTGTTCTGCGTTGTGTTGTTCAGGCTGAAGGAAGAGGATACGCCGCTGATGAGATCCGTCGACATATTGTGACCACCTCCCGTGCGCCGTTTCAAGGTCAAGACAACGCCTTGTTCGTGTCTTATCGTCCAATGCTTCAAAAACTTGAGGGCCGGGCGGAAAATCTCTCGTCTTTATTTGACAAGCGCGCGCCCTTCGATAATACACCCCCCAGGCGGCAACGCGCCGCCAATATCTTTGCGGAACATCGCACAGGAGCAGCAGATGACGGATCAGGCACAAAACACCGGGGACCAGGAGCAGAGCTTCGCCGAGCTTTTCGAGGCCAGCTACGCGGGACAGGGCGAGCCCCTCAACGTGGGCGACAAAATTTCGGCCCGCATCATCAGCATTGGCGCGGAGAGCGTCTACCTCGACACCGGCACCAAGGTCGACGGCGTTGCCGACAAGAAGGAGCTGCTGGACGCGGAGGGCAATATGCCTTTCAAGGAGGGCGACAGCGTCGACCTCTATGTGATTTCCAAAACCCGCAGCGAGATTGTTCTTTCCCGCGCGCTGGCCGGCGCCGGCGGGCTGGAGATGCTCGAGAGCGCCAAGGACGCGGGCCTGCCCGTTGACGGCCACGTGAAGGAGACCTGCAAGGGCGGCTTCTCCGTGGAGATCATGGGACGCCGCGCCTTCTGCCCCGTGAGCCAGATCGACGCGCGCTTCGTGGAGAACCCCGAGGAGTACGTCGGCAAGACCCTGCAGTTTGTCATCAGCAAGCTGGAGGAACGCGGCCGCAACATCGTGGTCACCCGCCGCGCGCTTATTGAGCGCGAGCGTCAGGCCGCCACGGAGGAGTTCCTCGCCAGCGTCAAGCCCGGCGACGAGCTGGACGGCACGGTGGTGCGCCTCACCGACTTCGGCGCTTTCGTCGAAATAGCTCCGGGCCTTGAGGGCATGGTGCACGTGAGCGAGCTGAGCTTCGCCCGCGTGGCCAAGCCGGACGAGGCCGTGAGCGTGGGCGAGACGATCCGCGTCAAGGTGCTTGGCGTGGAGCCCGGCAAACGGCCTGGCCAGATGAAGATCTCCCTTTCGCGCAAGCAGACCATGAGCGACCCCTGGAACGATCTTTCCGGCAAGCTCAAGGAAGGCGAGAAAGTCACCGGCAAGGTGGTTCGCCTGGCCGACTTCGGCGCGTTCGTCGAACTTCTGCCCGGCGTGGACGGCTTGGTCCATGTGAGCGAAATGAGCTACACCAAGCGCGTCAACAAGCCCTCCGAAATTGTGAACCCCGGCGACGAGGTCACCGTGGTCATCAAGGAGATCGATCCCATCAAGCGCCGCATCTCGCTGTCCCTCAAGGATGCCGAGGGCGACCCCTGGGCCGAGTCCGCCGCCAAGTACACCCCTGGCACCCAGGTGACCGGCACGGTGGAGAAGCGCGAGACCTTCGGCATCTTCGTGACCCTTGAACCCGGCATCACCGCGTTGCTGCCCAAGAGCCGCATGGCCGCGGCCGTGGACCCCAAGCCCTTTGACGCCCTCAAAAAGGGCGACAGCGTGACGCTGGTGGTTGAGGATCTGCGCGCCGGCGAACGGCGCATCGCCCTTTCGCCCCTTGAGGTGCGCGCGGGCGCAAGCAATGAGGGCGGCGGCCGAGGCCGCGAAAGCGGCGACTGGAAGGCCTACGCCAAGTCCGCCAAGCCCGCGGAAAAGCCCATGGGCCTGCTGGGCGAGAAGCTGGCCCTGGCGTTTAAAGCCAAGAAATAGCGCAAGCGAACGAACAAAGGGCCGGGTCATACCGGCCCTTTTCATAACCACGACCCTACAAGAGAGATTTCCGCATGGCCGAACCGTACAAGATCATCTACTCCATGATGCGCGTGAGCAAGTTTTACGACAAGCGGCAGGTGCTCAAGGACATTTCGCTTTCGTACTTTTATGGCGCCAAAATAGGCGTGCTGGGCCTCAACGGCTCGGGCAAGAGCTCGCTGTTGCGCATTCTGGCCGGGGAGGATCACGACTTCCAGGGCGAAATCGCCCCCACTCCGGGCTACAGCATCGGCCTGCTGGAGCAGGAGCCCAAGCTCGACGAGAACAAGACCGTGCGCGAGGTGGTGGCCGAGGCCGCCCAGGAGACCGTTGACCTGCTGGCCGAGTTTGAGCGCATCAACGAGAAGTTCGCCGAGCCCATGGACGACGACGCCATGCAGAAGCTCATCGACCGGCAGGCGAGCGTGCAGGAGAAGCTGGACGCACTGGACGCCTGGGAGCTGGACAGCCGGCTGGAGATGGCCATGGACGCCCTGCGCTGCCCCCCTGGCGATACCCCGGTGAAGGTTATTTCCGGCGGCGAAAAACGCCGCGTGGCCCTGTGCCGCCTGCTGCTGCAAAAGCCGGATATTCTCCTGCTGGACGAGCCCACCAACCACCTGGACGCCGAGAGCGTGGCCTGGCTGGAGCACCACCTGCAGCAGTACGCGGGCACGGTCATCGCCGTCACCCACGACCGCTACTTTCTGGACAACGTGGCCGGCTGGATTCTGGAGCTGGACCGCGGCCGCGGCATTCCCTGGCAGGGCAATTATTCCTCGTGGCTGGAGCAGAAGCAGCAGCGCCTGGCGCAGGAGGAGAAGGTCGAGACCGACCGTCAGAAGACCCTGGCGCGCGAGCTGGACTGGATCCGCATGAGCCCGCGCGGCCGCCACGCAAAGGGCAAGGCGCGCATCAGCGCGTACGAGAACCTGCTGAGCCAGGAGACCGAGAAGCTCGCCCCCGAGCTGGAGATCTTCATCCCCGCCGGCCCGCGCTTGGGCAATGTGGTCATTGAGGCCAAGGGCGTCAAAAAGGCCTTTGGCGACAACATGCTTGTGGACGGCATCGACTTCAGCATGCCGCCGGGCGCCATCGTGGGCATCATCGGCCCCAACGGCGCGGGCAAAACCACGCTCTTCCGCATGATCACCGGCAAGGAGACCCCCGACGAGGGGACCATCCGCCTCGGCGACACCGTGCAGCTGGCCTATGTGGACCAGGAGCGGACCATGGACCCGGAGAAGACCGTGTTCGACGTCATCTCCGGCGGCAACGACATCATCAAGCTGGGCAACCGCGAGGTGAACGCGCGCGCCTACATCGGCAAGTTCAACATCACGGGCGCGGACCAGCAGAAAAAAGTCGGCGTGCTCTCCGGCGGGGAGCGCAACCGCGTGCATCTTGCGGCGCTGCTGCGCGAGGGCGCCAACGTGCTGCTGCTCGACGAGCCCACCAACGATCTGGACGTGAACACCATGCGCGCCCTTGAGGACGCGCTGATCAACTTCGCCGGCTGCGTGCTCGTCATCAGCCACGACCGCTGGTTCCTCGACCGCATCGCCACGCATATCATGGCGTTTGAGGGCGACAGCCAGGTGAGCTTCTTTGAGGGCAACTGGAGCGAGTACGAGGCCGACCGCAAGGCGCGCCTGGGCGCGGCGGCGGAGCAGCCCCACCGCATCAAGTACCGGCATCTCACGCGCCAATAGGACAAACGGGGCGGGGGCTTTTCCCCGCCCTTTTTTTCACCCGGAGGCGGCCATGCGCAAGATGTTCCTTTTTATCTGTGTTTTGGCGCTGTTGTTGCCTGTCCTGGCGTTCGGGCAGTCCCAAAAGCCCGCGGATGTCATCCACACCGGCGCGGGCGACGTGGCCATAACGTTTCTGGGGCACGCCAGCCTCATGCTCCAGTGGCACGGCAAGGTCATCCACATCGACCCCTGGACCGCGCAAGCCGATTACACGGTGCTGCCCAAGGCCGATCTCATCCTCATCACCCACGAGCACCGCGACCACCTGGACACCGCCGCCATCGACGCCATCCGCAAGCCCGGCACGGTCATCGCGTCATCCCTCAAGGCCTCGGCCACGCTCAGGGACGCCATTGTGCTTAAAAACGGCATGACCAAAGAGCTGGCCGGTCTGCGCGTGGACGCCGTGCCCGCCTACAACCGCGTGCATATGCGCTCCGGCTCCGAACCCTACCATCCGCGCGGGCAGGGCAACGGCTATGTGCTGCACTTCGGCGCCACGCGCATCTACGTTGCCGGCGATACCGAGGACATTCCAGAAATGGCGGCGCTTGCCGGTGTGGACGTGGCGTTTTTGCCCGTGAACCTGCCCTACACCATGGACATCGACATGCTGGACAAGGCCGCGAGGTTGCTGCGCCCCAAAATTCTGTACCCCTATCACACGGGCGATACGGACATGAACGCCGTGGCCGCGCGACTGAGGAATCTGCCCGGCGTGGAGACGCGCATCCGGCCCATGCGCTAGGCGGCCGCGTGTTTCCGCCCCTCCTCTGGCGCACGGCGGCCTTGGAATAGGGCGGCACGGCCGGCTGGGGCTCTTGCGCCAGACGCTTGCCAAGGGCGGCGCTTCGTGCTTTTGGTGGAGCATATCCGCTGGACACGAATCCCCGCGCCCAGCGCGCCCGGAGGCAGGCAATGAGCCCCGCAAGAATCATCACGTCTGATGGCGATGCCCCGATCCCCTGGCCTGAAATCCCCGCTGAGGCGCGACGGCTGCTGCTGCACGGCTCGCGCGGGCGCGACCACATGCTCCTGGCGGCCCGCAAGGTGCTGGAGGCGGCCGCCGGCCCGGCAACGTCAGCCATGCCCCCGGCCCTGCGCCTTGGGCTGCTGCGGTTGGCCCAGCGCCTGCTGCTGGCTGCCTGGAGCGACGCTCCCCTCGACGGAGGCATGGCCGGAATGCTGCTTGCCCAGCCGCTGCCCGGCTGGCCCGCGCTGCCGCAGCCCGTGGAGCACATGCTGCGGGCGCAGCTGAACTTCTGGAGCCCCCCGGGACCGGAGCACCCCTGGCGCGTGGCCGAGAGCGGCGGCGCGGACCGCACGGCGCGTTTGGCCCTGGTGCGCCAATGCTTGGCGGCGGAGCCCAAGAATCTCTTTTGGAAGCAGGCCGCCTGGGATCTGGCCTGGCCCGTAGCTGACTGGGGGCTTGTGGATGCGATTCTGGCCGAGGGAACCTGGCCGCGCACGCTCTCGCAGCTGCGGCACCGCTTCGCGGCGCGCGCGCATCTCGTCCGGGGCGACGCCCACACCGCCCTCGCCAGCCTCAACGCGGCCCCGGCGCTCGCCGCCCACGTGGGCGACGCCTGCCTGCGCTCCGAGTGCCTGATGCGCCTGGGGCCGGCCGTGGGCGCGGACGAGGCCTCCAGCGTGCTGCGCCGCAGCCTGCAGCGATCCCCCTGGCACGTGAGCCAGTGGCTGCGCCTGTACGATCTGGTCACGGCCAAAGCCGAAGCCTCCGAACCGCCCCGTGGCGGCGCGGCCATTCTGCTTTACACGTACAACAAGGCGCGTGAGCTGGACGAGACCCTGGCCTCGCTGGCCGGCTCGGACCTTGGCGAGGCGCGCGTGTGGGCGCTGGACAACGGCTCCAGCGACGGCACCCCCGCCGTGCTGGACTCCTGGCGGGAGCGTCTGGCCGGCCGCCTTTCCACCCTGCGCCTGCCGGTGAACATCGGCGCGCCGGCCGCGCGCAACTGGCTGCTTTCCCTGCCGGAGGTCCGGCGCTTTCCGTATGTGGCTTTTGTGGATGACGATGTCGCGCTTCCGGCGAACTGGCTGGGCAAGCTGGGCGCGGCGGTCGCCGCCTGCCCACAGGCCTCGGTATGGGGCTGCCGCGTGGTGGACGACGCCAACCCGCTGGCGCTGCAAAGCGTGGACATCTCGCCGCTGCCGCCGCCTGCGGAGGAGGGCGGCCAGCCGCTGGCCTTGCCGCAAACGCACGCTGCCCAGCCGGACATGGGCCAGTACAGCTATTTGCGGCCCTGCGTCAGCGTCACGGGCTGCTGCCACCTCCTGCGCGAGGCGGACATCGACGCCACGGGCGGGTTCGACATCCGCTTTTCGCCCACACAGTACGATGATCTGGAGCGCGACCTGCGTCTGAGCCTTGGCGGCGGGCACGCGGTCTATCAGGGGCACCTCTGCGTGCGCCACAAGCGGCGCAGCGGCGCGTTGGCCGAGCGTTCCGCCGCGGACATAGGCAACGCCACTGCGAACACGCACAAGCTTCTCACCAAGCATGGGGCCGAGGCCCTGGCCCGGGTGCAAAAGCGTGGTGAGGAGCTGCTGGAGCAGGATCTGCTGCGGAAAATGGCGGTGCTGGCCGGCTAAGCGTGGGAGGGAGCAGGGCGTTTGCGCGCCTCGGCGGGCTGCGCCTTGTGTCCGTCGAGCATGGTGAGCAGCCGCATCTGGTCCTCCACGCTGTCCAGCCGGAAGGAAAGGCCCATGTGGTAGGCGCCGTCCTTGCCCTGGCTCATCCGGCGCACCTCCGCCAGCAGGGGCAGCTCAACCGAGCACGCGGTGTCGGAGAGCACGAGGCGCAATCTGGTATGCGGCGCAAGAGGCCGGCCCGCGCGGCAGCACAGCCCGCCGAAGCTTACGTCCAGCGCGTCGGCGAGGATGTCTCCGGCCTGCTGGCTGTGGATGGTCAGCGGCAGGGGATCGCTCAGGATGAAGCGCGGGTGGTGGCGCTGGCCGTCGTGATAGCGGCGCACGGTATTCCGCCGGGCCTTGGCCTCATAGAGGGCGCTGTCGGCGTTTTTGACCAGTCCGGCCATATCCAGGCCGTCCGCCGGGTAGCTGGCCAGCCCTATGCTCACGGTGACGGCCTCCAGCTCCTGCTCGTCGAACCGCACCATATGCCCGGCCACGGCCGCACGGATGCGTTCCGCAACGGCAACCGCTTCTTCGGGGCTGGTTTGCGGCAGAATGACGGCGAATTCCTCCCCGCCATAGCGCATGACACGGTCGTAAAGCCGCGCGGTATCGCTCAAAATATCGGCAAGGTCGCGCAGGGCCTGATCGCCCGCTGAGTGGCCGTAGGCGTCGTTGAACTCCTTGAAGTGGTCCAGGTCGAGCATGAGCAGGGTGAAGCACTGCCCGAAGCGCTGGAAGCGCTCCATTTCCCGCGGCAGCTCCTGGTTGAAGGAGCGGCGGTTGAGCAGGCCGGTGAGCTCGTCGCGCAGGGCGCACTCTTCCTTCTGCTGCAGCAGGCGCACCTCCACCAGCACGGGCTCCACCACCATGGGCTCCACCTGGGTGAAGTAGTCGCAGGTGGCGGTGAGCAGGCTGACGCAACGTCCAAGCGCCTCGGAGAGCGCGCGCTGGTGGGCCACAATGGCCAGCAGGCGGGGGCGGGCCTCGGCCGGCGGCAGCTCCAGGCGCGCTAGATGATAGAGCGCCTCGGAGTAGACTTCCTCGCCAAAGGACTCGGACAGGGTGTCCCAGTGTTCGGCGGTCATGGTGCACAATGTGGCGGAGCGCTGGAGCAGCTCCTTGAGTTGTGCGGAGAATTCGCGTCTGAGCCGGAATGGCGAGGTCATATGCCAACTCTTTTGATTACAAAATGTTTTTGTGTAATCGATTCGGCTATTACGCAAGGTCTAGGGGAAACCTTGGCGTCTGTCAATGCGGGACGGATCTTGACCAAAGGAATTCAGATGGGCACAAAGCAAGAATGCTGGCGCTTTTGCACGCGCAAACCTGGAGGGGCAAGCATGACGACGCGGTTCCGTAACGACGACAGTGTGTTGCGCGCACGCGTGGAGCGGGTGCTTGCGGCCCGGCGCGAACTTGGCCTTAGTGGGCTGGTGGGCGGGTTGGAGGCGGTTCATATTGGCGTGGAGCCCGATCGCCTGCAAAGCGCGGCGGCGGATTTTCTTAATACAACAGGCTATTTTTTCGGCGCCTCTTTTGTGGACGGACCGGACGAGGGCTGCGTGCTGACGCTGCCGGGATCGGCGGACTTCGTCTTCCGGGCGCGCGGGGCAGACGGCGGGTCCTTCGCCGTGGAGCCATTGGGTCCCAAGAGTGCGCATCTGCCGCACACCCGCGTGGAGACCATGGTTTTCGTCTGCCGTGATTTGCCGCGCTATGTCGAAATCCAAAAGCAGCGCGGCGTGCGTTTTTTGACCGATGACATCATAAGCACCGACGCCTCGCTGTTCATCCAGACCGTGCCCTCGGCCAAGAGCGCGTTGTCCTTTGGCTTCGTGCAGTGGCTCAAGGGGGGGCGGCGCTACATTTCCGGCGGCGTGCGCCCCGGCGATTGGAGCCTGCCCAAGCCGGACCGCGCGCACCTGCGCAACATCGGCGTGTTCGACCACGCCTCGGTGCGCGTGCGCGCCAAGGACCGCGACGACGCCATCGTGGAGTTTCTGGAGCTCACGGACTACGAGTTCTCCATGGCCGTGTTTGTGGACAATCTGAATTCCATCACCAACGTGGCGCGTCTGGCTGGCGAGCCTTACGCCATGGTCATCACCTCCGGTCTGGGCGAGGCCGACCCGGGCATGGAGGGCCCCACGGAGATGTTCATCCGCAACTACGGACGCCGCATCCACCACCTGGCCTTCCGCACCGTGGACATAGAGCGGACCTTCGCCGGGCTGAGGGAGCAGGGCATGCTGTTTCTGCTGGAGCTCGTCGGGTCGGCGGAGGAAGGCCTCAAGCAGACCTTCAGCCGGCCTTCGGCCGAGACCCTGCTCGTGAACGAATACATCCATCGCTACGAGGGCTTTGACGGCTTCTTCACCAAGAGCAACGTCACCCTGCTCACCGAGGCGACGGCCAAACAATAGCCGCTTGCCGGCGCTTGACAGCGCGCGGGTTGGAGAATAGATGAAACATATGAGCAAACGTTCATGCATACAGGCCGTCGCGGCGGACGGGATCGGGAAGGGCGGAATTTCCGCCTCGGCTCCTGTACGCGGCCA
>MNUQ01000156.1:0-2782 GCA_001871085.1 Desulfovibrionaceae bacterium CG1_02_65_16
TGCCGGCGCGCGCCCGCGCCAGAGCCATCCTGGGGATCGCCCCGGGCGCGCCCATGGCCCTTTTCGCCGCCCACGGCGGCGCCCGCGCCGCCTACAAGTCCGGGTCGCGCTGGCCGGAGCTCTGGCGCGCCCTGCGCGAGGGGCTGCCCGGCGCGACGGCCTTCGCCGTCGGCGGCGACGAGACCGGAGAGCACGACGGGCTCACCGTGTGGCCCTATGTGGACCGCGCCAAACTCACGCTGCTCATGCGCGCGGCCGATGCCCTCGTCTACCCGACCCTGGCCGACAACCACCCCCTGGTGCTGCTGGAGGCCGCGGCGATGGAGCTGCCCGTGGCCGGCTTCGCTGTGGGCGGCCTGCCGGAAATCGTTCTGGACGGCGAAACCGGGCTGCTGGCCCCCCCCGGCGACGACGACGCGCTGCTGCGCTGCGCCCGCGCCCTGCTGGCCGATGCCGCCCTCGGCCACGGGCTGGCCCGGCGTCTGGGACAGGCCGCCCGCGCCCACGGGGCCAAACGCTTCACCGCCGCGCGCATGGCCGCGGACTACGCCGCGTTGACGGCCAGTCCCGGCCACGAATCCGCGCCCGCCAAGCCCCCGCAACCAAATAGCCTTTGACGCGAAGGACCGAATACCGTATTCCAGCCTTCACATTCGGCACCCTGCTTCTCGCATTGCCCAAACAAAATCAGCCTGTTAGAGGTTCGCATGAGCAAACTCGCAACCCTGCCCGGTGATGACGTCCGCCAGATCATGTGGCGCTTTACAGACCGCTACGATCTCCAGATGGTGGTTCAATCCGCGCGTGGCGTGGCCAGAAACCATGTGGCCCGCATGGTGGCCGACGGCGTGCGCAACACGCACGAATGGACCGAGCGCAAGAACACCCTGCTCGACGCCTTCGACGCCTCCGGCCTTACCTCGCTGTACATGGACACCGCGCAGGGCGGCTACATCGACGGCCCCAAGAATTTCGCCCTGTGCCTCACCACCTTCGAGCTCTCGTGGGTCGACGCCGGCGCGGCCACCTGCGGCCTGGCCACCAACCTGGCCCTGGCCCCCATCCACGAAAAAGGCACCCCTGAGCAGCGCGACCATTACATGACCCTCGCCTGCCCGGCCGAGGGCCGCCCCACCAAGCGCGGCGCCTTCGCCCTCACCGAGCCCCTGCCTTTCGTCGGCGTGGACACCGGCATCCTCACCAGCAAGGTGCGCGTGGCCGAGTGGAGCGAGGGCGAGGAGCCCATGCTCCAGGTCGACAAGCGCGGCCGCTTCATCACCGGCATGGACTTCGCCGACTTCGTCACCGCCGCCGTCACCAGCGACGACCCGCGCATCAAGGGCTCCTGCATGATCATCCTTGAGGCCGAGGACCCCGGCCGTTTCGACCGCGGGGCCGTGACCAAGAAGATGGTCCACCAGCTCTCCAGCACCTGCGACCCCATCCTGAGCCTCAAGGTTCCGGCCAGCCGCATCATCGGCGGCTACACCGTCAAGGACGGCGTCATCATCCCCAATTACAGCCACGCCGAAATCATCGGCTCCGTGTTCCACCGCACGCGCATCCCCGTCGGCGTCATGACCTCCGCCAAGCTGCTCTCGGCGGTCGAGCCCATCATCCGCTACCACCGCGGGCGCTTCCGCGGCGGCGACGCCCAGCCCGGCACCCCACGCTTCGATCAGGGCCTGCAGATGAAAGAGGACACCGTCCAGCGCCTGGCCGACCTGTGGGCCGTGGGCGAGGCCGGCTGCTCGCTGGGCTTCGACGCCGCGCGCAAGGCCGACCTCCTCGACCCGCTGGAGAAACAGAAGGACGTCCTCTTCCGCGAGCAGGGCGTCACCGGACCCCGCGCCCAGATGAGCGCCCTCAAAAAAATGGAGCCGCGCGTTCTGGAGTACCTCGACCTCGCCTTCACCCCCGAAGGAGAGCGCGACGCCGCGCGCTTCGCCGAGCTGTCCCAGGACGTTTTCGTGCGGTGCACCGTCCTCGACGCCGAGACCAACGTGCTCATTCCCGCCTGCAAGCTCTGGTGCCCGGGCGTTGGCGCAAACATGATGCGCGAGGCCGTGGCCCTTGTGGGCGGCTACGGCGTCACCGAGGACTGCCCCGGCTTCTTGTTCCAGAAGTGGACCGACACCCAGCTTGAGGCCACCTACGAGGGCCCCGAGGTGGTGCAGCGCCGCCACATGACCGCCACCATGGCCAACCCCGTGTTCCTGGCCCTCATGGGCCACTGGATAGACGAACTCGACGCCCAGGCCTCCAGCTGGCCCGCCGCCGGCACCAAGGCGCTGGCCCAGGCCATGCGCGTGTGGCTGTGGACCCTCGCCCACATGCAGAACAGCAAGGACGCCGAGGGCAAGAAGCTCTTCAGCGGCAACCGGCAGGGCGTCACCTTCCCCCTCGCCGACGCGCTGGCCTGGCTGTCCGCCGCGCGCTGCTTCGTCGACGACGTACGCGAATTGAAGGACAAGGGCTCCGAGAACCCCATGCTCGCCGAAAGCCTCGACGACACCGTGGGCTTCTTCGCCGACCTCGCCACCATCCAGAACGCGAGAACCGCCGGCGAAGTCGGCCGCATCTGCGCCGAGCTCGTCTACGGCTACGCGGAAGGTCTCGACAAAGCCGCCGCGAGCGAGTTCGCCGCCCTGCGCGCCGGGCTCGACGCCAGCCTCGCCGGAGCACGCCTCGCCCGCGACCGCGCCGGCGAAGCCCTCTGCGGTGTCATGATTCCCGAGGCGCTCGACTACCCGATGTAGGCACGGCAGAGGGAAGAGGCCGG
>MNUQ01000156.1:2797-5930 GCA_001871085.1 Desulfovibrionaceae bacterium CG1_02_65_16
GGCCAATACAGCCTCCGCCCGCCGGCTGCGCTATCCGCGCCGCCTCCCGCGAATCCCGGCACGCCCGCTTTCACGCCGTGCGACGGACTGTCCGGTCAAACCCGGCGGCGCGGCGCAAAGAGGCACGACATCATGAAAATCGGCACACCACGCACAGCCTCCCTGCTGCTTGCGGCGTCCGCCTTGTTGCTGACGGCGATGGTTCCCGGCGGCCCCCTGGAGGCCCGGAGCTTCGCGGGCATAGCCCCGGCGGTGCTGGTGGCGTTCAACACCTTTCTGACATCACTCGGCCTTGCAAGCTTCGGCATCGCGTACGGAGTCTGGCGGCAACGCCGCTGGGCCATGGGGGCCGCGGCGGTCTGCGGCGCATTGTATTTTTGCGTGTACGCCCTGGATCTGGGCGGCGTCTTTCCCGTTTCCGCCAACGCCATGCCACGCGCCCTGCTCGCCGCCGAACTGCTCGGCACGGCCCTTTCCCTGCCATTGACCGCGTGCGCCCTACGACTCCATCAGACCATGGCCCCGTCCGCCCGCCTCACACGAGCCAGCGGCCCTAAACCACGTCTGCCGCTCGCTCTCGGCATCATCGCGCTCGGAATTCTCGCGGCCGGCATCATCGCCTTCGCCACCCGCGCGGCAATGCGCTGACACCCCGCCGCATACACGCCCGGGCCGTTGTTGCCGCGACCTGGAACAAAGACGAACCGGGGAAAAATCTTTCTAGGGAACGGTTCTCCCCCGGACTCCCCTTCCAAAGACTTTAATAGGGGGGGGACCACCGCCCAAATCATCTTTTCCCCTTTCGCTTGGCACTGGGAGCCCAGAGGGCGCATGCCCTCTGGCGGGGGAGCGGGGACGGAAGCCCTTGATCTCCCTCAACACCGGTCAACCCGCCATTTTCGTCCTTTTCCCGGCCAAAGCCCTTCCATTATTATCCGGTGCTCAAACCCCATGCTATCCTTGCGTAATTTGCGCTGGGCATTTCGTCTGGCGCACAAACGCCAGGAGCCTCCATGCCTATCGGCCAGATGCTATCGCAAAGCCCGAGCATCAGCGCCAAGCGTGACAGCCAAGGCCGTTTTGTCGAGCACACCCTGAACCTCGGCGGCGAGGCCGAAACCTAGCGCTACGCGTATGATTCCGCAGGACGCCTGGCCCGCGTCGCCAATGGCTCGGGCGGCCTGCTGGAGTCCTACCAGTACGACCACGAGGCCCGACGGCTGACGGACATCAACCCGCAGCGCTTCCGTGGCGAGCGGCGCTTTACGTACAGCCTGGGCGACCGGCTGGGGCAGGCGGGGCGCGTCCAATACGGCCACGACAAGGCGGGCTTCAGGAATCTGAAGATTGATGGGGACCGCGAAACGCGCTACCACTACGAGCCCTCGGGTCTGCTGTTGCGCGTCGATTTGCCGGACGGGCGACGCATCGAATACGCCTACGATTCCAGCGGAATGCGCACGGAAAAGCGTGTGAACGGGCGCGTGGTCGAGGCCTATCGCTGGCTCGATCCGCTGCGGCTCTCGGAATTCCACGATGGCCGCGAGTGGTGGCGGCTGGCGTACGACAACGACCGTCCCGGCCGTGGCAGCCGCACTCCGGTGGGCGTAACCAACGGCGAGGACTCGTACTTTCTGCTCTGCGATCAGGTCGGCACGCCCCTGGCCCTTGCCACGCCTAATGGCCATGTTGTACAGACAATGCAATACGACAGCTTTGGCAACCTGTTGCAGGTGCGGGGCGATGTGGTGCGCCTGCCTATCGGCTCCGCTGGCGGGCTCTTTGACGCCGACACCGGCCTGACGCGCTTTGTCTGGTGCGCCCCCTTCGGGGTTCATTCCCGACCCTCAGCGCCAGTTCCATGGGCGCAAAGGGCGGCGACAAGGCCTGGTACGGCGACTCGCGTCGATGCCCCGGTGAACCGGGTGGATGCGTGGGGGCTGGAGGATTCGTGGTGGGACGGCGCGGGCGGGCGCATTGTCAGAAGTGGACTTGAGGGAATGGGAACCGGCGCCATTTCAGGTGCTGGAGCCGGAGCTCTTGCAGGTGGTTTCGGTGCCGCTCCTGGAGCTGTTGTAGGAGCAAGCGTCGGCCTGCCGGTTGGATTGTTGAAAGGTGTTGGTGGGGAAGTCTACCAGCAATATTGGGGTGACAGCGCCAAGGATACGGCAAAAGAACTCTCAGATACTATGTCAGGACAAACATCCGCATTAAGAAAGTGGTTCTGGCGCTAGATATCGTAATTTGTCTGAGGGGTGTGGCAGTAGTCCACGCCCCTCAGGGAGAAATTTATGGCAAATGGAAATCGCATCTGTCCACAATGCCATACCGAACACAAATCGGGATGGCAGAATGATGGTTCGTTGTTGATATTGACAGGTGTGGGGATTATTGTGTGGAGGGTTACCTATGGTAGTTGGCTTGATATATTGATCGATGGATTACTATTTGCTTTGCCCTGTGCTGTATTTGGGCTCGAGCAGCGCAAAGCAACCCGCCTATGCCCGAAGTGCTGGGCAAGTAGAGGTAAGACTTAACGAGACTAGTCGACTGACTACGTAGTCGGCTTCGCGGGCGGGCTCTTTGACGCCGATACCGGCCTGACGCGCTTCGTGTGGAGAGATTACGACGCCGACACCGGCCGCTTCACCGCCCTCGACCCCATGGGTGCAAAGGGAGACGACAGCGACTGGTACGGCTATTGCGTCGATGATCCGGTGAACCGGGTGGATGCGTGGGGGCTGGAGGGAGAAAAAACGGGGCGGGGAGCTTGTTTGCTCCTCGCCCCGTCGGCGTTTTTCGGCACGACCAGCCGGGTGTTACATTTCTACCCTTGACCGGGGTCAAGAGGGAGGCCCCCTGGCGCTAGGTGTGAAGTTATAGGAGGTTGTTCACTCGGCCCGAATCGGTCAAATTGGGTTTGCAACAACTCGATTGCCGAGGGAGGACCGAGTGAACATCCATAGAAATGCCAGATTGACAGTCGTTCGTCGAGAGGAGTTGGTGCGCCGGGTTGCTGCCGGAGAGACCCCGAGAGGCGTGGCTTTTGCCTTGGGAGTGTCCGTGCGCACTGTTTTTAAGTGGCTGTCGCGCCAGAGGAAAGGAGAAGGTCTTATGGACCGTTCCTCGCGCC
>MNUQ01000068.1:0-7170 GCA_001871085.1 Desulfovibrionaceae bacterium CG1_02_65_16
TATTCCAGCGCCTGGAAGGGCTTCAATATTCCGCTGGTGACGCCTGGGCGCGACTCGTTCACGCAGTCGTACTTGCGGTTGCAGTAATTGCACTGGATGTTGCACTTGGGCGCAACGGGCAGGTGGATGCGGCCGCAGGAGCCGGAGCTGGCCTTGTTGAAGCACGGATGCTGGACGCTCTTGGGATCCACAACGGTGGTTACGACGTTCATGTGCGGCTCCTTTGCCTGTGCAAGAGGGATGTCAGCAGGCCGCCGCGCCCGGGCGGAACTGCCTGTACGTGAGGCCGAAGCGCTTCATGCGCAGGCCCATGGTCCGGCGCGTAAGGCCCAGGGTCTGTGCCGCGGCGGAGGTGTTGCCCTGGTGCCGGCGCAACGCCTCCACCAGCATTTCGTGTTCAATGGCGGCCATGCGCGCATCCAGTCCCATTGGCCTGATGAGCTTGCCCGGTTTGCCCGGTCCGGGCCGTCCGTCCGGCATGTTTGGCCGTGCCGCGCCGAACACCGCTGGCGATTGCAGGGCCAGGGGCAGGTCGATGTCCTGAATGGTGTCGCCCTCGGCCAGAATGACCGCGCGGTGGATGACGTTTTCCAGTTCGCGCACGTTGCCGGGCCAGTCGTGGCGCGTCAGCAGGGCCAGGGCGGCGGGAGCTATGGCCGTGATGGGTTTCTC
Organism: Desulfovibrionaceae bacterium CG1_02_65_16; assembly: GCA_001871085.1. Lineage (GTDB taxonomy): Bacteria > Desulfobacterota > Desulfovibrionia > Desulfovibrionales > Desulfovibrionaceae > Humidesulfovibrio. Next base: position 673 of record MNUQ01000068.1, read on the forward strand.
CGTCTCGCGCGCGTAGCGCAGGGCGAAATGCTCGGCCAGGGCCGTGATGTCGGCCGCGCCGCGTTCGCGCAGGGGCGGAATGAGAATGGGAAAGACGTTGAGGCGGTAGTAGAGGTCCTGCCGGAACTCCCCCCGCGCGGCCATTTGCGCCAGGTCGCGGTTGGTGGCGGCGATGACGCGGATGTTGACCTCGACCTCGCCGCTGCCGCCCACGCGCACGAAGCGGCGCTCTTGCAGCACGCGCAGCAGCTTGGCTTGCACGGCCGGGGAGAGCTCGCCCACCTCGTCGAGAAAAATGGTGCCGCCGTCGGCCTCCTCGAAACGGCCCTTGCGCAGCTCCGTTGCGCCGGTGAAGGAGCCCTTCTCGTGGCCGAAAAGCTCGCTCTCCACCAGATTTTCCGCCAGGGCCGCGCAGTTGAACTTCACCAGCGGGCCTTCTGGATTGGGGCCGCCGTAGTGCAGCGCGCCGGCCACCATCTCCTTGCCCACGCCGGATTCGCCCAGGAGCAGCAGCGTGGTGCGCGTTTGCGCAACCTTGCGGATGAGCTCGTACACCTCGCGCATGGGCTTGGACGCGCCGATGATGTTCGAGGGCTGAAAGCGTTCCTTCACCTGATTGGCGAGGAAGCGCGCGCGCTCGCGCCAGAGCACCTTGTCCACGTTCTCCACCAGATACAGCTCCACGGCCTGGGCCAGCAGGTACGAGACCACGATGAGGGCGTCGCGGTGCTTCTCCAGCAGCTTCGGGTCATCGTAGCGGCGCTCCGCGCTGATGGTGCCCAGCACCTTGCGGCCGCGCAGAATGGGCACGCACATGAAGGAGAAGTCGCCCTCTGACTGGCGGGAGGCGCTGCCTGTGCGGTTGAGGAAGGCGGGCTCGGCGGCGATGCGCGGCACGATGATGGTCCGGGCGGTCTCCACCACGCGCCCGGTTATGCCTTCGCCCGGGGAATAGACGCCGCGCTCCTGCTCCCCGGGGGTGAGGCCGAGGCTCTTGTGCACGAAGATGCGGCCGGACTCGCGGTGATGCAGGCTGATCATGGCGCGCGCCATGCCCAGGTCGCGGCGCATGTAGTCGAGCAGGCAGTCCAGCGCGCCGCCGAAGTCGTTGTTCTCCGAGATGAGCCGGCCCATTTCCGAGAGCAGCGGCACCATGCGGCCCCGACACACCCCGGCGTGGCACTCCTGCATGCGTCCCAGCGGCTCCGCCGGGCGGGGCGGGGTCTCGCGCGTCGTGGCGGACCGGGCGGCCATCAGCGGATGGCTCCGGTCAAGGCGCTGGAGCGCGAAAGCGTGGATTCTGGGGAGGCGTTCATCATGCCCTATGAGCAAGGCATGTGCCAGGGCGTTCAGACAGCCCGGCATACGGGAAGAAATGCTGCTGATACTGCGGAATTGTTGACGTTATCTTTCAGAGTCAGGCGGACGCGCCATGACGAGGCCGGCGCGCGGCGGCCCCGGAAATGTACGTGTAGGTACACTTTTGAAGAAGATGGTTCGCGCGCGTCACTTTGCGCGCGGTATGCTGCGGCCGGAACCGGATCGGAATGGGCGAAAGCTCGGGAGGGGGGGCAGGGCCGCGTCAGCCCGCGAGGGCCTCGGCGCGCACGGCGGCCGCGAAAACGTCCACCTCGTCCGGCGTGGTGGCGAAGGAGGTCATAAAGCGCACGACGTTCCGCTCATAGTCCCAGGTGTAGAAGGAGAAGCGCGCCTGCAAACGCTCAATGACGGCCGGGGCGAGCTGGGCGAACACGGCGTTGGTCTGCGGCTTTTGCTCAATGGCCACGCCCGGCGCGCCGGCAAGCCTTTCGGCGAGCAGCCGGGCCATGGCGTTGGCGTTGGCCGCGTTTTCGCGCCATAGGCCGCCCTCCAGCAGCGCCAGGAACTGCGCGGCGATGAAGCGCATTTTGGAGCACAGCTGCATGGCCTGCTTGCGGATGTACGGGAACTCGGCCGCGAACTCCGGCCGGAAGAAGACCACCGCCTCGCCGAACATGAGGCCGTTTTTTGTGCCGCCGAAGCTCAGCGCGTCGATGCCGAGGTCGGACGAGGCCTGCCGGAGCGTCAGCCCCAGCGCCGCCGCCGCGTTGCCCAGGCGCGCGCCGTCCATATGCAGGTACATGCCGTTTTCGTGGGCGAAGTCGGCCAGGGCGCGCACCTCGTCCGGCCGGTATAGCGTGCCCAGCTCCGTGGCCTGGGCGATGGAGATGGCGCGGGGCTGGTTGTGGTGCTCGTTGCCAAGGTGCGCGAGATGGGGCCGCAGCAGCTCCGGGGTCAGCTTGCCGTCGGGCGTGGGCACGGTGAAGAGCTTGGCGCCCAGGTGCTTCTCGGGCGCGCCGCACTCGTCCACGTTGATGTGCGCGGTCTCGGCGCAGAGCACGGCGTGGTGCGGCCGCGTCATGGCGGCGAGAGCAAGCACGTTGGCCGCCGTGCCCAGGAACACGAAGAAGGGCTCGGCGTTGTGGCCCAGCTCCTCGATGATGCGCTGCCGCGCGGCCTGCGTGAGGGCGTCGGCCCCGTAGGCCTTGGCCGGGCCGCCGTACTCCGGGCCGCTGTTGGCCGCGGCCAGGGCGGCCATGATGGCCGGATGCACGCCAGCGTAGTTGTCGCTGGCGAAACAGGGGGCGTGGGGCATTGCTCCGCCTTCCCTAAAGCGCCAGCGCCCGCCGGATGCGCTTGAGCGCCTCGGGCTTGCCGAGCACGCTCATGGTCTCGAACAGGCCGGGGCTGGCGGTTTTGCCGGTGAGCGCCACGCGCAGCGGCTGGGCCACGGCCTTGAATTTGAGGCCGCGCTCGTCGAGGAACGCTTGCGTGGCGGCCTCAAGCGCCTTGTGGTCGGCGTAGTCGGCCGCCGTCTCGTACATGGGCAGCAGCTCGGCGAGCAGGGCCTTGGAATCGGGCGTCAGCTGCGCGGTCACGGCCTTTTCGTCGTAGGCCAGGGCCTCTGCCGGAACCAGGAAAAAACGGGCCATTTCGGCCATCTCCACCAGCGTTTTGGCGCGCGGCTGCAACAGCGGCACAATGGACGCGAGGTATGCGGGATCAAGCTTGAGGCCGTCCTGGTCGCCGATGAACTCCGGCAGCAGGGCGGCCAGGCGCTCGGGCGCGGATTCTTTGATGTAGTGGGCGTTCAGCCAGTCGAGTTTCTTCATGTCAAAAACGGAGGGGGAGCTGCCCAGGTTGCCGGTGCTGAAGAGCTTGACCAGCTCCTCGCGGCTGAAGATCTCCTGGTCGCCGCAGGACCAGCCGAGCCGCGCCAGATAGTTCACCAGCGCCTCGGGCAGGTAGCCCATGTTCTTGTACTCCATGACGGAGAGGGCGCCGTGGCGCTTGGAGAGCTTGGCCTTGTCCGGGCCCAAAATCATGGGCACATGGCCGAAGTTCGGCACGTCCCAGCCAAAGGCCTGGTACAGCAGAATCTGGCGCGGGGTGTTGGCCACGTGGTCGTCGCCGCGCAGCACGTGGGTGACGCCCATCTCATGGTCGTCCACCACCACGGCGAGATTGTAGGTGGGCGTGCCGTCGCCGCGGCGCAAAATCATGTCGTCCATTTCGGCGTTCTGCACGGCCGTGGGGCCTTTCACCATGTCGTGGAAGGCGGTCACGCCGTCCTGCGGGCCCTTGAAGCGCACCACACGGCCCTCGCCGGGGCCAAGGCCCAGCTCACGGCAATGACCGTCGTACTTGGGCTTTTTGCCCTGTGCCCGCGCCTTCTCGCGCATTGCCTCCACTTCCTCGGGGGTGCAGCTGCACCAGTAGGCGTGGCCGGCGGCCAGCAGCTTGTCGATGTAGCTGTTGTAGATGTCGAAGCGGTCGCTCTGAAACACGGCGGTGCCCTCGGCGGCCAAATCAAGCCAGGCCATGGCCTGGATGATGGCGTCGGTGGCCTCCTTGGTGCTGCGCTCGCGGTCGGTGTCCTCCACGCGCAGCAGGAAGCGCCCGCCCTTGCTCTTGGCCAAGAGCCAGCTGAACAGCGCGGTGCGCGCGCCGCCAATGTGCAGATATCCCGTGGGCGAGGGGGCGAAACGGGTTGTGATGCTCATGGGTTACGCTTCCTCGACGGCCTTGACCTGGGGCACTTCCTTCAGGATGATGCGCTCCACGCCGTTTTTGAGCGTCGCCCGCGACATGGGGCAGCCTTTGCAACGGCCGGTCAGCCGCACCTTCACAATGCCGTTCTCGGTCACGTCGATGAGCTCCACGTCGCCGCCATCGGCCTGCAGCATGGGCCGCACACGGGCCAGGGCGGCCTCAACTTTCTCGCGCATGTCACGCCTCCAAATGGCAAAATTCGCCGCGGCAGCGCGGCGGAAAAGTCTGGCGCAGAACTACGGCCTTTGACAGGGGCTGTCAAACCGCCAGCGCGGTTGCGCCGAAGGGAGGTCAGCCGCCCGCGCCCGGCACGCCATCGGTAAGATGTAGAAATTGGCTCACGCACCCGAACACGATGAACGCCCTGGCCAGAAATCCGTATGCTCGCGGACCGGCGTAGTTGTCGGCGCTGCGCCAGATGCAGACGATGCTGAAGATGGTATGCAGGAGGTTCACGGCCAATAACGTCAGGAAAGAGGAAAACGGAAGCGGGACGGTACCGGCCAGGAGGGCGAACGAGCCGATGAGGATGATTTTGCCCAGCACTCCAAGGAGCCAGAAGGATTTCCAGAGGGCGACCTCGCCCCGCCACAGCCGCAGCAGGATTTTCATACATACTCCCAGGATGATACGTTCGGATGTTGATTACATATTTCCGGGCGTGGGGCAATCGCTGGGGGGAAGTAAGGCGGAGCACCGGCCACGCGGGGCATGGAACGCTGGGCTTTCTCCTCCGGCGCTTAGGCCCGGGCGGGCGCGACAGCGCGACCGGCTGGGTCGACCGGGGAAATCGCCACAATGACGCGGCGTCGGCGGCAGGCGCATCGCTTGTTGAAGGGGGACGACGGGAGATGCTCGGCCGGAGTGGGGCCGCCCTTGGCGCGGCGGCCCCACCGAGCGTGCGTTATCGCGGTTTAGTGCCCGTGGGAGCACTCGTGCCCGGGGGGGTGCCCGGCGCAGAGGATGTCGCATTCATCGGGTTCGTGGCCTCCGGGGCCGGGCAGAAGATCATCCGCGAGTATGGAAGGAAGGCCATCGGCGAGGCGCTGTACGACGACGCCGCGTACGCCAGACAGTACGACGACTAGGGGCGTTCGGCCCACTGGGCCGCAAGCAAAGGGCCGGAGGCGACGCGCGCTTCCGGCCCTTTTTTTCGCGCTTTGGCCGCGGCCGGCTCAGGCGATTGGCGGAGAGGCTTCCGCGAACCAGGGCGCGAGCAGGGCCGCGAGCCGTTGCCGGGGAATTCCGTTCAACTCCCCGTATCTTTCAAGGTAGATGGCCCGGATGAGCGCCCGAGCGTCTTCAGGCGTTCCGCTCCCTGCCGCCCCGGCCGGCCGGAACAGGATGTTCATGGGCACTGGCTGTCCGCCGGCCAAAGCCGGTTGCCGGTACGCGTCGGTGAGCAGCACCCCGCCGTGGCGGTGGAAGAACGCCAGCCGCCGCTCCCTGATGCGCTTTCCCGGCTCGGTGGCGGCGTCCCGCGCACGCTCCGCTTCCCAGACCGTGCCAAGGCCGCCGGGAATGGTCCGGCAGCCCTGCGCATGCAGGAACTCCAGCAGTCCGCCGCCGGTTCCCCGGCCTTTTCGCCGCGCGTCGACCGCGAGGTACACCAGGAACAGGGCGGGAACCTCCCGCAATATGTGCGCCGTGGCCATGGCCACCGTTTCGCCGCGCAAAACGGACCGGAAGGCCAGGCCGCATCCGAGCCGCACGGATTTCTCGATGACGTCCCGCGGCTCCTTCTCGGCTGGAGGGAAGCTGTGTTCGTAGAGCTCCCAGAAACGTCCGTCCCGCGTCAGCACGGCTCCGTCGAGCTGTTCGTGGCGCACGGGGTCGTCCATTGGCGCGGCGGGCGCTCCGGGCGTTCGGCGTTGCGGCTTAGTGTCCGTGGGAGCACTCATGCCCGGGGGCGTGCCCGGCGCAGAGAATGTCGCGGTCCTTGAGCGTGCCGTCGAGCCAGGCCTGCACGGCTTCGCCCACGTCGCCCGAGACGCCCCGGTAGACCTTGATGCCGGCTTGGCCCAGGCGTTGGGCCGCGCCCTCGCCCATGTTGCCGGCGATGAGCACGCTGACGCCCATTTCCGTCAATGTGCCAATAAGGTTGGATTTGCAGCCGCAGGCCGGCGGCGGGGTGAAGCGCTCCTGGCCGACCACGGCCTTGGCGTCGTCGACAGTGTAGACGGTGAAGCCTTCGCAATGCCCAAAGTGTTCGTCCACCTGTCCGGCGCGTGTGGGAACGGCGATTTTAGTCATTATCTTCTCCGTTTTGGGTTGGGGTGGCGATACGTTCGCAAGGCGTGGGTCTGGCGGCCCCGTCTTGGGCGTGGGCCTTGCCGCAGCCCAGGCGCTGAAATTTCTGGCCTCCGCAGCCGGGGCAGGCGGCGGGCCGCCCGGCGCCGAAGGGCT
>MNUQ01000068.1:7179-14904 GCA_001871085.1 Desulfovibrionaceae bacterium CG1_02_65_16
GGCGGCCGCAGGCGCGGCAGAAGAACTCCCGGGGGTCCGGTCCGGGCGCGCTCGCCAAGGTCTCGGCTGTTTCCACGCGCAGCACACAGCCCAGCACAAGAACCCGCGCCACCTTGGCCCGGGCCGTGGCCACCGCCCGGCCGAAGGTCTGCCGCGAAACCCCCATGCGCCGCGCCGCCTCTTCCTGATACAGGCCCTCGAAGTCCGCCAGACGAATGGCCTCGTACTCCTCAAGGGTCAGGGCCACCTCCTCCAGGGTCGCGGTGGGGCGGCCTGCTGGCTTGAACACCCGGCAGACGGGCGCTCCGGCTATGCGGCGGCAACAGCGTGGTCTTGGCATTAATCCTCCGTTGGAAAAATAATTATGGGCATATGCCCGTTAAGTCAAGGGGCGGGGCGGTTTTTTTCGCATTCTGGACGCCCCGAAGGCGAAGTGGTATGCGCCCCCTAAACAATTTGCGAACTGGAAGGCGAAGAATGCGCATAGCCTTTGTGAACGCCACGAGGAAGTGGGGCGGGGTGAAGACCTGGTGCCTGGACATGGGCCAGGAGCTGGCGGAGCAGGGGCACGCCGTGTGGATATTCGGGCGGCACGGCGCTTTTGTGGACAAGGCGGCGCGGCTGGGCCTGCCCGCGCGCGCGGTGCGCTTCGGATTCGACTTTAATCCCTTCGCCGTTCTCTACTTTTTGTTTTTCTTTTTTTTCAACCGGGTGGACGTGGTTGTGGTGAACGTTGCGCGCGACCTGCGCACTGCGGGGGTGGCCGCGCGGCTGCTGGGCCGGCAGGTGGTGCAGCACGTGGGCAGCGGCGGCGACTTCGAGGACCTTGTCCTGGTGCGGCTGGTGCACAAGCTGGTGCGGCCCCGGCTGCTGTGCTGCAGCGAGTACGTGCGCGAGCGCATCCGCATCTACGTGCCCAGCACGCGCGAGGCGGAGCTTTACGCCCTGCACCCGGGCGTGCGCGTGCCCGAGTCCCCGTCCTTCGCCGAGCATGAGCCCCCCGTGGTCATCGCCACCAGCCAGCTGAACGCGGACAAGCGCCACGCGGACCTGCTGGAGGCCCTCTCGCGGCTGATGAACGACGGCGTGGCCTTCCACGTCATCATCGCCGGCACGGGCCGTCTGGCGGAGGAGTTGAAAACGCTGGCGCAGGATCTGGGCCTGCATGACCGCGTGGAGTGGACCGGGTTTACGCCCGATGTGCCCGCGCTGCTGGCGCGTGGCGACATTTTCGCACTGCCCACGCTCGTCGAGCCCCTGGGCATCGCCCTTGAGGAGGCCATGGCCGCCGGTCTGGCCCCCGTGGCGCGCGGCGCGGGCGGCGTGCCGGAAATCTGGCCCGAGGCCTGCCAGGAGTTTCTCGCCTCGCCGGACGCCGGGCCGGACGGTTTGGAGCGGGCCCTGGGCGCGCTGCTGGCCATGCCTGCGGCGGAGCGTTTGTCGCTGCGGCGCGCCGCCTGGGAGCACGCCCGCGCATGCTTCAACCTGCCGGAGCAGGCCGCGCGTTTCGCCACATGGATGGAGAACCCGCCGGCGAAATAATCTGTACGGACACTTGCCGCGCAACGCCAAAAAGAAGGGGCGGGAGGGATTGCCCTTCCGCCCCTTGTCTTACGCCGAGCCCGCGAAGGCGGAGCCTATGCCTTCTTGGGCAACGGCGCGAGGGACTCGCGGTAGATGGCCGCCACGCGTTCGCGCGTGCCGGGCACCGGGGCCACGGAGAGCAGCAGGCCAAGCGACGGCGTCTTTTCCACCAGATCGCACAGGCGTTCGATGTCCGCCTCGCCGAAGCCCTCGTCCGTAAGCTTCTGGGCCACGCCGACGCTGGCCAGCCACTGCTCCACGCCGCGCGCCGCCGTCATGGCCTCGCCAGCCACGCCGCGCAGGCCGGGCACGATGGGCCGCAGAATCTGCGCCAGCACCGTGGGGGTGGCGGGGTAGCATTGGTGGATGACGGCGGGCAGCAGCATGGACAGCCCCAGGCCGTGGGCCAGCGTGGGCTTTACGGCGCTGAGCGGATGCTCCAGGGCGTGGGTGAAGTGCAGCAGGCCGTTGTCGAAGGCTGTGCCGCCGATCATGGCCGCGTAGGCCAGGCAGTAACGGGCGCGCAGATCATCGGGCTTCTCGATGGCGAGCGGCAGGTAGGCGGCCACCAGGCGGATGGTCTCCTCGGCCAGCAGGATTGAGAGCGGGTTGGCCACCACGGAGGTTGCGGCCTCGACGACGTGGTTTACGGCGTCGATGGAGACGAAGCGCGTTTGCGCCGGGGAGAGCTTGGTCATCAGCGCCGGGTCGTCGATGGAGAAGAGGGGGTAGAGGCAGTCGTAGGCGATGGCCGGCTTGTGGTTCAGCTCGGTGATGGTGGCCACGGCGAAGCGGTTCACCTCGCTGCCGGTGCCGTGGGTGAGGTTGATGACCACGATGGGCACGGCCTTTTCCGGCATGAAGGTGAAGTTGTAGATCTCGTGCGCGGTGTGGCCGGGGTTGGCCAGCAGAATGGCCGCGCTCTTGCCGGCGTCGATGGGGCTGCCGCCGCCGATGGCGATGACGGCCTGCGCGCCGGCCGCCGCTCCCAGCTTGGCCGCCTCATCAACGGAGTCCGTGGTGGGGTTGGGGGTCACGTGGTCATACAGCGTGATGCTGATGCCTTGCTTGGCGCAGGCGGATACAACATGGTCCCACGCGCCGGTGATCTTATAGGAATGCCCGCCGGTAACGCAGAGCACGCTCTGTATTCCACGCGCCTTGAGGCTTGCGGCAATGTCTTGCATCTTTGCAATGGCGCCGACACCAAGATATGCAGTGGTCTTTGTCCTGACTTCCTTGACGGCATACAGATCAATTGTCGTATCCCACATGATCGGCTCCTTGCCTATGCGTTTTTGTCGTATCTTCCTGGAGTTGCTTGTCTCACTTCGCTTCTTTGTGAATCCAATCACAAACTATGTCGCCCCGCGTGGTGAGTCAACCACCTGCCAGACTGTATTTTATTTATCCTGGCTTCGGGCAGGACGAAGCCAGGGGCTTCATCGCCGTCCTTGAATCCGCCTAGCAAAGCGTCTAGCCTCCGCTGTATCCCCAACAGCCCGGAGGCCCCATGCCGTTGCTTCAAGACGACCCACAGCTCGCCGCCCTCAAAAGCATTTTCGAGGCCGCGTTGCTGCGCATTGATCCCTATGGAATGATCAAGGACCGCATGCGCCTGGACGGCGACAGGCTGAGCGTGGAGCTGGAGTCCCGCCGGTGGGAGGCGGATCTCTCGCGCTATTCCCGCGTGCTGGTGCTGGGCTGCGGCAAGGCGTCGTCGCGCATGGCCAAGGCCGTGGAGGAGATTCTGTCCCGGCGGCCCGGCCTTGCCTGGGGCGGGCTGGTGTGCACCAAATACGGCCACACGGAGCCGCTTTTGCGCATTGAGCAGGTCGAGGCCGGCCACCCGGTGCCGGACGAGGCCGGGGTGGATGCGGCCGCGCGCATCGCCGAGCTGGCGCGCGGGGCCCAGGCGGACACGCTGGTCATCAACCTCATCTCCGGCGGTGGGTCGGCGCTTTTGCCCGCGCCCATGGCCTACACGGATGCCGGCCGCGAGGTGCGCCTGACGCTCTCGCACAAGCAGGCCGTCACCCGCGCTTTGCTCGCCTGCGGGGCGGATATCCGCGAGATAAACTGCGTGCGCAAGCACCTTTCCGCGCTCAAGGGCGGACGGTTTCTGCGCCTGCTGGCCCCGGCGACAAGCGTTGCGCTCATCCTGTCAGACGTGGTGGGCGACCGGCTGGACACCATCGCCTCGGGCATTACCAGCGAGGATACGAGCACCTACGCCCAGGCGTTGGCCATTGTGGAGGGCTACGGCATCGGCCCGGCCATTCCGCCGGAGGCGCTGCGCGCCCTTACGCTCGGCGCGGCCGGAGGGGTGGACGAAACGCCCAAGCCCGGCGACCCGGCCCTTGCCCACGCCGCCAATCTGCTCATCGGCACCAACCACGCCGCGCTCCTGGCCGCCTGTGAGCGCGCCCGTCAGCTTGGCTACAACGTGGCCCCGCTCACCTGCCGGCTCACGGGGGAGGCGCGCGAGGTGGCGCGCTTTCTCGCCGGCATCGGGCAGGACGTGCGGCGCTCGGAGATGCTGGTCAAGCGGCCGGCCTGCGTCGTCCTCGGCGGGGAGACCGTGGTGACGCTGATCGGCGACGGCAAGGGCGGCCGCAACCAGGAAATGGCGCTGGCCTTTTTGGCCGAGATGGAGCGCGACGCCGAGGGCGGCCGTGGCATGGCCTTTCTGTCCGCATCCACGGACGGCACGGACGGCCCGACCGACGCCGCCGGAGCCTACGCCTCGGCGGGCATGCTGGCCCGGGCGCGCGCGGCGGGGCTTTCCACGGCGGCGGCGCTCAAGGCTAATGATTCGTACCATTTCTTCGAGGCCATTGACGGGCTGTACAAAACCGGCCCCACGCGCACCAACGTGTGCGACCTGCACCTGCTGCTGGTGGAGTAGGGCGGCGCGCCGGGCGGCTGTGCAGGTTGCTTGCGCTGTGTCGGCACGGCCGTGCAAAGGCGGCAACGGCCCGGCGCAGGCCCTTGCGGAAAGGCGCGTCGCGCGGCGCGGTCAGCTCCGGCGCACCAGGATGAGCGAGTAGTAGCTCGGCTTCTCCGGCAGGTTGCGCAGGCCGGTCAGAATCTCCTCGCCCTCCAGCCCCAGCCGGGTGACGAACACGCTGGAGTCGCCCAGACCCAGCTTCTCCAGCACGCGGCGGATGGCGGGCAGATTCTTGTAGGCTTTCAGGATCACGGCGCACTGGGCGCTTTCCAGCACGCGGGTGAGGGAGTCCTCGTCCGCCACGCCGGAAACCACGGCCAGGCTCTCGCCGCTTTCCACCAGCACCCGGCCGGTGGCTGCCGCGGCGGCCTGATAGCTGGTGATGCCGGGGATGACCGCCACCGGGGCCTCGCTGCGCAGGGCCAGCGCGCGCGCGAGGTAGCCGAAGGTGCTGTACGTCAGCGGGTCGCCCAGGGTGAGGAAGGCCGCGCTTCTGCCGGCATCGAGGATTTTCGCCACGGCGTCGGCGTTTTCGCGCCAGGCGTTTTCCAGCACGCCGGCGTCGCGGGTCATGGGGAAGTTCAGGCGCAGGGTTTCGGCTTGCGGTCCTAGGTGCGGTCTGGCGATGGAGAGCGCAAGGGACGCCTCGTTCTTGGTGGAGGCCGCAGCCAGCACCACGTCCACCTTTTGCAGGGTTTTGATGGCCTTCAGGGTGAGGAGGTCCGGGTCGCCGGGACCTACCCCAATGCCGTAAAGCGTGCCGTAGCGGGTCATTTCACGTCCTTGCGCGTCCCCTTGGCGGGGCGTTGTTGTGTTGCGACAAGCTCCGGATGCAGCAGTCCGACCAGCTCCTCGGCGGCGTCGACGCTCTGCGGGCCGGGGCGGGCGTATTTTTTCTCATCCACAAACCAGGCCCGGCCGGTTTTGGCGGCGGGTATGGTGCGCAGGCGCAGGCGCTTGCTGAGCGGCAGCGGGGCCGGGTTCATGGGGCCGCGCTGGATGACGTAGGCCTCCGGCGCAAGGCGGATGATCTCCTCCTCGCTGACGCGGGCGAATTTGCCGGCGTCGGTCACGCAGTTTTCGCCGCCGGCGCGGCGGATGATCTCCGCCACGATGCCCGCGCCGCCAGCCGCCAGCATGTCCGGCGAGCGCACCTCGTAGAAGACGCGCGGGCGCGCTTTCGCCGTGGCCACGCGGGCGTCCAGCGCGGCCAGCCGTCCCTCCATGCCGCGCACCATGGCCTCGGCCCGCCGGTCCGCGCCGGTGAGCGCGCCCACGCGGCGAATGACCGAGAACAGCTCGGCGAAGCTCTCCGCCCGGAACACGGCCACGGTGACGCCATGCTTTTTGAGCGCCTCCACCGGCAGCGAGGCCTCCTTGCGGCCGGCCATCTGCAGCACGAGGTCAGGCTTTTGGGCCAGCACGGCCTCTATGTTGGGCCGCATGTGCGTGCCGATGACCGGCAGGTTGGCGATGCGCGCCGGGGAGGTGTCCGCGTCGGTGCGGGCCACAATGGCGTCCGCCCGGCCCAGGCCGTCCATAATCTCGTTGAACGCGCCGTAAAGCGCGATGACCCGGCCGGCGGGCCGCGCCAGGGCGATGGTCTGTCCGGTGTCGTCGGTGATGCGCACCCCGGCGGCGCAGGCCGGCCGCGCATCAACCAGGAAAGAAAGCAGCAGCGCCAGCGCCAGGCACCAGATGCGCCTGGGGCGCGCCGGTGACGGGGTGCGGTGCCACGCGGATGTCGGTCTCATAGATGTCCCTCAGGTTTGTTTCGGTGAAGATGTCGCGCGTGGGGCCGTCCAGCGCCACGCGACCGCGTTTCAGAAAGATCAGGCGCGGGCAGTACAGCGCCGCAAGGTTCAGGTCATGCACGGCGGTGAGCACCGCGCCGCCCTTGCGGTTCTGCGCGGCCAGCAGGTCGAAGGCCTCCACCCGCCGGGCCAGGTCAAGGGCCGAGGTCGCCTCGTCGAGCAAAAGCAGCTCCCGGCCCTGGCACAGGGCCCGTGCCAGCAGCACGCGCTGGAACTCCCCGCCGGAGAGCTCCGCCGCCTGCCGTTCGGCCAAGTCCAGGCAGCCGGCCTCGGTGAGCGCGGTTTCGCAGGCTTCTTCGTCCTCGCGGCCGCCTCCGCCCCAAAAGCCGGAGCGGGCGAAACGGCCCATGCGCACCAGCTCGCGCACGGAATAGCCCGGCGGCGGCGCGGCTCCCTGCGGCACGCAGGAGACAAGGCGCGCGCGCGCACGGGCCGGCAGGCGCGCAATGTCGCGTCCGGCCAGCTCCACGCGTCCTTCCATGGGGCGCAGCAGCCCGGCCAGGGCCAGCAACAGCGTGGTCTTGCCCGATCCGTTGGGCCCCAGCAGGGCGGCGAACTCCCCCGGCGCAAGGGTCAGGTCGACCCCGCGCAGCACGGCCCGGCCGCCGTAGCCGCAGGTCAGATTGCGCGCGCGGATCACGCGTCGTCCCCGCGGGCGCTTTTGGTCCCGGCCAGCCCGCGGCGCGCCAGCAGCAGGCAGAAGAACGGTCCGCCCACAAGCGCCGTCACCACGCCCACGGGCAGCTCGGCCCCGCGCGGCAAGGCCGTGCGCGCCAGCACATCACTCCAAATGAGCAAGAGCGCGCCGAGCAGCGCCGAGGCGGGCAACAGCCGCCGGTGCCCGGCCCCAAGCGCCAGCCGGGCCAGATGCGGCACCACCAGCCCCACGAAGCCGATGACCCCGGAGACCGCCACGGATGCGCCGGAGAGCAGGCTTGCGCCGAAAAGCAGCCAGAGGCGCGAGCGCCCGGCCTCCAGCCCCAGCATGCGCGCCTGGGTTTCGCCCAGGCTGAGCAGGTCCAGCTCGCGCGCGCGCCAGAACACGATGCCCGCGCCCACGAGCATGTACGGCCAGGCCAGGCTGACGTGCTCGAACCCGCGCCCCTGGAAGCTGCCCATGATCCAGAACACGATGCTCGATACGCTCTCCTCGTCGAGGCTCTTCAACAGCGAGATGAGCGCGGAGAGAAACGTGGAGACCACGATGCCCGCCAGCACCAGCGTTTCCCTGCGCAGGCCGGAGAGCGGCCCGCCGCCGGCCCGCGCCAGCAGCAGCACCAGCGCCAGCGCGCCCAGCGCGCCGAAAAGCGCGCAGGCGGGCAGGGCGCGGGCGTCGCCCGCGAGCGCCGCGGCCCCGGCAACGCCGCTTAAAATGGC
>MNUQ01000039.1 GCA_001871085.1 Desulfovibrionaceae bacterium CG1_02_65_16
CGCCGCCCCGGCTCCTGCCGACGCCACCGCCAAGCCGGCTGACGGCGCTGCCGCCCCCGCCCCGGACGCCGCCGCTGCCCCGGCCGCCCCTGACACCAAGAAGCCCTAAGGCTTCCAAGTCAAGTTGATTCAAAGGGGGGGCTTTAGGGCCCCCCCTTTTTTTGTCCTACGCCGTTGCGCCTGCCCCTCCTGTCGCGTTCTCTCGACCGCTTTCGGCCAACGGCTCCAGCATCAGCCGCACATGCAACGCCAGGCTGCGCCGGCCCTCGTTGAAAGCCGCGCGCTGCGGATCCGGATGGAAGCTCGTTTCCCGCACAAAGGCGCGGGCCTCAAGGTCCGCCAGCACCACGCGGCCAGCCTCGCCCGCAAAGGCGCACGCATACATCAACCGCAAATCCTCTTGTTCGCGCATTCTGTTTCCTCCCACGCAAGCATACCACGGCTCGAGCCCCGGGATAAAATTCCCCCATTTCTGGCCGGGAAAAGGACAATATTTCCGTCTTGACGGCGGTTGCGACGCCCGACGCGGATTGCATACGTAGGTACGGAACTTCCGGCAGGTCCTTGACTTTTTCCCAACGGCTGTTGATTGTGAAATCAGTCACGTTTGCCCCGGCCCAACCTCCCATGACGGAAGCTCTGCTGTTCCGGGACGAATGCCGTCGCCAAAGGATGCGCATGCCCATGACCACGCCGCCCCGCGCCCAGCGAGGCCTTCTTTTCGAAAGCGACCGGCCCGCCCGGGCGTACTTTGACCGCAAGGACTATGATCTGCTGCGCATCGTCCGTGACGTCATCGAGCGCGAGGACGCGCCAAGCCACAAGAAGCTCCTCGCCCCGTACATGCATCCCCACGGCATCAAGGAAATGGCAGCCACGCGCGGCCTGCGCGTCGCCTACGCAGTGGTCCACCTGCTGGGATCGCTGGAGACCGGCAAGGCCGAGGACCGCCTTTCGGCCCTGCGCTCGCTGCATGCGGAGGTTCTGACCACCTCGGCGAGCTGGCTGCGGCGCAACACGGCCCGCGTGCTGGTGCAGCTGATGAAGGACATGGTACGCGCCGACGACGCCCTGACCCAGCTGATGTACGCGCGCGACTTCCGCGAGGCCTGTTCCGGCAAGCCGCGCGTCATCCGCAGGCACCTGGCCCGCTACCACCTGTTGGAAATGCCCGAGGACCAGAGCCAAGTGGCCTTCGACGACCATGTGCACGACGCCAACACCAAGGGACGCAAGTCCAGCACGCACCTTGTGCTCGATGCCTGGATCAAGGGCATCAAATCCCTCACCGTGGTTTTCTACAACTATGTCCCGCGCGAGGCCGCGGCCGAGTTGCTGGAGGCCGCCCGCGTGCTGGAGCTTGAGGTGCGCATCGGCATTGAGTACACGCCGCGCTTCCGGGGCCGTTTCCTCAAGATTATCTGGGTGCCGGGCGGCTTCGCCTCCCCCGTGGAGTTTCTCGATGTTCTCGACCAGCCCGCCACCGCCGCCTTCATGGCCGAGGGACGCGTGGTCTCGCGCCACCACCAGCGATACGTCATTGCGGTGTTTAGCCAATTCAACACCATCCACCGCAAAACCCTCGCCCGCGATTACGGTCTCGACCTGCCGCCTCTTTCCGCGCAGGAGTTCCAGCGTTTTGTGGGCGCGGGGCAGGCCTCGCTCCAGCACCTGGGCAAATTCATCCACGAACGCCTGCTCCCTCAGATGAAGGCCCAGGCGGCCTTTTTGCGCCATGAATTCCAGACCGCCAGCCCTCCGGAGCGCGTGGAGATCCGCCAGCAGCTTGGCCGACTCGCCAAACTCGACACCGATGAGATCATCGGTCTGTTCCTGAAGCCGCGCCGCAACCCCAGCCTGCAGGACCCGGACATTCCCAGCGACGACCCGGATGCCCCGGCCCTGCTGCGCCTTTCACCGCAGGAGCTTACCCGCCGCCTGCAGGACATCCACCCCGCCGGACGCATCACCCTCAGCCTGGGCAACCTGCGCGTGGAGGAGGTGCTGGAGATTCTGTACGACTGTCGCGGCGCGGTGACGCA
The DNA here is from genome assembly GCA_001871085.1 of Desulfovibrionaceae bacterium CG1_02_65_16. GTDB lineage: Bacteria > Desulfobacterota > Desulfovibrionia > Desulfovibrionales > Desulfovibrionaceae > Humidesulfovibrio. The sequence continues at coordinate 2,043 of MNUQ01000039.1, forward strand.
CCTGGAAATTGTGAACATGAAGGACCGCGCCCTTGGGCGCGAGATTGACCGCGCGCGCATCAACGCCCTGCAGGAGGCCCTCAACACCTCCAATGTCATAAAGCTCAAGAAGCTCATCCGCGGCATCATTGCGGCCGTGCCCAGCAAAAGCGTGCGCGACAAGCTGGAGGAGATTCTTTTCGACATCGCCACCTTGCACGCCTGCTACCGCAAGACGCCGCTGGCCTCGTGCATCGGCACGGACTCCACCGGCCAGTCCAGCCGGCTGTACGGCATGGGCATGGTGGTGGACGACACTCTGCCGTGGCGCGCCCGCCGCGCCCTGCGCGGCATGCCGGAGGCGGCGACCAAGCGCCTGGACGTGCAGGCGACAGTCACCCAGCGCATCACCGTTCTGCCCGACGACGAGCACGAGCCGGAGCGCGGACTGCTGCACGCCCTGGCGGCGGCCTTCCCGCGCTTGCGCTTTCTTGTGCGGCGGCGACGCGTGGAGTGGCTGGCGGAATCCTACACGCTCACCCCGGGACACCCCGGCAACGTCTCGCTCATGGGCGGCGTGCAACGCGAAAACGGCCCGGAGAGCGGACTCGGCATGGAGCCGCCTTCCCTCGCCTGCGGCCGCTTCGACCGCCCGCGCCTGCTGCACCCGCGCTACCTCAACACCAGCCTCAAAATCGCCCTCAAGATCATCGCCGGGTTCATTCCGGCCGCCCTCACCTTCGGCCTTACCAAGGACTGGTGGGTGCTGGCGTACCTTGGCGCGTTCATTTGGTTCGCCATAACCGGCGTGCGCAACATCATCCAGATGGTGCTGGCCGCCGGCGGACTCACGCGCTCGTCGCTGCTGCGCTGGAACGATCTGGTAAGCTGGGAGCGGCTAGCCGATTCGCTACTGTACACCGGCATTTCGGTGCCTCTGCTCGACTACGTCATCAAGACGGAGCTTCTGAACCGCGCGTGCTCCATCACCCTGGAGAACGCGCCTGTTACGCTTTATACTGTGGTGGCCCTGGCCAACGCGCTCTACATCACCTTCCACAACATCCTGCGCGGGCTGCCGCGCGGCACAGCCCTTGGCAACTGGTTCCGCTCCATCGTCTCCATTCCCCTGGCGCTGGGCTACAGCTGGGGCATCATCGCCCTGCTGCGCTCGGCCGGACACGCGGACGCGGCCGCGCTTGTGGAGCCCTGGGCCGCCGTCATCTCCAAGCTCGCCTCGGACACCGCCGCCGGAGTCATCGAGGGTCTGGTGGACCGCGCCCAGGCGACGCGTTTGCGCCTGTGGGACTACAACACCAAGCTCGCGCAGCTTTTCGACACCTTCCAGAAGCTGGAGCTGCGCTTCCCCCAGGAGGATGTGCTGGCCCTTCTGGAGTCGCCGGAGCAGTTCATGCTCACGCTAAGCTACGAGAACAAGGGACTGGAAAACATTATTATCGTCAACTCACTAGATTTGCTGTATTTCTGGATGTACCAACCCCGCGCCCGGACCGTGCTGGCGCGCCTGCTGCGGGAAATGAGCGTGGAGGAGCGCAAGGTCTTTTTGCTTTCCCAGTACGTGCTGCTGCGCGAACGCGAGATAAGTCAGCTGTTCCTCGACGGCCTGGTGGGCAAAAACTTCGCCCGGGCGCTGGCCTTTTACCTTGATACCAGCCGCGAGTATCTGGAGGATTTACAGGCTCTCGCCGCCCGCCTGGAGGTTGCCCGCGAAACCGATCCGCCGCCCCCGGCCTCTCCGCCGGTTTCCCCGTCAGCTCCTCCGTCAACTTCTTTGTCCGGGCAACACGCGCCCCTGGCCCGGGTTTCCGCTTCGGCCCACGGAGCATAAAAAAGGGGCGGCCGCCAACGCAACCGCCCCCTCAGGGTTCTTTTTCCTTGACCAGCTAGCCGCCCATGAGGAGCAAGTCGGCCATGAGCACCTGCCGGGCGCGGCGTTCGTCCAGCGCTTTCCCGGTCCACAGCTCAAACTGCGCCAGCCCTTGGTGCAGGAACATGGACAGGCCCGACAGGCAGGCCACGCCCGCCTCCTGCGCCTCGGCCATCAGCCTTGTGCGCACGGGATTGTAGACGAAATCGAACACCAGTCCGACGCCGGCAAACCCATCCGCCGGCCAGGGCGACTCATTCTGATGCTCGCCCAGCATGCCCAGCGGCGTGGTGTTGGCCACAAGCGACCACGTTCCTTGCGCACGCTCGTCCCACGGCACCGCCCGCTGGCCGAAATCCGCGGCGAGCTTTACGGCCTTGGACGCTGTGCGGTTGGTCACGGCGACATCCGGCACGCCAAGCTCCTTAAGCGCCGCGCAGGCGGCCCGGGCCGCGCCTCCGGCCCCCAGCACCAGCGCGCTCTTCAACGCGCCCCCTTGAGCCTCCTGACGGGCAAGCAGGGGTTTTTTGATGCCGATCACGTCGGTATTGTCGCCCATGAGCTTGCCTTCGCGCCAGAACAGCGTGTTCACCGCGCCAATGACCTTGGCCCGGTCGGTGAGGCCATCCAGGTAAGGCATGACGGCCTGCTTGTGCGGAATGGTGACGCTGACGCCCCGGATATGCCGCGCGCGCACCTCGGCCATGAAGGCCTTCAGCTTGGCGGGCTCCGTGGGCCAGGCCACGTAGACGCCGGGCAGTCCAGACTCCTTAAGTCCCCAGTTGTGCAGCAAGGGGCTTTTGCTGTGCCCCAGGGGCCAGCCGATGATGCCGTACTGCCCCTGGGGCTTTTTATTGGCGTTCAGCTGCACGCTAGTTCTTCTTTTCCGCCGCCGACTTCGCAGGCTTCGCCTGTTTGGGGGCGGCGGCCTTTGCGGGCTTCTTGACGGCCGGCATGGACGCCAGCTGCTTCAGGGCGTAGTCCGCGCCGGTGCGCAGGGCGGTGACGTTGAGCGGCACGATCTTGGCCGGCATGACCGCGGCGAGGCAGGCCTCGACGGTCTCCAGCTTGACCATGCCCGTGGACGCGACATACGCGCCCAGCATCACGGTGTTCACCGCGCGGGCATTGCCCACTTGGTCGGCCAGCTCGTTGGCCGGCACCAGCACCGTGCGGATGCGCCCGCCCTTCTCCACCAGCTCCGGCTCCACCAGCGACGAATTGACCAGCTGGATGCCGCCGTCGGCGAGGCGCGACTGGAACTTGTCCAGGCTGGGACGGTTCATGATGATGAGGCTTTTTGGCGTGTTGATAATGGGCGAGCCGATTTCCTCCTCGGACAAGACAACCGTGCAGTTGGCCGTGCCGCCGCGCATCTCCACCCCGTAGACGGGGATGTAGGTGACGTTGAGCTTCTCGCGCATGCCCGCGTAGGCCAGCAGATTGCCAATAAGCAGCACGCCCTGCCCGCCGAAGCCGGCCATGATGACGTCGATATAGCGTTTCATCTATTCGCCTCCCGCAACCATGGACCCGCAGGTGCCGTCCGCGACCACGTCGCGGTACACACCCAGCGGGAAGTAGGGGATCATTTCGTCGGCGATGCGCTTGTTGGCGGCAACCGGCGTCATGCGCCAGTTGGTGGGGCAGCCGGACAACAGCTCCACAAAGCCGAACCCGAAGCCCTTGGCCTGCACTTCAAACGCCTGGCGCATGTACTTCTTGGCCTGCCGGATGTTCTTGACCGAATCCAGCGAACCGCGCGCGCAAAACGCCGTGCCGCCAAGATGCGCGATGATCTCGGCCATGCGGATGGGCGCGCCCTCCCGCTCCAGACAACGCCCGGCGGGGCAGGTGGTTGTTTTCTGGCCGATGAGCGTGGTCGGGGCCATCTGGCCGCCGGTCATGCCATAGACGGTGTTGTTGATGAAGACGACGCTGATGCGCTCGCCGCGGTTGGCGGCGTGAATGATCTCGGCCATGCCGATGGAGGCGAGGTCGCCGTCGCCCTGGTAGGTGAAGACGAACTTGTCCGGCCGGGCGCGTTTGACACCCGTGGCCACCGCCGGGGCGCGGCCGTGGGGCGATTCGACCCCGTCGGCGTCGATGTAGTTGTACAGGAACACCGAGCAGCCAATGGAGGCCACGGCGATGGTGTTTTCAATAACGCCCATTTCGTCCAGCAGCTCGGCCACCAGGCGGTGGGCGATGCCATGGTGGCAGCCGGGGCAGTAGTGGGTCGGCCGGTCCACCAGGGACGCGGGCCGGGTGAAGACCAGCTCCTCCCCGGACGGGGCGACGGTCGTGTTGGCTTTGCTCATGGCTATTTCCTCCCCAGGGCGCGCAGAATGGGCGCCTCGAAGTCGTCCGGGCTCGGCATGTTGCCGGGGTAGACGCAGAACAGCTCCGAATCGGCGTAATGCCGCACGGAGAGCCGCACGTCCTCCACCATCTGGCCCAGGTTGTGCTCAATGGTGAGGAAGCGCTTGCCCGCTTTGGCCAGCTTCTCCAGCGCCTTCTCGGGGAAGGGATAGAGCGTCTTGGGGCGCAGCAGTCCAACCTTTTTGCCCTTGGCCCGCAGGTTGCGCACCGCGTTTTTGGCAATGCGCCCGATGGACCCGTAGGCCACCACCACGAGCTCGGCGTCATTCACTTCAAAGGTCTCGCACGCGGCCAGCTTTTTCCAGGCCTCGTACTTGGCCTGCAGCTTCATGTTCTGGCCGGCCAGCTCGCCATCGTTCAAAAACAGCGACTTGATGATGCGGTGCTCGCGCTTGTCCGGCCCGCTCTTGGGCGCGCCGATCAACCGCCAGTCGCCGCCTTCCGCCGGGTCCACAGCCTTGGGCTCGCGCGGGGTGATCGGCTCCTTCATCTGGCCGATGATGGCGTCGCCCAGGATGAGCACCGGATTGCGCGAGGCAAACGCCAGGTCGAAGGCGTCAAAGGTCATGTCGTAGGCTTCCTGCGCGCTGGAGGGCGCCAGCACCAGCAGACGGTAATCGCCATGGCCGCCGCCGCGCGTGGACTGGAAGTAGTCGCCCTGGCTGGGGCCGATGTCGCCCAGGCCCGGGCCGCCTCTGTTCATGTTCACAATGACGGCGGGAATCTCGCTGCCGGCCATGTAGCTGATGGCCTCCTGCTTGAGGCTGAGGCCCGGGCTGGAGGAACTGGTCATGGCGCGCACGCCGCAGGCGCCCGCTCCCAGCAGCATGTTGGCGGCGGCGACCTCGCTTTCGGCCTGGACGAACTGTCCGCCGGCCTCGACCAGATATTTGCTCATGAACTCGGGAATGTCGTTCTGCGGGGTGATGGGGTAGCCGAAGAAGCAGCGGCAGCCGGCGGCCAGCGCGCCCATGGCGATGGCCTCGTTGCCCTTGACGAAAAGTCGTTCCTTATTGCCTGCCATAAGCCCTCCTAAGCGCTCTTCTTGGGCTTTTTGCCGCGCCAAACCTCAATGGCCACATCCGGGCAGATGGTGGCGCAGGAGGCGCATCCGGTACATTTCTCCATGTCCTCGGCCGGAACCTCGGCAACCTTGTACCCATGCTGGTTGATGCGCTCGCTCTGCCGGATGATCTCCACCGGGCAAACCTGGGTGCACAAGAGGCACCCTTTGCAGCGCTCCTCCGATACGGTGATTCGGGACATTGCTCACCCCTTTTCGCCACGGGCGCGGGCGCGCCGGCGGCCTTTGTCGGATTGCTTGTTCACACAATGAGCATGGCGTCGCCATAGGAAAAAAAGCGCAGTCCGCTGGCGAGCGCCAAGGCATAGGCGGCCATGATTCGTTCACGGCCGGCCAAGGCCGAAACCATAATCAGGAGACTGGACTCTGGCAAATGGAAATTGGTCAGCAACGCGTCCACCACCTTGAACGCGCGTCCGGGCAGAATGTAGATGTCGGTTTCCCCGGCAAAGGCGGCCACCTCGCCCCGGGCGGCGAACATGCCCTCCAGGCTGCGCGCGCTTGTGGTGCCCACGGCGACCACGGGCACGCCCTCGGCCTTGGCCCGGCGCACGGCTTCGGCAGTGGTCTCGGGCACTTCCACATACTCGGCGTGCATTTTGTGCTGGCGGATGTCGCCCTCGCGCACGGGGCTGAAGGTGCCATAGCCCACGTAAAGCGTCACCTCGACCCAGCCAATGCCAAGGCCGGCGAGCTTTGCGCGCACCTCCGGCGTAAAGTGCAGCCCCGCCGTGGGCGCGGCCACGCTGCCGGCCTTGTCCGCGTCGGCGTAAACGGTCTGATACCGCTCGCGGTCGCTGGCGTCGTCCTCGCGCTCCAGATATGGTGGCAGGGGCATGTGTCCGATGTTGTTAAATATCTCTGCGATATCGCCGGCCCATTCCAGGCGCACGCGGCAGCGGCCAAAGTCTCCACGCGCCAGCAGCGTCACAGTCAGCGGCGCATCGAACAGCGCAGTCTCGCCCTCCTTCATCCGTTTGGCCGTGCGCACCAGCCCCTCGGCCTCGGCGCTGTTCCGGCCATCGGGCAGGCGTTTCACGTGAAGCAACGGCAGCGGCGTCAGCAGCAGCAGCTCCACACGGCCCCCCGTCGCGCGCCGGCCAAAAATCCGCGCGGGGAACACCCTGGAATTGTTGGCCACAAGCAGCGCGCCCTTGGGAAAACGCTGGGAAAGTATGTCGGGCAGATGGCGGAACTCGTCCACTCGGCGCGTGTCGGCCTCGCGGTCCAGCACCAGCAGGCGCGAACCGTCGCGCGTGTCCGCCGGGCGGCGGGCTATGCGTTCCTCAGGGAGTTCGTAGACGTAACTCGACAGGCGGAATTCAGGCGGAATGTCCGGATTCTCAGGGGGTGCTTGGTGGGTGCGCATGGGCGCGCATCCTATCCATTCTCCGCCCAATCGCAAGCCCCTCCACCACGCGATCACTCGGTTCTCACGCCCTGCTCATGCCCACGACATGTCTGCACCCTGCCCGCCAACCAAGGTCCTATGCTAATTTTTCCTTGATCTTGAGCCTGATCCTGATATGCACGGGGCATGGAACTCATGGCCCTAAGCGACATCGCCAAGCGAACCGGCATCCCCGCGCCCACGGCGCGCCGCTACGCCGCCCTGTTCAAGGACTATCTCTCCGGCCGGCGTCTCGGCCGCATGACGCGCTACCCCGAAGAGGCCGTGGGCATCTTCCAACGCATCAGCGAACTCTACGCCGAGGGACGCATCACCGCAGAGATCGAAGACATTTTGCGCCGGGAATTTCCGCGCACCATTGAGGTCGGCCCCGCGAGCGAACCCATCGCCCTGCCCGCCGTGGCGCAGACCCTGCCCGCCAATCTGGCCGACGCGCTCTCCGACGCGCTTTCAAGCGCCCTTGAGGGCTCCATCGCCCATTTCACCGAGGCGCTGGGCAAACTGGCCGAACAGAAGACCAGCCTTGATTCGCATCAGGCCGACATCGACAAACTAAAAAACGGCTTTGTGCTACTGGCGCGCAATCTTAAGCGCGTTTCCCGGCAGGGCCAGGCCGACGTAAGCGCCCAACTGGAGAAGCTGACTGAACGCGTGAAGGATATGGAGCCCAAGCTGGCGGTTATGGAGGAGATTTCCCTCACCCTCACCAGCGACAACGCGGACCTCAAGGCCCGGCTTTCCGCCCAGGAGGTGGAGCTGCGCCGCCTGCGCGAGGAACGGGAACTGCTGCAGGCCCACCTCAAACGCCTGGGCGCGTCCATCGGTTGAGCCACGCGCATTTCCCCCGCCTCCTCCCGCCTGCTTCGCTTTATCTTCCAGCGATTGAGCTTTCTCACGCTTTCCTATAGATTGCCGCCCGTATCCTTCACTTGCGGTCAAGCGCCGCAGACAACCTTGAGGAGCCGCGCCATGACGCCCGCACCCCTGAAATACTTGCTGCTTTCAAGCCTCATCATCACCCTGAGCGCCTGCTCCGGGCTGAGCGCTCCCCGCGCCGCCGATGCCCCCCCCGCCCAGGGCGGCCAGGCGGAGACTTACGAAAACCCTAATTATTATTATCTTTTTGATGACATCTTAATCCCCAATGGCATGGAACACGCCACCGACGACGACTTTTCCTTCGACACCCAGCAGTTCAAGGCCGGCATCCAGATTTTCCAGGGCCGCGTGGTGTTCGACGACCTGATCAACTTCTTTCAGAACAACATGATCAAGGACGGCTGGCGCAAGGTGTCCTCCGTGCGCTCCAAGAAGAGCATCCTCGTGTTCGAGAAGGCCAACAAGGCAGCCATCATTGAACTTGAGGACGGATTCAAGGCCAAGGCCACGGTCTTCGCCCTGGAGTACAAGGCCGGTTCCTCAGCAACCTCGACGCGCACGCAGCTTCGTCCCGGCACGGCGCGCGGCCCCGCCGCCTCCAGCGCCGCCTCGCGCGACAGCTTCACCGAGAAGGACATCAGCAATTGAACACCGACCATTTCCGCTTTCCCTGCTTTCTTGGCCGGCGCGTGCACCTGGGGGTCACCGGCAGCATTGCGGCCTACAAAAGTCTTGAACTGCTTCGGCTGCTTGTGGACGCCCATATTGATGTCGGCGTGACGGTGACCGCCTCCGGCCAGCGCTTTGTCGGCGCGGCAAGCTTTCAGGCCCTTGGCGCGGGCGTCGTGCACACGTCCATGTTCCCCGATGAGCGGCGCGGCCTTGGCGAGGACCCCTTCGCCCACCTCACCCCTGGCCGCTCGGCCGACGCGTTTGTCATTGCTCCGGCAACGGCGAACATCATCGCCAAGATTGCCGGCGGCATCGCTGACGACATGCTCTCGACCCAGGCGCTGGCCTTCCGGGGCCCGCTCATTGTGGCCCCGGCCATGAATCCGAACATGTGGAGCGCACCGGCCACCCAGTCCAACTGGCGCACCCTGCTGGATCGCGGCGTCATCGCCGCCGGTCCGGACAACGGATCTGTCGCCTGCGGCGATACGGGCCAGGGCCGGTTGTGCCGCCTTGAGCACATATTCGCCCAGGTGTTGCGGGCTCTTTCGCCCAAGGATCTCGCCGGGAAGAATGTCCTGATCACTCTTGGCCCCACGCGTGAGCCATGGGACGCCGTGCGTTACCTTTCCAACCCGTCCAGCGGGCTTATGGGCGCAACCCTGGCCATGGCGGCCTGGATGCGCGGCGCCGATGTGCATGTGGTTGCCGGCCCCACGGATTTCGATTTTCCGCCCAGCGTCCACGTGGTGCGCGTCACCACCGCGCTGGAGATGCTGGCCGCCGCCTCGGACTTGTTTCCGGCGGCGGACATCGCCTGCTGCACCGCCGCCGTGGCCGATTTCCGCCCGGTTCCGCCCACGGGCGGCGTTGCGCATAAGCTGAAAAAGCGCGACATAGATCCGCTGGCTCTTTCCATCGCCTTGACGCCCAACCCGGACATTTTGCGCACCCTGGGCGCGGCCAAGCGCAAGGGGCAGATTCTCATCGGCTTTGCTGCCGAGACCGACGGCGTGCTGGCGCAAGCCAAAATGAAACTTGCGGAAAAGCGGCTGGACCTCATTGTGGCTAACCGCATCGGCGTTCCCGGCAGCGGCTTTGCCGCTTCAACCAATGTGGTGGCCGTGCTGGACCGCACCGGCCGCGTGGAGCAATGGCCCGAGTTGCCCAAAACCGAGGTTGCCTGGCGCATATGGGATCTTTTGCAGCATCTGTAGACCTGCCCGAGCAGCTACGCCCCTTCGCCCAGGCCGGACTTGAGCTGCTCTTCGCTCCAGAAGGGTTGAGCGCCCAGGACCGCGCTTGGATTTCCGCCGAGGCCGCGCCCGCGCCCTCTTTGCAAAACGCCTCCGCGCCGGCCTCCCCTCACACGGATGCCAGCGGCGCTTCGCCACAGCCACCTGCCGCCGCAGCCCCTAAAAGCAGCATTGCTCCCGAGGTTTGGCCCGAACCGTGGCGCACATTGTACGCTCGCGTGCGCACCACGCCCCGCGTGATCATCACCTATGCATCACTGGCAGACGACATGGCCGGCAACGCTGATCCAGCACGGCGCAGACTGCTGCACAGCATGCTCACCTTTCTGAACTGGCCACAGGGCACCACCTTGTTCTGGCCGATCAGCTTCCCCACCGGGGTCGATCCCGGTCCTTTTTTTGCCGCGGATATCTTCTCCGCCGGAGTGGCGCATTTCGCGATCAGGCATGTTGTGTGCCTGGGGACCAATCCGGCGGACCGCGTGCGCACGCTTTACCCGCAGGAAGGACAAAGCCCGCCCGTGCTGCTGCACGCAGCTCCCGCGCCGGAGGATCTTGTCACTCTGCTCCCCCATGAGCTCCACCAGGCGCTTGCCCACATCAAGACCATCAAAATTGCGTAGGCTTGCCTTTAAACGCGCTCGCGGGTAAGGCTGCGCTCTTCACCTTAAACCGCAAAAAGGATTCAACATGAAGGTACTTGTCACTGGAGCCGCGGGCTTCATCGGCTTCCATCTTTCCCACCGGCTGCTGTCCATGGGCATTGAGGTCGTTGGACTGGACAACATCAACGACTACTACTCCGTCGAGGTCAAACAGTCGCGCCTGGCCATGCTGACGCCCGACCCCAAGTTCAAGTTCGTCTACATGGACCTTGCCGACACGGAGGGCATGGCCAAGCTTTTTGCGGAAAGCGGGTTCACTCACGTGGTGAACCTGGCCGCCCAGGCCGGCGTGCGCTACAGCATAGAGAACCCGCGCGCGTACATCGATTCCAACGTTGTCGGCTTTCTGAACGTTCTTGAGGGCTGCCGCCACAACAAGGTGGGACATCTCGCCTACGCCTCGTCGAGCTCGGTGTACGGCCTCAACACTACCATGCCGCTAAGCGTGCACGACAACGTCGACCACCCTATGAGCCTCTACGCGGCGACCAAAAAGTCCAACGAGCTTATGGCCCACACGTATAGCCATTTGTACGGGCTGCCGACAACAGGCCTGCGCTTCTTCACCGTTTATGGCCCCTGGGGCCGTCCCGACATGGCGCTGTTCCTCTTCACCAAGGCCATCATCGCCGGTGAGCCCATCAAGGTGTTCAACTACGGTAAAATGCGCCGCGACTTCACCTACATCGACGACATCGTTGAAGGCGTGGTGCGCGTGGTCAAGCACACGGCCGAGCCGAATCCGGATTGGTCCGGCGCGCACCCCGACCCGGCCACAAGCCCAAGCCCGTACCGCCTGTACAACATCGGCAACAACAATGTCGTCGAGCTCTCCCGCTACATTGAAGTTCTTGAGGATTGCCTTGGCAAAAAGGCCATCAAGGAGTTCCTGCCCATGCAGCTGGGTGATGTCCCCGCCACGGAAGCCAACGTCGACGACCTTGTCCGCGATGTCGGCTTCAAACCAGCCACCAGCGTCGAGACCGGCATCGCCCGTTTCGTCGAGTGGTACCGCGACTACTTCAAGGTCTAACCGTTTTTTCTTTTCGGACGCGGGCAACGCTTGCTTTTGCCGCGTCCGGCATTTACTCTGTGTTCCTTCGGTCATGTTTCACGTGAAACAGACGCCCACGTGGTGAATGTTTCACGTGAAACGTTACAATCTGCTATCAAGCGGAGGTCGCGTGGCGCGCAGAATTGTTATTGCAAACCAAAAGGGTGGCGTCGGAAAGACGACGACGGCGGTTAACCTCGGCGCATCGCTCGCGGTGATGGAGAAGCGGGTGCTCCTGGTTGACTGCGATCCACAGGGCAACGCATCAAGCGGGCTGGGCTTCTACCCCGGTGATGAACGTCCAAACATCTATACGGCGCTGTTCGACCCGGACAACGTGCGCAAGTGCATTGTGGAAACCGCCATTCCCTATTTGTCTCTGCTCCCCGGGACACAGGACCTGGTGGGCGCGGAAATAGAGCTGGCCGACAAACTGGGGCGCGAGTACTACGTGCGCGACCTGTTGGCGGCGGTCGAGGATGACTATGACTTCATCCTTATCGACTGCCCGCCATCGCTGGGCATTTTGACCGTGAACGCGCTTTGCGCGGCCAAAGAGCTGCTGGTGCCCTTGCAGTGCGAGTACTACGCCCTGGAGGGGCTTTCCCAGCTGCTCATGACCTATGAGCTGGTCAAGAAGCGCCTCAACCCGGACCTCAAGGTGCTGGGCGTGGTGCTGACCATGTACGACCAGCGCAACAAGCTCTCGTGGCAGGTCAAAAACGAAGTGCGCAAGGCCCTTCCGCAACATCTGTTCGAGGTCATCATCCCGCGCAACGTGCGCTTGTCCGAAGCGCCGAGCTTCGGCAAACCGGTGATCACCTACGACATCCGCTCAAGCGGAGCGGAGGCCTACATGGCGCTGGCACAGGAAGTGACGCGCAGCAAGGTGGGCGGCAAAGAAGGTTGAGACGGCTTATTTGGAGCGGCCGAGATTCCGTGCGCTCTTTTCGGGAAGAAAGGGTTTGACCTCAACCTTAACGATGTCCTTGAAATGCCGTTTCATGATCTTTGCCTGACATCCGAGACAACGAAAGGTGACAAGTCCGCCAAAGTTGGCAGCGGTCAGCATGAACTTGCGCGGATCGTCATGCTCCCAGTCGCTGGTTTCGTTGCCGCAAAGAGGACACCGCACATCAAGGTCGACCGGATATTTGAAGTCCCAGGAGGCCACGAGGTCGCGCCAATCGCCCATCGGCTCCGCGATTTCGCGGACAGGCACGGGCTCACCATGGCGGGAAAGAATCTGTTCCCGAACAAGGGCCCACGCTTCCGGGCCGAGAATGGCGCCAAGCGGTTCGCCCTTGGCGTCGAACAGTTCTTGGACATTGGGCAAAAAGTTGTTCATGCGGAGCTCCCTTCGGTTCTTGTGCCGAACGTATAGTTCCCGTGGCCCAATCTGGCAAGAGCCGGCAGTTGCAGCCGGCGCAATGATATTTGGAGGGATACGATGGCGATAGGTCAACGGGGT
>MNUQ01000142.1:0-15165 GCA_001871085.1 Desulfovibrionaceae bacterium CG1_02_65_16
GCCCGGGCATGATGAAGGCGTCTATGCCCTGGCCGGGCTCGGGGGCCGCGTCGGAAAGCAGCGCGGTGAGCGCCGGGGGCACCAGCTTGTGAAAGGAAAGCACGCGGTAGTTGCCCACGCCTTGCGCCTTGGCCATTTTGAGGCTGGCGGCCACGCCCGGCGCCGTGGTCTCAAAACCCACGCCCAGAAACACCACCTTGGCGTCGGGGTTTTCCGCCGCCAGTTTTATGGCGTCGGGCGGGGAATACACGACCTTGACCCGCGCGCCGTCGGCCTGCGCGGCCTTCAAGGTTCTGCCGCGGCTGCCGGGCACGCGCATGAGGTCGCCGAAGGTGGCGATGATGACGCCCGGCTTCTCCGCCAGATCGAGAAAGGCGTTGACCTCGGACTCGTGCGTCACGCACACCGGACAGCCCGGGCCGGAGAGGTGCACGATCTGCTTGGGCAGAAGCGAGCGCAGGCCGCTGCGGAATATGGCCACGGTATGCGTGCCGCACACCTCCATGAAGCGCAGGGGGCCGGTCAGGGTGGCGTTCAGGCGGTCGAGCACGCTTTTGCACAGGGCCGGGTCGTGGAACTGGTCGAGGATGTCGAGGCTCACAGGCTACCTTCCTTACACACGCGGTGTGGCGAAATGGCCGGGGTTTCGGCAACGTTTCCGAGCCCCCGACGCACCTTGCATACACCGGCGGACGCTGCGCGTCCATGCCCGGCGCGCCATTCACGCGTGTCACGCCGGGGCCACGCGCGCGCCTGCCGCTGCGCCCGGAGGCCCCTCCGGAGAGGCCTAGTTTCCGCCGCGCGCCGCGGGCGCGTATATCAGGTCGATGTCCGGGCATTTGATGCCCGCCGCGCCGAGCAACGCGTGCAGCTGGCCCCGGTGGTGCGTCTGGTGATTGAAGAAATGCGCCACGCACAGGCCGAATGGCTGGGCCTTGGGCGCGCCCCCGATGGTGGTGTAGCGCAGAATGGTGTCGAACCGCGCCGGGTCCAGGGCCTCGGCGAAGGCGATGTTGCAGGCGTTCTGGGCCTGACGCTCGCGCCAGAGGTCGGCCAGCTCCGGGTAGGGCACGGCGTCCGCGGTCTTCAAGGCCTCGCCCTCGCCGGTGAAACGGTTCAGCCACAGCCTGTCCGCAAGGAGCAAGTGGTTGGCGATGCCCTGCATGCTGCCGAAGTTGACGGCGCTTTTTGCCGTCCACTGCGCGGGGGTGAGCTTGGTCAGCTCGCCGAAAAGCACCTCGTCGGCCCAGCGGCTGGCCAGGGCCATGGTTTGGAAAAGAGCCTTCACGTACGCCTCCTCGGTATCCGGGGCGAGGGTGTCCGGAACGAACATCCCAAAAAGGAAAGGGGCGGCAAGCCTGAAGCCTCCGCCCCTTTGGGACCAGAATTGTGAGTGGTGCGGGACTACACGCAGCCGGTGGGCTTGGGCAGGCCGGCCATTTTGCAGGCGCCTTTGCCGGGGCCGGAGGGGAACAACTCGTAGATCTCCTTCAGCTTGTAGCCGGTGATCTTGGAGAGAATGCGCACCATGGGGGCAATGCCATTCTTCTTGTAGTAGTCCTGCAGGAAGTCGATGACTTTCTGATGGTTCTCGGTGATGGTGGGGATGCCCTCGCTCTCCTTGATGTACTCAACCCACTCGGGGCTCCATTCCTCAAACTTCAACAAGAAGCCGTCCTCATCCACCTCAAATTTTTTGCCTTTGTATTCGAGAAAAGCCATATCGGATCCTCCTCGGTATAGATTACATGCGACGCGCCAGGGGCCACAGTCTCCGGCATCGGGCTGGCAAGCCCTTTGCGCCCTTCGATTTCCACAGCTTCCATAGCCTCTGGCCAAAAAAATTTCAAGGATAATTTCGTGGTGGCCGTTTTCAAATCGCCGGGGCGCGCTTTATTTTTCATCCGCGTCTTGCTAGGCTGGCCTTTAGCGCGGCGATTCGCCGCTTGCGAACGCCGGCCAGACCGGCAAAGACCTCTAGGCAAATGAAGGCATCTGATGCGCCCGGAAATTCCCATGTCGCCCCTTTGGCCCGCCCTGCCCCTCCCCCCGGCCCAGTCCGGAGCGCTTGACCCCGCCTGGAGAATCCCCTCCGAGGCGCGCTGCGCGCAGTTGTGGGACCGGTTCGACATGCCGGAGCACATCCGCGCCCACAGCCGCAAAGTGGCGCTGGTGGCCGTGCAGGTGGCCGAGGCCGGCCGCGCCATGGGCGTCGAGGTGAACGTGGAGCTGGTGCGCGCCTCGGCCCTGCTGCACGACTTGGCGAAAATCTACTGCATCCGCCACGGGGGCAACCACAGCCAGCTGGGCGGGGCCTGGGCCATGGCCCTCACCGGCAACCCGCTTTTGGCGCAGGGCGTGGTGCACCACGTGTACTGGCCTTTTGAGGTGGACGTGCGCCGCTTTTTCGCCCCCCTGTGCGTGCTTTACGGCGACAAGCGCGTGGCCCACGACCAGATCGTGCCCATCGAGCAGCGCTTCGGCGATCTGATTACGCGTTACGGCAAGACCGAGGAGATCCGCAACCGCATCCACAGCACCAACCGCCAGGCCAAGGAGATCGAAGACGCCTTCGGCCGGCTTCTGGAGAAGAACCTCAATGCGCATGATTTTGATCGCCGGCGGCTGGTCGACTGAGCGCGCCGTCTCCCTTTCCGGCGCCACCGGCATCGCCGAGGCGCTGAAACGCCTGGGCCACGAGGTGCGCCCGCTGGATCCCGCCACGCAGTTCGCGGACATCATCCCCGCGGCCGAGGCGGCGGACTTCGCCTTTTTGAACCTGCACGGCGCTCCCGGCGAGGACGGCCTCATCCAGGCCATGCTGGAGGAGGCCGACTGCCCATACCAGGGCGCGGGACCCAAGGCGTCCTTTCTGGCGCTCAACAAGGCCGCGGCCAAGGCCGTGTACAGCAAACACGGCCTGCGCACCCCGGACTGGCGGCTCTACACCGACATAGACGGCGCCCCGCGCGAGCTGGCCGCCCCCCCCGCGGGCCTGCCTCTGCCCGTGTTCGTAAAGCCCAACGCCGGCGGCTCCAGCGTGGGCATGAGCCGCGTGGACCGGGCGCAGGACTTCGGCCCCGCGCTGGACAAGGTCTTCGCCCTGGGCGAGGCCGCGCTGGTGGAGACCTGCGTGCCCGGCTTCGAGCTCACCTGCGCGGTGCTGGGCGAAACGCCCCTGCCGGTCATCATGATCCGCCCCAGGCCCGGCACGGTGTTTTTCGACTACGCCAACAAATATGACAAGGACGGGGCCGAGGAAATCTGCCCGGCCCCGGTGGACGCGAAGCTGACCGCCGAGGTGCAGGCCATGGCGCTCGCCGCGCACAAGGCGCTGGGCATCACCGGCTACAGCCGCTCGGACTTCATGATCGACGCGCAGAGCCGGCCGTTTATTCTGGAGACCAACACCCTGCCCGGCATGACGGCCACCAGCCTGCTGCCCCGCGCCGCCCGCGTGGCCGGCATGGACTTCGACGCCCTGGTGGCCGAGCTGGTCCGCCTGGGTCTGGCCGCCCACTCGGCCCGTAAGGCCACGGCCGCGTCCAAGGCCGGGGAATGACCGGCGCGCCGCCCCTGGGCGCGCGTTTGATGCTGGGTCTGTACGGTCTGGCCTGGCGCGCGGCGCTGCCGGGCCTTCGGCGCAACAAGCGCCTGCGCGAGGGCTGGGCGCAACGCACGCTCGCCGCCGGGCCGCCGCCCAAGGCCGATGTTTGGGTGCAGGCGGCGTCGGGCGGGGAGGCGTATCTCGCCTGGGAGCTGCTGGAGCATCTGTCCCGCCGCCAGGAATGCGGCGCTCCGCTGACCGTCCTGTGCACCACCTTCACCAGCCAGGGCCTGGGCATTCTGGAGCGCGCGCGCGCCGCGCTGGCCCCAAGGCTGACGCTGCTGCCCGCCTACATGCCCTTCGACCTGCCGGGCCGCATGGAACGAGCGCTGGCCTCGGTCGCCCCGCGCTGCGTGGTGCTGCTGGAAACGGAGCTCTGGCCCGGTCTGCTGGCCGCCTGCGGCAGGCGCGGCGTGCCGGCCCTGGCGATTAACGCGCGCATGACCGAGAAGAGCCTGCACGGCTACATGCGCATGCCCAGCTTCTGGCGCGCGTTTGCGCCCACGCAGGTGCTGGCCGTCTCCGACGACGACGCGGCGCGCTTCGCCCGGCTGTTCCCCCAGTCCGAGGTGGGCCGCATGCCGAACATCAAATTCGACCGCCTGGACTTCACGCCCGCGCCGCCAAAGCCCGAACTCGCCGCGCTGTTGCCCGCAAACGCGCCCTTCATCGTGCTGGGCAGCGTGCGCAGGCAGGAGGAGCGACAGGTCCTCGACATCATTACAGGGCTGCTGGAGCGCGCGCCCGGCGCGGTCATCGGGCTGTTTCCCCGGCACATGGAGCGCGTGCCCGCCTGGCGAGGCCTGCTGGGCGAGGCGAAAATCCCCTTCGTCCGGCGCGGCGCGGGCGCGCCGGCGCAGCCCGGCTCGGTGGTGCTCTGGGACGTGTTCGGCGAGCTGGGCGCGGCCTTCGCCCTCGCGCGCGCGTGTTTTCTGGGCGGCAGCCTGGCGGACCTGGGCGGGCAAAACTTTCTGGAGCCGCTGGCCCACGGCGTCACCCCGGTCATCGGGCCCAGCTGGTTCAATTTCACCTGGGTGGGCGCGGAGATCTTTGAAACGGGCATCGCCCGGCGCTGCGCCGACGGCCAGGACGTGCTGAACGCCCTGGCGGAGCTTGCCGCCGCCCCGCCGGACCGCGAGGCCGTGCGCGAGGCCGCCCGGCGCTACGCCGCTTCGCGCCGGGGCGGCGCGCAGACCGCCTGCCAGGCGGTTGCCGAATGCCTCATTTGCGGGTAAACACCAATTAGATAATGGAACGCATGAACGCCCTTCCCCCCTGTTACGCAATCATCCCGGCAAGGTATGACTCTTCGCGGTTTCCCGGCAAACCGCTGGCGAACATTCTGGGCGTGCCCATGTGCGTGCGCGTGCAGCAGAGGGCCGCGCAATGCGCCCGGTTCGTCAAGGTGGTCATCGCCACGGACGATGCGCGCATCATGGACGCGGCGGCGGCCTGGAACGTGCCGGCGCTTATGACCGCGCGCGCGCACGAGAGCGGCACCGACCGCGTGCTGGAGGCGGCGCGGCTGCTGGGAGCCCCGGCCGACGCCGTGGTGGTGAACGTGCAGGGCGACGAACCCGCGCTGGACCCGGCCATGCTCGACGAGCTGCTGGCCCCCTTTGCCGGGGCGGAAGGCGCGAACGTGCAGGCGGCGACCCTCGCCACCCCCATGACCCGCGCCGAGGCCCAAAGCCCGGATCGCGTCAAGGTGGTGCTGGACGGACGCGGACGCGCGCTTTATTTCTCCCGGGCGGGCATTCCCCACCCACGGGACGAGGATGACGCGGACGCGGTCGGGCCGCTGTTGCACCTGGGCCTGTACGCCTTCCGCATGGCCACGCTGGAGCGCTTCGCCGCGCTGCCGCAGGGCCGGCTTGAGCGCACGGAAAAGCTGGAGCAGCTGCGGCTGCTGGAGAACGGCATCCCCATCGTCGTCACCGTGACCAGCCGCAGATGCCACGGGGTGGACCGCCCGGAAGACATTGCCCACATTGAAAAAATTTTGCGGGAGCACGACATATGAAAGCTATTTTGGCCCTTGAGGACGGCACCTGTTTCGAAGGGGCATCGTTCACCGGACCCGGCGAGACCGGCGGCGAAGCCATCTTCAACACCGGCATGACCGGCTACCAGGAAATCCTCACCGACCCCTCCTACGTGGGGCAAATGGTCTGCATGACCTATCCGCTCATCGGCAACTACGGCGTCAATGCCGAGGACGCCGAGTCGCACAAGGTCGGCGTGGAGGCCCTCATCGTCAAGGAGTGCTGCAAGGAGCCCTCCAACTGGCGCGCCACCATGTCCCTGCCGGAATATCTCAAAAAGGCCGGCGTCATGGGCATCGAGGGCATCGACACCCGCGCCCTCACCCGGCATCTGCGCCTCAACGGCGCCATGCGCGGCGTCATCTCCACGGAAGGCTCGCCCAAGGCGCTGGTCGAAAAGGCCAAGGCGATGCCCAGCATGGAGGGCCTCAACCTGGCCGACCGCGTGAGTGCGAAAACGCCCTATGTGTGGACCGGAACCGGCACCCGCGACGTGGACCTGAAGGACGGTTTTTCGTGGTCCGGCGCCGGGCCCAAGGTCGTGGTGTACGACTTCGGCGTCAAATGGAACATTTTGCGCCTGCTCACCGCCCAGGGATTCGACATGATCGTGGTGCCCAGCAGCTTCACCCACGAGCAGGTGACGGCGCTTGGTCCCGACGCCATCTTCCTCTCCAACGGCCCCGGCGACCCGGCGGTGGTCAAAAACGCCATCGAGGCCACGCGCGTCTTCGCCGACAAGTACCCCGTGGCGGGCATCTGCCTGGGGCATCAGATCATGGGTCTGGCCCTTGGCGGCCGCACCTACAAGCTCAAGTTCGGCCACCACGGCTGCAACCATCCGGTCATGGACATGGAGACGGGCAAAATCGAAATCTCGTCCCAGAACCACGGCTTTTGCGTGGATGTGGACCACCTGCCCGAGCTCAAGGTGACGCACCGCAACCTCAACGACGACACTCTGGAGGGCTTTGCCCACAAGGACAAACCCCTCATCGCCATTCAGTTCCACCCAGAGGCCGCGCCCGGCCCCCATGACAGCGCGTACTTCTTCCGCCGCTTCCGCGACCTGGTGCGCCAGGCCACGGGCAAATAGCTTTTACGCCCGCACTCGACGCGGGGCAGGAGGCAGACCATGTCAGGCGAACTCACCAAGGCGCGCCAGAAGCTCACCAGCATCAACGCCAGCCTTAAAATGGGCAAGTACATGGCCGCCGCCCAGGCCCTCAACGACGCCATCGTCATCATGCTCTCCGCGCCGCTGATGAAGGCCGAGCGCGAGGAATTCGCGCAGATGATCGACGCCACCGTATACGCCCTGAACAACCACAAGGAGCTGCGCAAGGTCTACCCGCTTGTGCTGCACTACGCGCCCGGCGAGGAGAAAAAGCTCCTGAGCGAGATCTTCGAGATGCGCAAGGTGCTGCAGGAGGACGTGAACGAAAACGCGCAAAAGGACCTGACGGCCCTGGAGAACCGCAAGCGCGAAGGCCTGGAGCGCGGCCAAAAGCACCTCGACGGCCAGGAGTTCGATGAAGCCCGGCAGGTGTTCGACAAGCTCTCGGGGGAGTTCCCCGGCGACGCCGAGCTCAAGGCCGACATCGCCGACCGCTACCACAAGGCCGGCCTCAATCAGGAGGCCCTCGGCCACCTGACCCAGGCCATCAACGAATCGCCGGAGTCGCTGTTCCTCTACAACCGCATCGGCATTGTGTTGCGCAAAATGCAGGACTACGCCAGCGCGGAGAACTACTACCTGCGCGCCCTGGCCATAACCCAGAAGGACGAGTACCTGTTCTTCAACCTCGGCCGGCTGTACTACGATTGGCAAAAATGGGACAAAATGGCCGCCGCCGCGCAAAAGGCCGTGGCCATCAATCCGGAATTCGCCGAGGCGCGCAAACTGCTGGCCTTCGCCAAAAAGAAGCTCGGCGCATAACGCCCCGGGCGCATGACGCGGAAAATCCCGCCGGTGCGCCCGCCACGGGAGGCCGCCGTGTCCTCCACCCTTTCCCACATTCCCCGCCTTGATTGCGGCGTGCTGGTGCTTGGCGCCGGTCTGGCCGGCATGCGCGCCGCCTGGGCCGCAAAACAGGCCGCGCCGCGTCAGCGCGTGCTGCTCGTCAGCCCGCGCGCCGTCCCCTCCGGATCATCCTTCGCCAACCGCAACAACGCCCTGGGCGTGCAGGCCCCGCCAGCACATGAGGCCGAAGCCTTCGTCGCCGAGGCGCTGGCCCTGGCCCCCCCCGGCGAGGCCGACCCGGAGCTGGTGCGCGCGCTGGCGGCCGACGCCCCGACGCGCGTTGCGGAGCTCGCCGACATCGGCGTGGGCTTCCGCGTCGATTCCGCCGGCGCGCCTCTGCGCTTTCCCGGCTGCTTCAGCCCCGCTCGGCGCGCCCTGGTGTTCGACGGCCTCGCCCGCGCCCACGCCGCCTTTTCGGCCAAGCTCCGCGACCTTGGCGTAGAGACGCTTTGCGGCTTTGAGGCGCTGGACCTGCCGCGGGACCACGGCGGCCGCGTTCTTGGGGCGCGGCTGTGCGCCCTGCGCGGCCGGGCTGACGGCGGAGCACGCCTCGACGTGCGCGCCGGCGCGGTGATCGCCGCCCTGGGCGGGCCGGCCCCGCTGTTCGCCCGGCGCATGTGCGGGCCCGGCGGCTCCGGCCTGGGGCTCGGGCTGCTCGCCTCGACCGGGGCGCGGCTGGTCAACGCGCGCTTTGTGCAATTCTTTTGGCTGCGCGAGGGCGACCGCGCCTTTGTGAACCCCGGCGATCTCGACTGGTCGGACGCGTCCTGCTCAGCTGGTTTCACGGCATTGGCCGACATCGCGGCATTGGCCGACTCCCGGCGCGGGCATTGTCCGGTGGCGTTCGGCCTGCCAGACGCCAAGCTGGATTTGGCGCTGCTGGCCCGGCGCGGACCGGATGGCGTGGTGCGCGGACCGGGCGCGCCGGCCATGGCGCTTTATGCCCACGCGGGAAACGGCGGCGCTAAAATCGACACGCACGGCCGCACCACGATTCCCGGCCTTTTCGCCTGCGGCGAATGCGCGGGGGGCATGCACGGGGCCAACCGTCTGGGCGGGGCCATGGCGCTGGCCTGTCTGGTCTTTGGCGCGCGCGCGGGCGCGACGGCGGCGGACGAGGCCGCAGCGGACGAGGCGCGGAACCTCCCGACGCCCGCTCCCCTGCCCTTCGCCCCGCCTCCCCTGGCCGGTCCCGGGCGCGACGTCGAGAGCGCGCCATTTCTGCGCCGCCTGCGCCGGGGCATGGACAAATGCGCCGCGCCGGGCGGGTCGCCAAGCCCGGCGTTCACCGCTTGGCTGCGCGATGCGGCGGGAAAGCGTGGCGAATCGCCAGTCGAATCTTTAGACGAATCGTCTGGCGAATCACCGGCCGCGCTGCGCCGGCGGCTGCTGGCGCGTTCGGCCCTGGCTGTGCTTGAGGAATAGGCGAAACGCCGCCACGCGGCAGCGCAAAGCGCATCGGCGCGGCCGCAGGCGGACAACACCCCATGCGTCAAGCAACGCCCACAGGGTCGAAACGCCGCGACGACACGACAGGTTCAGAAAACACGCGGCCCGGCGATCAGGCGAAGGGGCCCGCCCAAACCCCAGCGGAACTCAGCGAAATTGCCGGCGGAAGCGCCACAGGCTCAAGGCCAGAATGGGCGCGCCCAGGCCGATGATGCCGAGCAGCTCGCGCCACAGCTCGCCCACGCCCTGGCCCTTGAGCAGAATGCCGAAGCCCGCGTCGAGCATGTAGTGCATGGGCAGGCAGTCCATGAGCAGGCGCATCCAGCTGGGCATGGCCTCGGGCGGGGTCCACGCGCCGGAGAGAAAAATCATGGGCGCGAACACCAGCACCGTGAGCATGCCCACCTGCGCCAGGTTGCGGGCGATGGTGGCGATAAGCAGCCCGATGCCCGCCGTGAAGGCGATATACAACGCGCTCACCGCAAAAAAGAGCAGCAGGCTGCCCCGCGCGGGCACATGAAACACGCCGATGACCACGGCGAACACCCCGGCGGCCAGCCCGGCCAGAATCACGCTGCCCATGGCCAAAATCTTCGGGGCCAGAATCTGCACCGGCGAAAGGGGCGAGACCATGAGCTGCTCCACGGTGCCGCGCTCCTTCTCGCGCGCAAGGGCCGCGGCGGGCAGCAGTATGGAGAGCAGCGTCATGTTGCTGATGATCTCGGCCAGCGCCATGAACCAGCTGTCCTCCTGGTTCTGGTTGTACCAGGCGCGCGTCTCGTCGATGATAAACGGCACGCCGTGGATTTTGTCCACGTTGAGCTCCGGCACGTTCAGCGCGCGCTCCAGGCCGTAGCGCCCCACAATCTCCCCGCCGTAGCTGGTGGCCAGGCTGCCGATGGCCGAGTTAGCCGTGTCCACCTGCATCTGGATGGCCGTCTGCCGGCCGCGCAGAATATCCGCGCCGAAGTCGGGCGGAAAGTCCAGCACCACCATCAGCCCGCCCTGGTCCAGCAGCCGCTGCCCGGCCTCCCGCGTGGCCACCGAGCCCAGGTTCCTGAAGTATGGCGCGCGGAAGCGCCCGGCCACCTCGCGCGAGGCCGTGGACTTGTCCGCGTCGTGCACGCCCAGGCCCGCGTTGTTCAGCTGCCAGTTGACGCCCACGCCCGCCACGTACACGTCCAGCGTGAAGGCGTAAGCCATGAACAGCACCAGCACCGTGTCGCGGAAGAGCTGAATGTATTCCTTCACCGTGAGCGCCCAGGCCCGCCGCAGCCAGATGCGCAGGCGCGCCGCGCGGCCGCTGCCCAGAATGCCGTCGAGGGATGCCGCGCTCATGTCTTGCCCCGCTTGTGGAACATGGCGTAGCCCACGGCGAAGAGCCCCGCGCCATAGCCCGCCAGCACCAGCATGTCGCCCCAGGCGTTGCCCCAGCCCAGGCCCTTCAAAAAACACGATTCGATGATGCGCCCGTAGTACATGGCCGGAAACACCGCCGCCACGCCGCGCGCGGTCCAGTTCATGGAGGCCACCGGCGTGAGCAGGCCGGAGTAGAGCATGGAGGGCATGGCCGTCACCACGGCGGTGACGATCATGGCCGCCACTTGGCTGCCCACGAGAATGGAGATGAGCAGGCCGATGCCCGTGGAGCACAGCACGTAGAGCACGGTGGCGAACAAAAACGCCGTGGCCGAGCCCTTGAACGGCGCGCCGAACAGAAAACAGGCCATGGCCCACAGCACCATGGCGTTGATGAAGGCGATGCAGAAATAGGGGTTCAGCTTGCCCACCAGGAACTCCGCCCGCGTGGCGTTGGAGGCGTAGATGTTGTAGATCGCTCCAGACTCCTTCTCGCGCACCACGCCAAGGGCGGTCAAAAAGGGCGGGCACATGAGCAGAAGCGCCATGATGAGCTTGCTGGCCACGCCCCAGGAGCTTTTGAGGCCCTGATTGTACAGGTAACGCACCTCCAGGCGCACGGGGTCGACGGCGTCCTGCGCGCGCGAGGGCGAAAGCCCCTTCACCCGCACCATGTAGTCGGCCAGCAGTTCACGCGTCACCGCGGTGTTGATGGCGGTGATGTACCCCTTTGTGACCTGCGTGCGGTAGGGGAAGGTGCCGTCGAGCAGGGTCTGCACATGGGCCGGGCGGTCGGCGCTCAACTCACGGCCAAAATTCCGGTCAATGACGATGACCGCGCGCACGCTGCCCTGGCCCAGCAGCTGCTGGGCCTGCGCCTCGCCGGTCACATAGCCCTTGAAGTCGAAATAGCGCGAGTGGATGAAACGGTAGGCGTAGTCGCGGCTCTGCGGGGTGCGGTCCAGGTCGTGGATGGCGAAGGGGATGTTCTCCACGTCGAGCGACAGCCCGTAGCCGAACAGCAGCATGAGCAGCGCCGGCACCACGAAGGACAGGGAAAAGAAGAGGCGGTCGCGCAGAATCTCGCGCCATTCCTTCTGCGCCAGGGCGGCCACGCGGATCAGGTTCATGCGCGCGCCCCCTTTGCCCCGGCTTCCTCCGCTTCAAGGGCCAGCACCCGGTGCACGAACACGTCCTCCATGGACAGCGGCGTTTGCGCCACCGCGCGCACATTGACGCCGGCCGCGACAAGCGCCGCCGCCACGGCCGCGCCGCGCTCCCGCGCCTCGCCCGGGCCCGCCTGCGCATGCACGCTGCCGCCATGCAGCGCCGCCTCGGCGAAGCCCGCCGCGCGCAAGGCGGCCACGGCCCGGTGCGGATCGTCCACGTCCACCTCCAGCATGGGCCCGGCATCGGCGAGCAGCGCGGCCTTCATGGCCTCGGGCGTGGCGTCGGCCACCACGCGGCCGGCGTACATCAGCGCCAGGTGGTCGCAGTATTCGGCCTCGCTCATGTAATGGGTGGTGATGAGCACGGCCACGCCCGCCCGACGGGACAGACGCCGCAGAATGTCCCAGAACAGCCGGCGGCCCAGCGGGTCCACGCCGCTGGTGGGCTCGTCGAGAAACAGAATGCGCGGCCGGTGCAGCAGCGCGCAGCACAGCGCCAGCCGCTGGCTAAGCCCCATGGGCAGGCTCGCCGTAAGGGCGTTCTCCCGCCCGGCCAGCCCGGCCAGTTTGATGGCCCAGACCACGCGCTCCGCCGCCAGCCGGCGGTTAAGCCCGTACACGCCCGCGTACAGGCGCAGGTTCTCGGCCACGGTGAGGTCGGTATACAGCGAGAACGCCTGCGACATGTAGCCGATGCGCTCCTTGATGGCCCGGCCGCCGCGCAGCATGTCGGCCCCGGCCACGCTGCCCGCGCCGCCAGTGGGCGAAAGGATGCCCGTGAGCATTTTGATGACCGTTGTTTTGCCCGCGCCGTTGGCCCCCAGCAGCCCGAAAATCTCGCCCGGCTTCACGGAGAAGCTCACGTTGTCCACGGCGCGGAAGCTGCCGAAATCGCGTATCAGACCACGGGCGTGGATGGCCAGGCCTTGGGCTTCATCCGCTTGGCGGGCTGGTTCGCCCGATGCGCCCGATATGATCGGTGTGATCGGTGCGCCGCCGTCCCGCGTCCAGTCCAGGCCTGAGAGCTCCGGCGTATCCGAAGTAGCTGGCGTATCCGTCCCGCCAGGCCCGCCCGTCCCGCCCGGCGCGTCTGCATGATGCGGGGCCACCTTGCAGACGAACACGTCCTCCAGGTCCGCCGCCTCCCGGCCGGTGATGCTGAAGCCGATGCCCGCGCCGCCAAGCAGCGCATGCAGCGCCGCCGTGGCGGCGCCCTCGTCCGCTGCGCCGGGCACGAACACGCGCACCTCGCGCCCCAGGCCGCGCACCGAGGCGTAACGCGCGCCGAGCAGCTCCAGGGCGTCGGGCGCTTCGAACGCGCGGGGCACGGTTGCGGCGGACGAAACGGACGAGGCCTGCGCGCCCGGTTCCTCCGCTGCGGCAAGGCCCCCACGGTCGGCGGAAAGCCCAACCGAAGAGGCCACCCGAATCTCACCGGGGCCAACGACCTCGGGCCGTATGCGCAGAACCACGCCGGGCGTGCCCGCCGCAACCTCGCGCGCGGGCCCCACGGCCAGCGCCCGCCCCTGGTACAGCAGCGCCACCCGGTCAAAGCGGCTGGCCTCGTCCATGTACGCCGTGCTGATGAGCGCCGTGACGCCGCCCTCGGACAAGAGCTCGTGCAGGATGGTCCAGAAGTCCCGACGCGACACCGGGTCCACGCCCGTGGTCGGCTCGTCCAGCAAAATCAGGCGCGGGGCGTGGATGAGCGTGCAGACAAGCCCCAGCTTCTGCTTCATGCCGCCGGAAAGCTGCTTCATGGGCCGCGCGCGGAAGCGGTCCAGGCGCGTCATGCCCAGCAGGCGCTCTTTGCGTTCGCGCAGGTCGGCGGCCGGCACAAGCCGCAATTTGGCGAAAAAGTCGATGTTCTCCTCAATGGAGAGGTCGCCGTAGAGGTTGCGGCCCAGACCCTGCGGCATGAACCCCAGATGCGCCTTGGCCGCCTCGGCCCCGGCCTCAGTGGTCACCGGCAGGCCAAACACACGCACCTCGCCGCCCTCGTAGGACAGCACGCCGGCCACGGCCTTGAGCAGGCTGCTCTTGCCGGCCCCGTCCGGGCCGATGAGCCCGAACAATTCGCCTTGCGCCACGGCGAGGTCCAGCCCGCGCACGGCCTCCACCTTGCCGTAGCGTTTGACGAAACCGGCAGCCTCCACCGCCGGGACGCCCGGCGGAATGCCCGGCGCGGCGGGTGCGGGGCCGGAAGACGTGTCGCCAAAAGGTGCGGACAAGCTTGCGCTTACGCTGGAGGAGGCGGCTGGCGCTGCGCCACCGGAATCTCCCCCAGCGGCAAGGCAAAACGCGCCCGGTCCCGCAGCCTGGCCGGCTCGCTCTCGCGGGGGGTCGGCTACCACTTGGGCCGCTTCCACGGCGCGGCGGGGTCCACGCGGATGGCGGCGTCGGCGGGCAGGCCGGGAGTCATGGCGTGGCCGGGGTTCTCGTCCAGGTAGAGCTTGACGGCGAAGACCAGCTTCACCCGCTCGTCGCGCGTTTGGACCTCCTTGGGCGTGAACTCCGCCTGGGAGGCGATGTATCCGACCCTGGCGGCAAGCGGCTTGCCCGGCAGGGCGTCGGCATAAATCATGGCCGGCTGGCCCAGGCGCACGCGGCCAATCTCCTTCTCCGGCACGTAGACCTTGAGGTAGAGGTGGTTCAGGTCCACCAGACCGAACAACGCGCCGCCAGCCGACAGCACCTCGCCCAGCTGTGTCAGCTTGGTCTTGACCACGCCGTCGGAGGGGGCGGTGATGGTCAGGTCGTCCAGATTGCTTCGCGCCTCGTCCACTGCCGCCTGCGCCTGGTCGCGCTGGGCCTCCAGGGCCAGCAGCTGGTCCTCGCTGGCGCGCACGCGGTCCGGCCCGAGCTGGGCCAGCAGCAGCTGCTCACGCGCCTTGCCGCGCGTGGCCGTCGACGCCTGCCGCGCGCGCACGGACTCGATGAAAGCCAAGTCGTACTGCTCCGCACGCTGGGGCTCCACCACCTGCTGGCGGGCCAGCTCCTTGTAGCGGCCCGCGTCGCGCCCGGCCTGCTCCTCCTGGGCCTTGGCCTTGGCCAGCCCGGCCTCGGCCTCGGCGAGGGTGGCCTGCGCGCTGGAGACATCGAGCGGCACCTGCCGGCGTTGCGTCTGCAGGGAGGTTCTGGCCGCGCGCACCTGCGCCTCCAGGGTGGAGAGCGCCTGCTGCGCCTGACGCAGCCGCGCGCGCACCTGCGCATCGTCGAGCTTGGCCAGCACCTGCCCGGCCGTGACCACCGCGCCCTCATCCACCAGCAGCTTGGCCACGCGCGCCGCCACCTTGGTGGCCACCACCACGTCGTCGCCCTCCATGCGGCCCTGGGCGGCCACAAGCCCGGACTCCGCGCCGGAGGGCCGGAAAACCAGATAGCCCACGGCCAGCAACGCCAACGCCGCGCCCGCCAACACGCGCGCCTTGGTCCGTGTCGACCAGGCGGACCAGGCGGGCGGGCGCGGCAGACGCCGCAGGAAATTGCTCATTCCCTCGCTCATGACGCCTC
>MNUQ01000142.1:15179-16290 GCA_001871085.1 Desulfovibrionaceae bacterium CG1_02_65_16
TGTTGCCGGTGTTGCCGGTGTTGCCGGCGTTGCCGGACTGGCCAGGGTTGGCCGCCCGGACCAGCGCGCCATGCACCACCACGTCGATCACCGTATGCAGGAAGTCCTCGCCAGAGACGCACCCCTCCGGCCCGCACGCGCCCAGCGCCTGCGAGAGCCGGTGGTTCAGCCGGCGCGACGAGGTGAACCAATGCTCCACCACGCACAAAATCGCCGTAAGCAGCGCCACGGGCTCCACTCCCGGCCGCAGACGGCCGCGCTCCTTCATCAGCGAGAGCCTGTCCAGCGCCACGCGGATGAGGTGCAGCGAGCTCATTTCGCGGCCCTCCTCGTCCAGCGCGCCCAGGCCCGCCAGCAGATCGGGGTCGTTGTGCAGCGAAAGGTCGAGAATGCGGTACAGGCGCACACACTGCTCGTTGCCGTCCAAAAAGCGGAAATACCCGCGCACGGCCGAGGCGATGAACGCCGCGCAGTCCTCGGGGCTATCGCCGCCGGGCGCGCTCAGACTCGGCTGCACAATGCCGATGAGGTCCTCGTCCAGCTCCGCCAGATAGGCGTGCATAGCGCTGACATACAGGCCCTTTTTGGAGCCGAAGTGGTGGTGGATGAGGCTTTGGGTGACGCCCGCGCGGGCGGAGATGTCGCTGAGCGAGGCCTGATGATAGTCGCCGCGGATGAACACTTCGCGGGCGGCCGCCAGAATCGCCGCCTTGGTGCGTTCGGCGTCGCGCAGGCGACGACGCGGCGGAAGGGACCGTTGCTGACCAGTGCGTGCCATGTGGGCCTCCTGGCTGGACCTATTGATTGGTCAGTCTATTCACCGATAGGGCGTGCGTCAAGGCCCGCACAGGGCGGCGCATCCTGATCTCGCAGACGCACCCGGCCCGCAAGACGGGTCAGGAGCCGGCCGTATGAACCGCCGGACATGCCGCCGGGCAAGCCGCCGGACGAGCCGCCGGACGAGCCGGAAAAAATTTACGGCAGAAGACCCGCGGAAAAGCGGGACAAGAGGAAGCGGAGTCAAACGGACGGGGCCGGGGGCGAGCCAATCCGGTGAAGAATACGACGGAAGGTTGGGGCGAAAGGCTGAGACGAAAGGCTGGGGCGAAAG
>MNUQ01000090.1:0-1124 GCA_001871085.1 Desulfovibrionaceae bacterium CG1_02_65_16
GGGGCATTCCTAAACGATGGCCCGGCCGGGGCGCGGCGCCTCGCGCAGCAGCTCCGCCAGCACGCCCAGGCCATGCTCCAGCTCCCGCCGGCTGCGCGCGGCCGAGAGGGACACGCGCACGGCGGCCGGGGCCGGGGTCTGCCCCACGGCGAAGGAGTCGCCGCCGATGACCACAACGCCCCGGAGCCCTGCCGCGCGCTCAAAATCCCCCGCGCGCCAAGGCTCCGGCAGCCTCAGCCACAAGAAATAGCCGTTGGGCTGCACCGCGAAGTCCCACCCGGCCAGCACCCGGCGGGCAAGCTCGACGCGCTTGGCCGCCTCGGCCAGCTTACGGCGCAGCACGGTTTCCGCCGTGCCGTCGAAAATCCACGACGCCGTGATCTCCGCGCACAAGGGCGCGGCCATCCACATGGTGCTGGTTATGCCCAGGCCAAGGCGCTCCACATGCTCCGCCGGGCTGGCCACAAAGCCCACCCGCAAGCCGCCGTCCACCATCTTGGACACGCTGCACACAAAAAACGCGCGCTCCGGGGCGAAGCTCCCCACGCTCACGCACGGCTGGCCCGTGGTGAGGGCGTAGGCGCCGTCCTCCAGCACAAGCAGATTGCGCGCCCGCGCTATTGCCGCCAAGCGCTCCTGCCGCCCCGGCGTGGGCGTGGCCGTGGTGGGATTGTGCGAGCCCGGCATGCAGTAAAGTCCGCGCACGCCCTCGCGCGCGCAGGCCTCCTCCAGCGATTCGGGCACAACGCCCTCGGCGTCCAACGCAACGGGAACAAGCTTCAGGCCAAGCAAGCCCGCCGCGGAGATGAGCCCGGGGTAGTTGCACTGGCCCGCCGCCACGCGGTCGCCCGGGCGAAACAGCACGGAAAGCAGCACGAACAGGCCATGCTGGCCGCCCGCCGTCACCAGCACGCGCGCGGGCGGCGCATCCACCCCGTACAACGCGCACCATTTCGCCCCGGCCTCGCGGTGGCGCGCCATGCCCTGGGATGGCTGGTAGCGCAGCAGCTCCTGCGCGTCCGGCCGGGAGGCGACCTCGCGCAGGGCCGCGCCCAGGTCCGGGTCCAGCCCGCTTAAATCCGTCACCAGCCCAAGGTCGATTGCGACCGGTTTCGCCGGCTCCT
>MNUQ01000090.1:1154-15379 GCA_001871085.1 Desulfovibrionaceae bacterium CG1_02_65_16
GGTGCCGCGTCCCACTTCGCCGCGCACGGCCCCGCGCCGGGCCGCCTCGGCATAGCCGCGCGTCACTGTGCCCACGGTGACGCCCAGGGCCTCGGCAAGGTCGCGGTGCGTGGGCAGACGCTGCCCCGGCAGCAAGGTTCCGGCCGCCATGTCGGCTTCAATGGCGTCAGCCAGGGCGAGATACTTCGGTTTGCCTTGCGGCAGATTGGGTTTCCATATTGTCATGGTGACAATAATTACATTGACCAAGACGTCATGTCAACATACAGGCTACGTTGATGGCATCGATGGCTAACAACCCGTTTAACTAGGAGATTAATATGATTACAATACAAAATTGTACCCATTGTGCGGTACGAGCATATTACATTTCCCTTTTTGCCAACCCGACCGCGCCCCGCGGCAAAACACGGAGAAAACTATGACCTCGGAACTCATCGTCTCGCTCTGCCTCTTCGCCTTTGTCACCTCCATCACGCCGGGGCCCAACAACGCCCTGCTCTTCGCCTCCGGGGTCAACCACGGCATCCGGCGCACCATGCCGCACCTGCTCGGCGTGCAGCTCGGCTTCGCCTTCATGCAGCTCGTCATCGCGCTGGGCGTCGGATACGTGTTCAAGACCCTGCCCGGCCTGTACCCCACGCTGCGCGCGGCGGGCTTCGCCTATCTGCTCTACCTGGCTTGGCGCATCGGCACCTCCACGCCGCCCGACGCGCGGCGCGCGGACGGCACCTCCCCCGCGTCGGAAACGGACGACGCAACAAACACGCCGCGCTCCATTGCCCGCCCCATGACATTTTTGGAAGCATCGGCCTTCCAGTGGATGAATCCCAAGGCCGTGATGATGTGCGTGACGGCCGCAAGCACGTACACCATGCCGAGCCATCCGATTCTGGGCGCGCTTTTCGTCACCGGCGTGTTCCTGGTGGCCGGCATGCCATGCGTGGGCCTGTGGGTGCTGCTGGGCGCGGCCATGCGCGGCTTTCTGCAGGACAAGACACGGCTGCGGGTCTTCAACGTGGCCATGGCCGTGCTGCTTGTGGCCAGCATGGCCCCCATGGCGCGCGACATGCTGCCCGCCGGGCTCTTTTAAAGCGAAGGCGGGGCAATGGTCACCATTCTGGCGAAGTGCATTGATTGCGCGCGGTACCTGCTGCGGCCGGAAACCGACGTCGGAGACGGCGGGCAAAGCGCGCGCGTTTTGCCCGGCCTTATCAAGACCTTGTTCTGGGCGGGGCTGGCGCTGTGCGGCTGGATAGGTCTGGCGCGTCTGTTTTAAAATCCAGTCGGAGTCCAGAGGCCTGCCCTGAGCGACCGCGCGTTACTTGCCGGGAACGGCGGCGCGCAGGTCGGCTTCCAGCCCGGCGTACACGCCGCTTACAGCCTCGCGCAGGGCGCGCACCAGCTCCTGCGGATTGTTGGCCGCAAGCGGCACGCGGCGGCGGTAGTCGCGCGTGAAGACGATTTGCCGTTCGCCGGGGGTGTTTTTGAGCAGAATGAACTGTATTTCGGCCACAGCCTGGGCCGGTTTGGCGGCGAAGTCGCCGTGCAGGGCCGAAACGTTGCCCTCAAGGATATAGCCCGAGGGGGCAAGGCTCGCGGGGTCGACCACGTTGGCGAAAATATGCGCCGAGGTGAGCCAGGCGCGCAGATCCTGAGTCAGCATGTCCGCCGGGCTGACAAAAAACATATTGTAGTAGTCCGCCGTCCAGGCCGAGGGCGCGGTGCGGTACACCAGCTCCCGGCCGGAGACGCGCGGCGCGGCCTCCAGCCGGCGCACCAGCAGCGTTTGGAGCGACTGCGCCGGCGGGGTCGCCGTGGCCGCTGGCTGCTGGGCGGCGGGACGGGCGGCCTCCAGCGCGTAGTAATGCTTGTCCAGCGGCTGGCGCTCCAGCTTCATGCAGGCGGCGCAGGCCAGCGCCAGGACCAGGCACAAGGCCGCGCGGGGCATCGTCAAGCGGGCAAAACTGCGCATGGCGCCTCCGTCCTTATTTTCCGCCCAAGGGCGATTTGGCCGGCGGCGGGCCAAAAAGCACGCCCGAGGGGTAGCGCTTGGCCTCGCCGGTGAGTTCCTTCAAGTTATCCACAAGACCCCGCGCGCTCTCCAGAATGCCTTCAACATTGGCCTGCTGCGAGGCGGTGAGCTGCTCCACGCGGCCCAGCACGTCGTTGAGGCGCTTGGCGGCGCTGTGCAGCTCCACAATGGTCTCCCGCGCCTGTTTGATGGCTCCGGGCATGGCGGCCAACTGGCGGCTGGTCTCCGGGTCGGCCAGGAACTTCTCCAGCGCCTTGGCCGAAACCTTGAGGCTGGCCACGGTCTCGCGGGAGTCGTGCACAAGTTTGACCGTGTCCGGTCCGGCGGCCTCAACCACCTTGCGCACGCCGGTTACGGCGCGGGCGGTCTCGGGAACGATGCGCTCCGCCGCGGGGTCGGCCAGCAGCTGGTTGATGCGCGCAATGAGCAGGCGCGTCTGGTCCAGCGTTGCGGCCAACTTGGGGCCCACCACCTTGGGATCGGTGCTGTCGAGAAAATGGCTTGCGCTGTCCGCGAAACGGCGGAAGCTCTTCACCGCCTCGGGCAGCTCCGCCTTGTCCAGGCCGTTGAGCGTGTTGCTGATGCTGAGCACGGCCTGCTCCGCCTGGGATAGGGTGCTCGGCGCGGCGGGAACATAGATGCTTCCGGGCTCCCAATCGATGGGCAGCGGCGGGTTGCGGCTGGGCTCCACGTAATCAAGCCCGAGGAAAAGCTGGCCGGTGAGGCCCTGGGAGATGGTGCGCGCGCGCAAGCCCCGGGCGACCTCGTCCGCCGCCTGCTCCCGCGCTGGTTTTGGCCCCATGGTGCCAAAGAGGTCATGGTCCAGCGTGCACAAAACGTAAACGTAGCGATAGCCCGCCGCGCCTTTGCCGTACTTGCCGGAGACGAAGCCGATCTCGGACACGCTGCCCACGCGCACGCCCCGGAACTTCACCGGCGAGCCCACCTCAAGCCCGTTCACGGACTCGTTGATGTAGGTCTCCATCTGGTACGTGCGCTGAAAGAGCTTGCCCGCGCCCAGGGCGAACAGCACCACCAGCAGCAGCGCCACGCCGGCGATGACGAAAAGCCCCAGCTTGAAATAGTCGCCGCCGCGAATCATGGCCTGGCCTCCGAAGTGTTGGGCGCGGTTTCGGCCGAAGCCGCCGGCGAGGGCACGCGCGCCTCGCGGTCGAAAAAGCGCCGCACGCGGGCATCCGCGCTTTTGGCGTGCATCTCTCTGGGGTCTCCCTCGGCCACAATGCCCTTGGCCTTGTCGTCGAGCAGAATGACCCTGTCGGCTATGGAGAGGATGCTCGGCAACTCATGCGAGACGATGACGAAGGTGATGCCCAGCGTCTCCGCCAGGCTGCGGATCACACGATCCAGCTCGGCGCTGGTCACGGGGTCGAGCCCCGCGCTGGGCTCGTCGAGAAAGAGAATGGCGGGATCCAGCGCCATGGCCCGGGCGATGGCCGCCCTTTTGACCATGCCGCCGGAGAGTTCCGAGGGCATCACGTCGCCGAAGCGCTCCAGCCCCACAAAGGCCAGTTTGACGCGGCTCACGGCCTCCACGGCCTCGTCAGGCAGGTCAGTGTACTCCTCCAGCGGCAGGCCCACGTTCTGCGCCACGGTCATGGATCCGAACAGCGCCCCGCCCTGATACATCACGCCGATGCCCTTCAATATCTCCAGGCGCTCGTCGCCCATGGCCAGCACAATGTCGCGGCCGGCGAGGCTTATGCTGCCGGCGACCGGTTTGATGAGGCCGATCATGTGCTTGAGCAGCGTGCTTTTGCCGCAGCCGCTGCGGCCGATGACCACGAACACCTCGCCCGGAGCCACGTCGAAAGAGACGTCGCGCAGCACGGGGATGGCGCCATAGGCGCACGTCAGCCCGCGCACGGTGATGATGGGGTCAATGCTGGTGTGCATGCTGTGCATCCGCCCGGGGTCTATCAAATCTTGAAGTAATAGAACAGCACCGCGAACAGGCCGTCGGCCACGGTGATGAGGATGAGCCCGCTGACCACGGCGGCGGTGGTGGAGCGGCCCACGGCGCTGGCCCCGCCGCCCGTGCGCAGCCCGCGCAGGCAGCTCACCCCGGCAACCAGCAGACTATACACCATGATTTTGAAAAAGCTGCCGAACAGCTCCGCGTGGTGCACGTTGGCGAACACGCGCGAGGTGAACGTGACCAGCGGGAAGCCAATGGAGACCATGACCAGCGCCCCGCCGATGAGGCTGGCGAAATTGAAGAACAGCGTCATGAGCGGCACCACGGCCAGCGAGGAGAGAATGCGCGGCCCCACGAGAAAGCGCACCGGGCTGATGCCCATGGTGGTAAGGGCGTCGAGCTCCTCGTTCACGCGCATGGTGCCTATCTCCGCCGCAAAGGCCGAACCAGAGCGCGCGGCGAGCAGAATGGCCGTCACCAGCGGGCCCATTTCGCGGAACATGACCAGCCCGAGCATGTTCGGCACATAGATTTCCCCGCCGAAGCGCTCCAGGGTGATGACTGACTGAAAGCTCATGATGAGCCCCATGAGGAAGCCTATCAAAAGGAGAATGGGCAGGCTCTCCACGCCCACGGCCAGGGCGGAGCGCAGCACGTCGGCCCAGCGCACCGTTTTGGGATGCCGCAGGGAGGCATAAAGCACCAGCGAACATTCCCCCACAAAGCTCACCAACAGGCGCAGGTCCGCCAGCAACTGGCGCAGCTCGCGCTCGCCGAAGCCCCGCAGACGGGACGGGGGGGCGGCGGCGGCGGATTGCGGACGCGCCTTCTCGGCCAGGGCCAGCAGCGGGGCGTAACGTTCCGGCAGACCGGCGAGCGTCACCTCGGCCCCATGCGCGCGCGCCTCCGCCTGGAGCGAGACAAGCAGCGCCAGCCCGGAGCCGTCCACATACCCCGCGCCCTCAAGCTCGACCGTGAGCGCCGCAAGCCCCGGATTGCGCGCCGCCGCCAGTGCCGGCTCCCACAGACGCGCCACGGTGGCGGCGTTGAGGTCGCCCCGCAGGCGCAGAACAAGCGTGCCCGGTGCGGCTTCATCAAGGGCGAGACCCTCGGGCGAATGGGGCGGAGCGGTGCGGTTCATGGTGCCCTCTCGCTAGCGCAAAGGGCGGGGAAAGGCAAAGGGGGGGGCGTGGCGGCGGCCCGCTGCCGAAACCTGCCCGCAGGCGCGCCGGGCAACCGCAGCACTCCGCACATTGCACTTGACATTTTACGCAAAACAGAATTTTATTCTTAAAACGCTAGGGGAACAGAATGATCGACAAAATCGACATAACCATCCTGCGCATTCTGCAGGACAACGGACGCACCTCCAACGCGGACATCGCCCGCGCGGTGGGTATGGCGCCCTCGGCCGTGCTGGAGCGCATGCGCAAACTGGAGCGCAAGGGCGTCATCCGCGGCTTTGAGGCCGTGCTGCGCCCCAAGGACGTCGGCTTCACCCTCACCGCCTTCACCTTCGTGCGGGCCGACGAGGGCGTGGGCTCCATGGACATAGGCAAGGCGCTGGCCCGCGTGGCCGGCGTGCTGGAGACCCATTACACCGCCGGACAGGACTCCTACCTCGTCAAGGTGCGCGCGCGCGACACGGAGCATTTGCAGAACATTCTCCAGCAGTTCGGCGCCATTCCCGGCGTGCGCGACACGCGCACCACGGTTGTCCTCACCACCATCAAGGAAACCCGCTCCCTGCCCATCGGCGACGATGCGCAGACGGGCGGAGCCGATACAACAACGGGCGGCAGCAAAGCCCAGAAGGAGTAGACAATGGCCATCGACGCAAGCGCTCTTGAACCCAAAATCATCGCCAGAGGCAAGGAATTCTTCCAGAGCATCGCGGGCGAAGCCCCGTCGATCTTCAACAAGGGCTGGTGGACCGGCAAGGTCATGGACTGGGCCATGCAGAACGAGGACTTCAAGGTCCAGATGTTCCGCTTTGTCGACGTGCTGCCCTACCTGACCACCAGCGAATCCCTCTCGCGGCACATCGAGGAATACTTCGGCGACAAGGACGCCAACATCCCCGACGTGCTCAAATGGGGCGCGGGCAAGACCGGCTTCGGCGGCGGGCTCGTGGCCATGGTGCTCAACAAGGCCATCCGCAGCAACATCGAGGGCATGGCCCGGCAGTTCATCATCGGCGAAAACGTCTCCCAGGCCATGAAGGGCATCCGCCAGCTGCGCAAGGACGGCTTCGGCTTCATCATCGACCTGCTCGGCGAGGCCCCGCTCAACGAAAAGGAATGCGACGAATATCTCGACGGCTACATGGAGATCCTCAACGCCATCGGCGCCGAGTGCAAGAAGTGGGACGCGCTGGACGCCACCGGCGACCTGGACTGGGGCACCTCCCCCAAGGTCAACGTGGCCGTCAAGCCCTCGGCCTTCTTCTCCCAGGCCAAGCCGGTGGACCTTGAGGGCTCGGTGGACGGCATCTACCGCCGCGTGGAGCCCATTTACCGCAAAATCAAAGAGATGGGCGGCTTCATGTGCATCGACGTGGAGCAGCTCAAATACCGCGAGATGACCATAGAGCTCTTCAAGCGCCTGCGCAGCGCGCCGGAGCACCGCGACTATGAGCATCTGGGCATCGTTTTCCAGTGCTATCTCAAGAGCACCGAGTCCGACGTCTCCGCGTTGATCGCCTGGGCCCGCAAGGAGAACCTGCCCATCTCCATCCGCCTGGTCAAAGGCGCCTACTGGGATTCCGAGACCGTTCTCGCCAAGCAGAACGGCTGGGAGCTTCCCGTGTGGACCATCAAGGCCGAGAGCGACATGGCCCATGAACGCATTGCGCGCATGATTCTGCAGAACCATGACATCTGCCACTTCGCCTGCGCCTCGCACAACATCCGCACCATCTCCAACGTCATCGAGACGGCCAAGGCCCTGAACGTGCCCGACAACCGCTACGAGTTCCAGGTGCTCTACGGCATGGCCGAGCCCGTGCGCAAAGGCCTGCGCAACGTGGCCAAGCGCGTGCGCCTGTACTGTCCCTATGGCGACCTGATTCCCGGCATGGCCTATCTGGTGCGCCGCTTGCTGGAGAACACCGCAAACGAAAGCTTTTTGCGGCAGAGCTTCGCCGAGGGCGCGGAGCTGGAACGCCTGCTGGAGAACCCCGAGGTGACCTACAAGCGCGAGCTGGCGGCCAAGAAGGCCCCGGCCGGCCCCAAAATGGGCCCCGGCGGCTACCCGATGTTCGCCAACGAGCCGGCCATCGACTTCACCATTCCCGCCGCCCGCGCGGGCATGAAAAACGCCCTGGAGAAAGTCCGCCGCGAATTCGGCAAGACCTATCCGCTCATCATCGGCGGCAAGGAGGTCACCACCTCCGATACGCTGGAGTCTTACAATCCGGCCAACCCGTCGGAAATCGTGGGCAGCATCTGCCAGGCCGGCGTGGCCGAGACCAAGCAGGCGCTGGAAGTCGCCCGCAAGGCCTATCTGGCCTGGCGCGACGTGGTGCCGCTGGAGCGCGCCAAGGTGTTGTTCAAGGCCGCAAGCATCATGCGCCGCGACATCTTCGAGCTCTCCGCCGCGCAGGTGCTCGAGGTAGGCAAGCAATGGGATCAGGCCTACGGCGACATCGGCGAGGCCATTGATTTTCTGGAATACTACGGCCGCGAGATGATCCGCCTGGGCTCCCCCAAACGCATGGGCAACGCCCCCGGCGAAATGAACCAGTACTTCTACCAGGGCAAGGGCGTCACCGCCGTCATCGGCCCCTGGAACTTCCCGCTGGCCATCAGCGCGGGCATGGCCGCCGCCGCCATCGTGTGCGGCAACGCCGTTGTCTACAAGCCGTCCGGGCTGTCCAGCGTGGTGGGCTACGGCCTGGCCCGCGTCTTCAAGGAGGCCGGCCTGCCCGACGGCGTGTTCAACTACCTGCCCGGCCGAGGCTCCGTCATGGGCGACGCCCTTGTGGAGCACCCGGACGTGTCCGTCATCGCCTTCACCGGCTCCATGGAAGTGGGGCTGCGCATCCAGGAGAAGGCGGCCAAGGTTCAGCCCGGCCAGGTGCAGTGCAAAAGGGTCATAGCCGAAATGGGCGGCAAGAACGCCATCATCATTGATGACGACGCCGACCTCGACGAGGCCATCACCGGCGTGCTGTACTCGGCCTTCGCCTTCCAGGGGCAGAAGTGCTCGGCCTGCTCGCGCGTCATCGTGCTCGACCCCATCTATGACCGTTTCGTGTCGCGTCTGGCCGAGTCGGCCAAGTCGCTTAAAATAGGCCCCTCCGAGGATCCCGCCAACGCCATGGGCCCCGTGGTCGACAAGGCCGCCCAGGCCAACATCATGAAGTACGTGGACATCGCCTGCTCCGAGGGCAAGGTGCTGGTGAAGCGCACCGACATCCCCAGCGACGGCGGCTGCTACGTGCCGCTGACCATCGTGGAGAACATCACCAAGAACATGCGCATCGCCCAGGAGGAGGTCTTCGGCCCCGTGCTCGCCATCATGCGCGCGCACACCATCGACGAGGCGCTGGACATCGCCAACTCCACGCGCTTCGCCCTCACCGGCTCCATCTACAGCCGCAGCCCCAAGCATCTTGAAAAGGCGCGCAAGGAGTTCCGCGTGGGCAACCTGTACCTGAACAAGGGCAGCACGGGCGCCATGGTCGAACGCCACTCCTTCGGCGGGTTCAACATGTCCGGCGTAGGCAGCAAATCCGGCGGCCCGGACTACCTGCTCCAGTTCATGGACCCGCGGCTTGTCTCCGAAAACACCATCCGCCGCGGCTTCGCCCCGGTTGAGGAAGGCGACGACTGGGTCGAGTAGGCTTGATCCCCCTTCGCAGGGGAAGAGATTGAGATCAGCATGGGCCGGGGGCGTTTGCCTCCGGCCCCCCCATTCGGGGGGCTCAGTGGTTTTTTCAGCATGGGCCGGGGGTGTTTGCCTCCGGCCTTTTTGCGTTTAGTCGGCGTCGAACGCCGACGCCGTACGGTCGACTCCCCGCGCCGGTTCCTCCGCACGGTCGGCCGCACGGTCGGCCGCCTCCAGCCAAAAGCGGTACAGCGGAGCCAGGGCCGCAAAGCTTTTTCCCAACTGCGAGGACAAGGCCGGATTCCGCACAACCTCCCCCGGTTCGCCGGTGCGGAGCATGCACACGTTGCGCTTGCGAAAAAGCTCTCCCACACACGGGGGCTGCTCCAACGGCTGACGCGGGCGCTTGTATTCATCCCCGATGAGCGCGCAACCGGCCGCCTGGGCGCGCGCCATGGCCGCCGCATACTCCTCCGGCCGCTCCAGCGCCAGCTCACGCAGCATGGCCATGGTTTTGGCCCCGGCCGAATAGAAGCCCATGCCATAGCGGAACATCTCCGGTCCGAACTCCGCAAAAAACGCCGGGCGGCCCGTCCACTCCCTGCTGCGTCGTTTGAAGGCCAGCCACTGATTGCTGCGGAAGGGCGACTTGTCGCGGGAAAAACGGATGTCGCGGCGAATGCGCGAGACCACGGCCGCCGGATCGAGCGCAAATTGCGGGTCCAGGGCCGCCATGACCGGGGCGAGGAACTCGGCCAGACGCAGCAACGGCTGGCGCACGGCCGTCTCATACTCCCCTTTGTGCTCGGCAAACCAGGTCGTGGTGTTGTTCCGGGCCAAATCGGCGAGAAAATCAAGCGCCTCTGCGGGAATAACCGGGGACGGGTCGGCGTGGGGCATATCCTTCCTCCTGCGTGGGATTCCGGGATTCCTCGCACACACGGAGCCGAAGGTCCAGCACCGCCCCTTGCCATCCCCCCCCAAACCGGCGATGATGCTTTCCCGACACAAACGCCCCACGCGGCGACAGCCCCCGACCAGAGGAGCCCATGCGCAAGCCGAAGCCTTACGACTATTCCGATCCCCGGCCACCCAGCCGGTCCCAGAAAAAGCGCGACAGCGCGGCCCAGCAGGTGCTTGGCGGCAAACTGGCCGAGTTGCCCGCCTCCGCGCTCAAGCGTCTCGACCTGCCGCCCCAGCTGGCCGAGGCCATCAGCGATTACAAGGCGCTCACCCAGCACGAGGCCAAGCGCCGACAGCTACAGTTCATCGGCGCGCTGATGCGCGAGACCGACACCACGCCGCTGGCCCGGGCCGTGGAGGATATGGCGGCCGGCAATCGCGGGCAGGCCCATGAGTTCCACGCCGTGGAGGCCCTGCGCACCGCCCTGCTCGAAGGCGACGAAGCGGGCCTGGAGGATATTGTTGCCCTTGCGCCGGAGGAAGAACGCGCCGAGGTCCGCAGCCGCATCCGGCAACTGGCCCGCAACGCCCGCGCCGAGGCGGAAAAAGCCAAACCGCCGCGCTCCAGCCGCGCGCTGTTCCGCCTGCTGCGCGACCTGCGTGAAAAGGGAACGTCCTCCGCCTGCGCCGTGAAGAATGCGGACAGCTCATTGGTCGAAGGGGAAGCGATTGATGGCGAAGCCGATCGCGGCGAAGCCGATGGGTTGCCCGAGCCTTCCACGCGGGAGCGCTTTTGAACCGGAACCGCGCCGCGGCCTTGACGTTTCGCCCCAAGGCCTTACTTTTTTGCGCGACCCCATCGAACTGAGCAAAAGGAGCGCCCCGTGATCCATGAATATGCAGGCATCGTCACCGAACTTGAAGACCGCATCTGCCCCCATTGCCACAAGCCCATGGAGGCTTGGCTGGCTCCGCCCGAAAGCGGCTGGGGCGTAATTGAGGTCTGCTTCAATAACGAATGCCCCTTCTACAAAGGCTCGGCCGAGGACATTGTGAACAAACGCGACGACTCCCGCATGGGCTGCCGCTACGCGGAAAACCCGGACGACAACTACACCCCCTTCAACCTCGTTGCCGTCTGCTTTTAAGTCTGTTTCTTCTGCATCCCAAAGGCGTCGTGAGAAAACTTGCGGCGCCATTTTTGTATCTACGTGCCGAAACGCCCTTGCCACAGCCCCCCCGCCGGGATTAGCGTTATCGCAAATGGCTACGATTCCCACATGAGGAGGAGCCGCCATGAACCCGGAACCCTATAAGACCATTCTCGACAATCTGTATGACGGCGTCTACATGGTCGACCGCGACCGGCGCATCACCTACTGGAATCGCGGAGCCGAGAGGATTTCCGGCTACGCGCGCGCCGAGGTGCTGGACAAACACTGCGCGGACAACCTTCTGCGGCACATCGACGAGGCGGGCATGCAGCAGTGCAAGGGGCTGTGCCCGCTGGCCCGGACCCTGCGCGACGGGGAACCCCGCGAGGACACCGTGTACCTGCACCACAAGCAGGGCCACAGGGTGCCCATTTCCGTGCGCATTTCCCCCCTGCGCGACGACGCCGGAAAAATCTTCGGCGCGGTGGAGATATTCACCGACATCACCGCGCGCGACACAATTCTCTGCGAGCTGAACACCCTGCGCCACCAAACCCTGCGCGACCAGTTGACCGGACTGGGCAACAGGCGCGCCGCCGAGGAGGAGTTCGGGCGCCGCTGCCATGAGCTCAAGCGCTATAACATTCCCTTCGGTTTCTTCTTTGTGGATGTGGACCACTTCAAGGACGTGAACGACATCTATGGCCACGAGGCCGGCGACCGCGCCCTGATCATGATCGCGAAGACCCTCAACGGCTCTTTGCGCTCCGTGGACACCGTGTGCCGCTGGGGCGGCGAGGAGTTTCTGGTCATCGTGCCCAAGGTGGACGCGGCCAAGTTCAAGACCGTGGGCGAGCGCATGCGGCGCT
Source organism: Desulfovibrionaceae bacterium CG1_02_65_16 (assembly GCA_001871085.1). Taxonomy (GTDB): domain Bacteria; phylum Desulfobacterota; class Desulfovibrionia; order Desulfovibrionales; family Desulfovibrionaceae; genus Humidesulfovibrio. The sequence goes on from MNUQ01000090.1 coordinate 12,882, forward strand.
TCGTGGAATCCTCCACCCTGCCGCTGCCCTCGGGCGAAATCGGTCTCACCGTGTCCATCGGCGGCGTCATGGCCGACCCCACGGACACCTTCGACACCCTTGTGGCCCGGGCCGATGCCATGATGTACGCGGCCAAACGCGAGGGCCGCAACCGCTGCGCCCTCGACTGCGGCCAAAAGCCCTAGCGCCGGGGGCCCTCAGCCAACGAGCGCGGCCATAGCCTCGCGCCCCACTCCCGCGGCCAGCCCCCACATGGTGAGACAGACCAGCGCGTCGAGCACACGCCAGGCGGCTGGCCGGCGCAGCACAGGGGCCAGCGCCCGCCCCCCAAGACTCAGCGAAAAGAACCAGCAGGCCGAGGCGCTGACCGCCCCAAGGCCAAAGGCCAGCCGAGATCCTGCGTCCAGCCTGCTGGCCAGCCCGCCGATGAGCACCACAGTGTCGAGCAATGCGTGAGGGTTCAGCAAACTTACGCCCAGCGCCATAAACACAATGTCCCGGGCGCTTGGCCGCTCGGCCGATTCGTCCAGGCCCATGCTCTGCCCCAGCAGGGCGCTTTTGAGGGCCCGCAGGCCATACACGGCCAGAAAGGCCGCTCCGGCCAGCCCAAGCGCGCCCGAAACCGCCGGGCTGCCCGAGGCCAGCGCGCCCACGCCGCCCACACCAGCCGCGATGAGCAACGCGTCGCAGGCGGTGCACACCGCCGCCACCAGCCAGGGGCGATGCCGCCGCGCCCCCTGGGTGAGCACAAAAACGTTCTGCGCGCCAATGGCCACAATGAGCCCGGCGCTGAGCGCAAAGCCGCGCACAAACACCAGCTCCAACGGATCGGACATGCGGACTCCCCCGGCGCGATTGCGCACGCCTCTCCCCTACCTGCCCTTCGGAACGCGCGTCCAATTCATTATTTGCACAACGCATAAATTTTGCTAATGTCACCCCATGCTGGACTACAAACTGGTGCAGGCTCTGGCGGCCGTGGTCGACGAGGGCGGTTTCGAACGCGCGGCGAGGCGGCTCAACCTCACGCAATCCGCCGTGTCGCAGCGCATCCGTCAGTTGGAGGAATACCTTGGCCAGCCGGCGCTCACGCGCACGCAGCCGCCAGCGCCCACCCGGCCCGGACGCCTGCTGCTGCGCCACGCCCGGCGCGTGGGTCTGCTGGAGGCGGAGCTGGCGCGGGGCCTCGGCCTGGACGCCGGGCCCGGCGCGGAGACACAGGCCTGGCGCACCGTGGCCCTGGCCGTCAACGCGGACACGCTGGCCACGTGGTTCGTCGAGGCGGTGTTGCCGGTGGTGACGCGCCAACGCCTTGCGCTGGATTTGCGTGTGGATGACCAGGAGCGCACGCACGACATGCTGCGCTCGGGCGATGTCGCCGGATGCATCAGCACGCGCGGCGCGCCCATGCAGGGCTGCCGTGCCGTGGCTCTTGGCCGCATGCGCTACCACTGTGCCTGCGCGCCGGCCTTCGCCGCGCGCTGGTTTCCCGACGGGTTCGGGCTTGACGCCGCGCGCCAGGCCCCGGCCGTGGTTTTCAACCGGCGCGACACGGTGCACGACCGCTTTCTTGAGGCCACACTTGGCGAAAGCCCGCGCGAGGCCCCGCGTCACCACGTGCCCGATTCCGAGCGTTTTGTGGATTTTGTGGCCGGGGCCGCTGGCTACGGGCTCGTGCCGCACCTGCAAGCCGCCGCTCTGCTCGCCGAAGGCCGTCTGCTGGACCTTTCGCCAAGCGCGCCCATGGACGTGCCGCTCTACTGGCACTGCTGGAACATCCCTTCCGCGCTCCTCGCCGCATTGACCAAGGCCCTGCGGCAAGCCGCGCAAAACACGCTGCTGCCCCCGGCCGAAACAACGGGGGAGTGATTCAAACACCTCAAGGCCTTGCAAATCTATAAACGAACTTCTAGGCTAAAAACGGCAAAAACGTGCAGGGCTTCCCTGCCCCGGCGCATCCCGCCATCACAACACCACAAGGAGCAGCCATGATCACCAGCAAAAGCATGCCCGGCAAATTTCTCACCAGCTTCAGCGACGGCAAGCACGAAAGCGTGGCCGACGCGCCTGTTGAAATGGGCGGAAAGGCTGACGGGTTCAAACCTCCCCAGCTGTTGGAGGCCGCCCTCGGCTCCTGCATCGCCATCGTCCTGCGCGTTGCCGCGGAGGCCCGCGGCATTTCCCTGGACGGCGTGGAGACCACGGTGAAGATAAACCAGGAGAACAAGCAGGAGACCGTTTTCGAGTATCACATCGACTTCAAGGGCCACATCACCGCCGAGCAGCGCGAGACCCTCATGCACGCCGTGGCCGGCTGCCCGGTGAAGAAAATCCTCAGCGCGCCCATTTCGTTCAAGGAAGTTTAGAGGCAACCGGGGCTCCGCCCCGGCCCCCGCCAAAGGGCGTTCGCCCTCTGGACTCCCCATGCGCAAGCGGGTTCCCTGTCGCGGACGACAGGGAACCCGCTTGCTTTTTGTAAGAAAAGAAAGGCGATGGCC
>MNUQ01000060.1:0-14023 GCA_001871085.1 Desulfovibrionaceae bacterium CG1_02_65_16
TTTGACGTACAAAAATGTATATTACAATTAATTAAGATTTTTATGCTACATAGCATCGCACCAAAAGCCATTGCGCAGCCCAAAAATTTTTACTAAAATTTTACATAACTGGCCACCCTGCGCACCCCACCCTGCAAAATTCAGCATTTTCTATTTTACTTTCAGCATATTACAGACATGGCCCAACTTTTGCCTCTTCAGGATAACGCAACCGATAAGCCCAATTTTCAAGACCGACCAAACGCCGTCCTGAACCGAAGGACACGGGGGAAAAAGCATGAGCCCGGCAGTGCAAACCACAGGACGGCCCCGCGCCCGCGGCCAAGCTTGGCGGCAAAGCAGTAACGGGGGAATGGTGGCGTAGACGGCAACAAATCTCCCCCAGGCGCTTGGCTCGCGGAAGTAGTGCCCCGCGCGTCCGGCTTCTGTGGGATCGAGCCCTCGCCGATGCTTGCTGCCCCGGCGGGGGCTCTTCTTTGTCATGAGAGTGGCGAGCATGCTCCCCGCCATCCCGGGTGCACGCGGCGCACAGCGCCTTTGTGACGCTGGTCCCGCCTGTGTCGCTGGCCCGAGTCCTCAGTCTGCGCATAGTGGCTGGCAGGTGCGCGCGAACGTTGGCGGCGCGTCATGCCGGGCAAGGCACGCGGTTGACCCGTTGGGAGGACATGGAGAGGACACCACCGCCCCTCCAGACGAAAGCCGCCAGTATTGGCAGCGGCGGATGAACCCGGCGCAGGGGCAAAGGATTCCCTCAACTTCGCTACCGATCGGGCACAAAAAAGTCCCAAAGCAAACGCCCGGGACTTTCTTCTGGCATCATACCCGGAAGCGCGGCGACGGCCACTGCCCCCGGTTGGAGAAAACACTGCTAGAACGGCACGTCGTCCATGCCGCTGGCCTCGGACGGGAACGCCGGTCCAAGGTCTTCCTCCTCCTGGGCAGACGGATTGCCGCCGCCTCGCTGAGGCGGCTGCGCCGGGCGACCGCCTTGCGGCTGCATGCCGCCCTGGGGGCGCATGCCGCTGGAGCCTGCCCCCTCGCTCTGCTGACGGCTGCCAAGGGATTGCACGCGGTTGGCGACCACCTCGGTGGAGTAGCGGTCCTGGCCTTCCTTGTCCTGCCACTTGCGGGTCTGCAAGCGGCCTTCAATCATGATAAGCGCACCCTTGGCGAGGTAGTTGCTGCAGAACTCGGCGTCCTTGCCCCAGGCGACAACGGTGTGCCATTCGGTGCGGTCGGTCCACTGGCCCTGCTTGTCCTTGAAGCGCTCGCTGGTGGCCATACGCAGGTTGGCCACGGGCTGGCCGGACTGGGTGTAGGAAATTTTCGGGTCTTGCCCCAAGTGTCCGACGAGAATAACTTTATTCAGACTGCCAGCCATAATATCGCTCCTTTGCGGAAATATTCTGCGGATAAACAGGCGTTAGCACAGGTCAATCATCGAGTCCAGGCACGCTGCTGAGCTTGCGGGCCTCCTGCTCGGCGTCATCAAGGGCTTCCTCAATAGCATCGGTGGCTGTGTTGGCGGCGCGGGCGTTCCATTCGGCCAAGGCGGCGGTGAGACGTTCGCGCGCAGCCCCCAGGCGTTTGACGGGCTCGGCAAGAGCGGCCTGCGCGTTCTTGGGCAACACGCCCATGCCGTGCCGGTCCACCAGATTGTCGGTAAGCTCCAGAACGCCGCGCTCCTGCTTGAGCAGCACGGGCGGGCTGAAGCCCAGCGCGACGAGGCGCGGCCAGCGCCTCTCCACCTCGGCCGGATCAAATGTCCAGGCGGAGACGCGGATTTGCAGCGTTTTACCCATCTAGTCCTGCTCCTCCCACTCGCCCTGCACGCGGTTCACCACGTCCTGGATGAGGGTGAGCTGGGATTCCTGGCACACGCCGATGAGGGGCTGTCCGCCGTCGACGTTGTCGCCCTGCTGGAAGTACACGGCGTAGATGATGCCCTCGGGACCGGAATAGGCCAGCGGGGTTTCACGCTTCATGCGCGAGACGATGAACATCTCCATGCCGTCGCGCGGCTTGACGGACTGCTCGCCGCCGGCCTTGATCTTGCCGTCGATCTCGGGGACGAAGTAGTACTTGGCGCGCTCCGGGGCGCAGAACAGGTACAGCGCCTTTTTGAGGATGCGGGCGATGACCTCGTCCTTGGAGAGAAAGTGGCGAATGGTGAGCAGGCGCACGCCGGCCTCAACGAACTGGCCTTCGAGGTCGGCGGCGATGTCCGTGACCACGCCCTTCTGGGTGGCGCAGATGTTCTTCTTGTTCTTTTCGCGGGTGAGGGTGGCCAGAACGCTGCCGGGCTTTTCATTCCACTTGCCGCCAGGTCCCGCAACACGGTCGCCCGCCTTCAAGCCCACGAACTGGATAACGCCGGTGTGCGGGGTGACGACCTCGATCTCCTCGTAGGGGGAGGCCTTCAATTCCTCAAGCATTTCCTTAACGTTCAGCAAGGTCTGTTCCTTTTCTTCAGCGGTAATAAAGATTGCTGCCGCCCATGGTCAGCAGGGCCTGATGCAGGTTCTTCCTCAAGTCGCGCCGATCCCAAATACCCTGAATGTGCCCGCGCGACAAGGCCGAGAAGGCCCTGTGATATTTGGGCGGCACGATGACGCCCGTTGTCTCGCGGATGACGCCCGGCCCGGCGAAGCCAAGGTTCGAGGAGCGCACCGCGAACTGGTACGGCGAGCAGCCCAGAAAGCTGGCCACCGGCCCGGCGTACGAGTTGGTGTCGTACAGCACCAGGTACAACCCGCCGGCATCGATGTACCGGCGCACGGCCATGGTCACGCGGGGCATTTGGATGACCCCGCAGGTGCCCTCCTGAATACGGATGCCCGCCGTGCCGTGCGAATACATGAAAAACGGCATGCGCTTGATGCGCGCGCGCTCTATGGCGCGGATGAGCTTTTCGCCCTCGGCCGCGCCCACTGTGCCGCCCCGGAAGGGATTCACCAGCACAGCCACCACGACGGCTATCCCCTGCATGCGCGTCTCAAAGGTGATGCACGAGCTGCCCAGCCCGGTGGCGCGTTTGGCCTCGGCCAGTTTCAAGTCAAAGCCCTCATAATGCAAAGGGTTGCCGGACTCAAGCTCGGCGTTGAACTCGTAGGCGTGGGCGAAGTCGAACACGTTGTACAAATACCACTGGAACTCCATGGGGAAATGGTGCCCGCAGTGGGAGCACACCCCGGCGAACTCGCCATAAAGATCCGGGGCCCAGAGATCCTGGCAGCCATGGCTTGCCGCGTTGGGGCAGGTCACGGTGCGGTCCTCCCGGCTTTTAGGGCTTACATAGACCCAGGCATCCTCCGTGCGGCAGGCCCCTTCCTCCGGGCAGGAAAGGCTGGTGAGGCGCGAGAGGGCCTCCTTGGGCACGCCGAGCCGTGTCCCGGAGCCGTCTCGTCCCAGCAGCGAGCCCAGCCCCAGGCCCAGGGCCCGCAGCTCCGCCTCCCACTGCTCCAGCAGGCCGGAAAGCCGGCGCTTGTACTTGGCGAAAATATCATGACGCAGCAGGCTGTGCACCTGCCAGAGAACACGCGCCAACCCCACGGCCAGGCGCGTACCGATGGTGCGGTTGTCGCGCAGGGCGCTTTTGCTCATAGCGCGGAACTTGGCGTAGCGCCGGGCCACCAAGCCATCGCGCGCGCCGGAGCGCAGCGACCAGCGCACGAAGATGTCCTGCGGGTCCATGCCGACCTTGGAGCGGCGCATGGCCAGCGCGCGCAGCGGACCCAGCCCCTGCGCACCGTGCACCACCTCGTCCGTGGCGCGGATGACCTCGCGCCGGAGGGAGCGAAAAAACTCGTAGTTATCCGGCCGGGCGCCAAGGGGCGGCTCCTGTATCACGCGGTCGATGAACCCCAGGCGCAGGTTGTCCTCGGCGGTGATGTTCAACCGCTCGGCGCAGCGCTCAATGAGCTCCGGCGTGGCCTTGTTTTTGAGACCGCCCTCAATGGCCGCCGCGCCCTCGGGCGAGATGACGGAATAATAGCCATGGGACAGCATGAGCCGCTTGTCGGCCAGCGCTATGGCCTCGGCCCCGCCGCTGCCGCCCTCGCTGAACACGGCCACCACCGGAACCTTGAGCCCGGCCATGACGTACAGGTTCCTGGCGATCTGCTGGGCCGCGCCGGGATAGTCCTCCACGGGGAAGGCGCCGGGGGTGAACACATAGGTGTGGATGGGGATGTTCTCGGTTTCGGCCACGCGCATGTAGAACAGCGCGTTGGCATTGCCCCAGGGCTTGATGGACCCGCCGTTGCGGAACTCCTGTCCGTGACCTTTCTCCTGGCCGATGACCATGACCGGCTGGTGCACGGTCTGCTTGCCCATGCGCCGGGCGATGGTGGCCCGCGCGATGAGCATGCCGGGATCGATGCTCCACTCGTCCTGGCCGCCAATCTCCGTGTAGTTGTCGTACACGTTCTCCAAAATGTCCTTGAGGCTGATGCGCTGGGGGTGCCGCACAATGCGCACGCGGTCCATGGGCGAAAGCTCGCCCTCCAGCTTGCCCTCCAACAGGGAAAACAACTCCTCCAGCCGGCCCACCTGCACCTGCAGCTCGCGCATGCCGTACCCCGGCGCGCATGTGAGAAATTCCTCCAGGCGGTGCTTCAAGAGCGCCACCGAGGCGTTCTCGCGCGGGCCGAAGATGTCGCGGATGTAGGAAAGCCGGGCGGCCAGCTGCTGGGTGCGCTTGTCGATATCCATCTCGGGCCAGCCTAAAAGTGCAGCAGGGTTTGCGTGCGCGCGCGCAGAAACGCCACGTTGGTGGCCAGCGGCGCGCCGGAAGCATCCGCGCCCTCTAGGACCAGACCGTCGAGAAAAGCCTCGCCGCGCGCTCGGGCCTCGCGCAGATCCGCGCCCCAGATGATGGCCAGCGCCAGATTGGGATCGTAATCCATGGGGATGTCGTAGGGCTCGCCGGTAACCGCGGTGGGCACCTGCGTGGAGACGGCCAGCCAGGGCTCCGGCCGCCAGGAAAAACGCTCAATGCGGCCCAGGCAGGGCGTAAAGCGGTTGGACGGGTCCTCGGCGATGACGCGGTACTCTATGCCCACGCCGGAGAAGGAGACGTCGGCCTGCGTATAGCCCAGCGGTTCGCCCAGGCCCAGGCGCAGCTGCTCGGCGATGATGTCCACGCGCGCCTCCCCGCGGTCCGCGCCGCGCAGACGCGAAATGACGCCGGACACGCCGTTCTCAACCTGAATGCGCGTGTTGACCTCCATCAAAAACGGCTCGCCTTTCGGCGTCACAATCCACTCCCAGGTGCCCACGTTGTCGTAGCCAACGGCCAGCGCCATGTTCACGGAATGGCTGGTGATGGCGTCCAGCACGCGGCCGGCGTCAAAGGCGTACTCAATGCTCGCGGCGTCGAAGCCCGGCGCAACCTCGATACGTTTCTGACGGCCCAGGCTCTGCACGGAGCAGTTGCGCGTACCGAAGTGCACGGCGTTTTTGCCGCCGCGCTCGCCCGCCACCTGCACCTCCAGGTGGTTGAAGTCGAAGATGCGCTGCTCGATGAGCACGCCCTCGTCGCTCAAATTGCGTTTGGCGTAGTTGCGTATGCGCCGGTAGGCCGAGCGGAAGGCGTCCAGGTCGTAGACCTCCTCAATGCCCATGCCGCCGCCGCCGGCGCTGGCCTTCACCAGCACGCAGCCCTCGGCTATGCCCTGCTCCCGCTGGAAGGCGAAAATGGTCAGCGCCAGCTCCACCGCCTCCATTTCGTCAAAAATGGGCCGGTCCGAACCCGGAATGGTGGGCACGCCGAGGCTGCGCGCTATGCGCTTGGTGTTGATCTTGTCGCCCAGGTCGCGGATGACGCCCCAGGAGGGTCCGATGAAGACCAGCGGCCTGTCGCGCGTTTCCGCCCGGCGAGCGAAGCGGAAATCCTCCGCGAAAAAGCCGTAGCCGGGGTGCACCGCAGTGGCGTTTGTGGCGTCGGCCACGGCGAAGATTTCGCTGGCGTCCTGATAGGAGCGGATGCGCCGGAGGCTCCCCTCTCCGCCCTGCTCGCGCGCCAGACGCACATGCCCGGAGGCCGCGTCGGCCTCGGTGTAGACGCAGACGAAGCCGTGCCCCAGCCGCACACAGGCGGACAAGATGCGCATGGCTATTTCGCCGCGGTTGGCGATAAGTATTTTGTGCTGCGGCACGTGGCTCCGTCGTCTTAGCCGGCGGCTTCGCGCTTGGCCTTGCGCAGTTCGATGAGGCGCTTTTGCACCTCAAGCACAAGCTTGTCGAGCTTGATTTCCTGGCGGCGCTCCATCGCCTCGAAATTACAGCCGATGATGCTCTTCTGCTCGATAACGCGCATGACCTTGGCCTTAAGGTCGCCCAGGAACAGGCGCTTGCCCAGCAGCAAATCAAAGGAGAGAATCATGCCCAGGCTGTAGTTGCGGGGAATGTCGGAAAAAGCAAACCCCGTCGCGCTGATGTCGAGCACGCCGAAATCCTGTGGACCAGCCTTGGTCACCACACGCACGTCAAGCCCGGGCACGCGGGTTCTGAAAGCTTGCCGCAGCTTGTCGTCGCCGTCCATCTTGATGTCGAACTCCATGAGCACCCCCGACGCTTGCTGTCATGCCTGCGGCGCAGCCCGCCGCGCTTGGTTATATCCTACTTCCCGGAGACGCGCTTTTCCAGCACGAATTCAACCCGCCGGTTTTGGGCGCGGTATTCGTCCGTGGTGTTCGGGTACAGCGGGTTGAGGTCCGCCAACCCCGTGGAGGTGAGCCGCTTGGGCTCAATGCCCATCTGCATCAGCAGGCGCAGCACGTTCACCGCCCGCAGGGACGAGACCTCCCAGTTGTCGCGGAAGCGCGAGCCCGCCACCGGCTGCCGGTCATCGGTATAGCCGCGGATGTTGATGGTCTGATCCGGGTGCTGGGTGAAAAAGTCCTTCATCTCCATAATGATGGCGCGCCCCTTCTCGGTCAGCGTCACCTCGCCGGGGGCGAAGAGCACATCGCCCGGGGCGCGGATGGTGATGACGCCGTCCTCGAAGTTGGCCCCAACCAGCCCCTCAAGCCCCTTTTTGGTCTGCAGGTACTTCACGTCCGCAAACACCTTCTGCTGGGCGGCGAGGATCTGCTTCTGCATCAACACCTGGTCAAGGATGATGCCGGCCTCCTCACGACTGATGGTGCTGGTGGCGAGCTTGCTTTCCTTGCCATTCAAGGCGGCGGTGACGGATTGCAGCGTCGATTCGATTTTTTTGGTGTCCGGCGTGGACATGGCGTACAGCATGATGAAGAAGACCAGCAGAAGCATGGTCAGATCCGCGAAGGTTATCAACCATTCCTGGGAATCGCTTTCTTCCTCGTCGCTTTCAATCTCGTATTCGTCGGACATGGCTATCTGACCCTCCGTTCCTGCGGGGCCAGGAAGGATGAAAGCTTCTCGTGCACCAACATGGGATTGTTGTTCTCAAGAATGCACTTTGCGCCCTCGAAGATGATCTCCAGGTGCAGCACCTCCTGCAGGGTGCGGGCCTTCAACTTGGTGGCGATGGGCAAAAAAATGACCGTGCCCAAAATGGAGCCGTAGAAGGTGGTGATGATGGCGACGGCCATGGCCGGGCCGATGCTCTTGGGATCGGTGAGGTTGGCCAGCATTTGCACCAGGCCGATGAGGGTGCCTATCATGCCGAAGGAAGGGGCGAGACTGCCCAGGCGCTTGAAAACCTCCTCACCGACCTTGTGGCGGCGCTTCATGGAGGTGATCTCGATGGCCAGCGTGCTGCGGATGAGGGCGGGGTCGGCGTTGTCGGCGATAAGCTGGCAGGCCTTTTTAAGCACCATGTTTTCGGTTTTCACGTGCTCCAGGGCAATGAGCCCCTCGCGTCGGCTGATTTCCGCGATTTTGACCATGATGTTGACGACCTCGCGCACCTGCACCTTGCGTGAGGCGAAGGCCTTGAAGCCCGCGCCCAGGGCCTGGCTGACCTCCTCGAACGGAAAGGCCACAAAAATGGTGCCGAAGGTGCCGCCAAAGACGATCATCATCGACGGCAGGTCCATAAAAAGACTCAGATCGCCGCCCATGATGATGGCCGCTACCACCAGCGCCAAGCCGGAGATGAGACCTAACAGCGTTGCGAAATCCATAGACGCGCCTTCCCTGGCTTGTAATGTGAAGGCCGGATGCGGTAGGAGTTGCGCACGGCCGAAACTCCGAACCACAGGAACAACACGTGAACCACCGAGACACCATCGACCATGCTGCCCGACACATACGCGAAAAGCTGGGCATTATTCAAGCGCGAACCTGGGGCCTCGTGCTCGGGTCCGGGCTTACCCCCGTGGCCGAGGCCATAGCAAGGGCGGTGGACATCCCTTACGCGGACATCCCCGGCCTGCCCGAACCCACGGTGGACGGGCACGGAGGCTTTCTGCGCGCCGGCATTCTCGGCGATCGGCCAGTGCTGGCCCTGTGCGGCCGCTCTCATCTTTACGAAGGCCACACGCCCCAGGAGGTCTGTCTGCCGGTGCGCGTGCTCGGAGCCTTGGGCGTGGAGGCGCTGGTGCTCACCAATGCCGCCGGCGCGCTGAATCCGCGCTTTGAGGCGGGCGCTCTCATGCTCATCACCGACCACATCAACATGACCGGACAAAATCCGCTCACCGGGCCGAACATCGCCGCCTTCGGACCGCGCTTTCCCGACATGAGCCAGGCCTGGTGCCCCCATCTACTCGACAGCGCCCGGCGCGCGGCCCTGGCCCTGGGTCTTGGCGTGGAGCGCGGCGTCTACATCCAGATTCCCGGCCCCAGCCTGGAGACCCCGGCCGAGACAAGAGCTTATCGACAGCTTGGCGCGGACGCCATAGGGATGTCCACTGTTCTGGAGGCCATTGCCGCGCGGCACATGGGCTTGCGCTTGCTCGGCATCAGCTGCCTGACCAACAAAAACACGCCGGACAGCATGGCGGCCATAAGCCACGCCGGGGTGCTGCGCGCGGCGGGCCGCGCCGCCGCGGACATGGCGCGGCTGCTGGAGGCCACGGCCGCCAAGGGAAACGACGCGGGCTGGACGGCGACGGAATAGCGTCATAAAGTTTTTCCACATCCGGTACGATACGCATAGCAGACCCGGCAGCGCGCCCCTTTGATTCTCCCCCACAACCCGCGCCGCCGTAATGGCAAACAATGAACACAACATCACACACCCTGGTTTCCGCGACGCTGGCGCTCCTGGCGGGCCTGCTGCTTTGCGGCTGCGGCAGCGCTCCCACGTCGTACTACTCCACCCTCAAGCGCACCGTGGTGGACGCCAAGGATGACGTGCTTGGCACCACGCCGACCTCCAGCGCATTCTTCAACGATGACGACACCCCGCTGACCAGCATCAATTACGACGCCGCCGACACGATGATGGGCATGTTCTCGCCCGCGCTGAACAAGAATTCGCCTATTTACTACGAAAACTTCACCAACCGCGTGGACATGAACGACGCCGCGCCCTTCGGCGCGCTGGTCGCCGAGCAGGTGGCCGCGCGGCTGGCCATGCGCAACTTCCGCGTCACCGCCGGCAAGCCCCGGCTGATCAAGGACGAAGGGCCGAATCCGCTGCTGACCAACGACATCGACCCGCGCACTCCACAGGAAAAGCTGGCCAAGGCGCAGGCCGAACGCGACATGGATCAGCCGCCCCAGGCCTGCCTGCTCTCCGGCGACTATTTCGTGGCCGGACGGGTCATCTACATCACCGCCAAGGTCACCGCCCTGGCTGGCGGCCAGATCATGGCCGCGCATAGCTGGGTGGCGCCGCTGAACCGCAGCACCCGCGCCATGCTGCCCAGGCCCGCGGGCAACGCGGGCATGACGCCCAGCGTGCGCACCAGCCTGGGAACCAGCCCCCACCGCATCGCCAATCCCCGCGGACAGCCGCAGGTCTACGGCGACCGCGATCTCCTCAAATAGCCTCGGGGCGGCCGACGCGCCCCAGCTCTTGCCGGGCGGAACCGACACGCGTACACAGGGCGGGTCGCGTTTCACCAAAGCCAGGAGCCCGCGCAATGCGCCGCATCGCCGCCCTCACCGCCCGCCTTCTCGCGTTCGCAACGCCGTTTCTGCTTTACGCCTGCGCCAGCGGCTTCGGCCTCGGCCCGGCGAAGCTGCCGCTCGCGCGCATCGACTACAACATGGCCATCGAGCAGTCGAACAACGAGGAAATGCTGCTGAACCTCGTGCGCATGAAGTACTTCGAGCAGCCGCTGTTTCTGCAGGTCGGTTCTGTGGCCTCCAGCTTCAGCTACAACCTTTCCGGCGGGCTCTCCGCCACGTTGCCCGAGCACCACAGCGTCACCAACGGCGCATACAATATCTACACGCCGACCTTCTCCGGCCAGTACAGCGACTCGCCCACCGTCACCTACACAGCCTACCAGGGGCAGGCCTACGCACAGCAGTTTCTGGCCGATATGGACTTCGACCGCTTCATCACCCTGTACAAGGCCGGGTGGGACATCGGCTACCTCATGCCCATCCTCTTCGCCCGCTTCGGCACCATCGACCACACCTACGACGCGCACCGGGGCTTCATGCCCGAGCACCACGCCCGCTTCCTCAAGCTCACCTCGATCATCAAGCACATCGACAACCGCGGCGACCTGGATATCCTCAAGGTCGGCCTCAACGACAACGCCACAGCCACGATCATGCGCATGGACTTCGTCGACGAGGACGAGGCGCAGACCGTGCAGCACCTCATCGGCTACAACCTGGACATCCAGCACGGCAAGGACGGCCGCCGCCACGCCACCTTCAAGTTGGTGCCCGCCAACATGCTGCGCAACGTCGGCCGCGAGGCCGACGGCCTGCCCATTGTGCCGCTGCGCCTGCGCAACTGCTTGCGCGCCATCGACTACGTGGCCCAGGCCATCCTCATCCCCAAGGAGCACGCGGCCGCCGGTCGGGCGGTCGACCTGCGCTCGCAGTTCTCCGGCCTGTGCGCCATCAACGCCAGCAGGGAACGCCCCGCCGACGCCTATGTCGCCGTGCGCCACGAGGACATATGGTACGCCATCAGCAACGATGACACGCGCTCCAAGGAGGTGTTTCAACTGTTGATGAACATCTTCTCACTGCAATCGGCCGACCCACCCAAGACCATGCCGGTGCTCACGCTGCCCGTCGGCGGCAGCTAGGGGAAGAGGCCGGGCGCACGGCGTTGACGCGGGCGTGCTCGTCCTGTAGCTTCCCTGCAACGATTTCGGCCGGCAGCAACCCGCGCCGGCACTTCATGCAAGGAAAGGCACATGTCCGCCACAGCTTCCGACTCCACAACGCTCTTCGACACATTCTTCAAGGCCGAGGCCAAGCTCTTCCTGCTCGCCGGCATCCGCATCGCCCTGTCCGAGGACGGCAAGGATATGACCAGCCAGGGCATCTTCACCGACAAGGACCTCGCCCAGGCGCACATCGTGGCCAAGGACCACGCGGTCATCGCCGGGCTGCCGCTCATCCCGCTCATTCTGGAATTCGCCGGCTGCGAGTTCCAGCACATGCTCAATGTGGACGAGGGCGACCGCGTGTCGCCGGGCACGCTCGTGGCCGCCATCCAGGGTCCGGCCACACACCTGCTGCGCACAGAGCGCGTTATTTTGAACTATCTCTGCCATCTGTCCGGCGTCGCCACGCTCACGGCCAAGTACGTGGAGGCGCTCAAAGGCACACGCACCACGTTGCTCGACACGCGCAAGACGCTGCCCGGACTGCGCTATCCTGAAAAATACGCCGTGCTTGTGGGCGGCGCAAAAAACCACCGCCTCAACCTTTCCCAAATGCTCATGATCAAGGACAACCACATAGACCGCGCGGGCGGCATAAAGCCCGCCGTGGACAAACTGCGCGCGGCCTACGGGACGGATTGTCCGCCCATTGAGGTGGAGTGCCGCAGCCTGGACGAGGTCGATCAGGCCGTGGCCTGCCGCGTCCACCGCGTCATGTTCGACAACATGAGCCTGGAGATGCTGCGCGCAGCCCTCGCCCGCGTGCCGGCAGGCATTGAGACCGAGGCCAGCGGTGGCGTGAATTTGGAGACCATTGCGGCCATAGGCGCAGCCGGGCCGGATTTCGTCTCCGTGGGGCGCATCACCCACTCCGCTCCCGTGGCGGACTTGAGCATGCGCATAAGCGCGCTGGCCTAGCTATCCGGCAGACACAGGGCAAAGACTAGAGATACCCAAGAAAAACTCTAGAGAGACAAGGAGCGCAAGGACCGCACCATGACGACCCCAAACGAGCGCATCGAGGCGGCGCGGGCGAAATTCGGCAGTCGGCTCGCCATTCTGGGCCACCACTACCAGTCCGATTCCATCATCCGCCACGTGGACGTGCAGGGCGACAGCCTGGAGCTGGCGCGCAAAATCCCCGGCCTCGCGGCCGAGCACGTGGTGTTCTGCGGCGTGTATTTCATGGCCGAGTCGGCCGCGGCGTTGGCCCGGCCCGGACAACGCATCCACATTCCCCATGCCGACGCCACCTGCCCCATGGCCGACACGGCTCCCGCCAACCGGCTGGAGGAGGTGCTCGGCGAACTACGCGACCAGGGCCGGCTCGTCATCCCGCTGGCCTACGTGAACTCCAGCGCGGAGGTCAAAGCCATCTGCGGGCTGTATGGCGGCAGCGTGTGCACCTCGGCCAACGCGCGCGTCATGCTCGAATGGGCCCTGGGGCAAGGCGACGCCGTGCTCTTTCTGCCCGACAAGCACCTGGGGGCCAACACGGCGAACCAGCTGAACATCCCAACCGGCGAACGGTTGACGGTATCCCTGCGGCGGGGAGCCCCGGCCGTGGACGCCAAGAAGCTCCCCTACGCCCGGCTGCTGCTGTGGCCGGGGACCTGCGCCATCCACCACATGCTGAAAAAGCAGGACATCGAGGCCGTGCGCAGGGCCATGCCCGGCGTGCGCGTCGTGGTGCACCCGGAATGCTCGCCCGCCGTGGTGCGCGCGGCGGACAGCGCCGGCTCAACCTCGCATATCATCCGCTACTGCGCGCAAGCGCCCAAAGGCGCCACAATCGCCGTTGGCACCGAGGTGAACCTGGTGCTGCGCCTGGCCGAGCGGCACAAGGTCGAGGGCAAGACCATTGTGCCCATTAAGACCATGCGCTGCACCAACATGGCCAAAACAACGGAACTGCGCCTGGCCGAGCTTTTGGACACTCTTGATGACGCCGCGCCCCTCACCCTGGCCGACGACGTGGCCGAGCACGCGCGGGTGGCGCTCACCCGCATGCTCGACATTTGCTCCTGACGCAATAAGGGCGCTGGATGCGCCGCGCGGATGCACATGAATGCGCGTGAATACGCGTGAATACGCGTGAATACGCCGCCGTCCAAGGCCGTTTGAAGAAGGCTGACCCAACGCGGCCGGCCAAAGGACCGCAATGAACGATTTTCGTCTCAAGACCGACGTGCTCGTCATCGGCTCCGGCATCGCGGGCTCCATGACCGCCCTCACCCTGGCCGATTCCGGCGCGGACGTGACCCTGCTTTCCGCCGGGGAGGATCTTTTCGCCTGCAACACCCAGCTGGCCCAGGGCGGCATTGTGTTCCACTCCGCCGAGGACGACCCGGCCAAGCTGGAGAAGGACATCCTCACCGCCGGCTGGAAGCAGAACTATCTGCGCGCCGTGCGTTACCTGTGCCACAAGGGGCCCAAGGTCCTGCAGAGAACGCTCATCGACGCCTACCACGTGCCCTTCGCCCACCGCGACAGCGCCGACTGGTACTTCACCCGCGAGGGCGGGCACAGCATCGCGCGCATTCTGTACGCCAAGGACCACACCGGCCTCACCATCATGCAACAACTGGCGCGCGCCGTGGCCGAGCGGCCCAACATCCGCGTGCTCACCAAGCGCACGGCCATTGACCTGCTCACCACCCACCACCACGCCACCCACCTGGACTTCAAGTACAATCTGATGAACCAGTGTGTGGGCGCGTACGTGTTCAACGAGCTGCTCAACAAGGTCGAGGTCATCCTGGCGGACTTCACCGTGCTGGCCACCGGCG
>MNUQ01000060.1:14048-21750 GCA_001871085.1 Desulfovibrionaceae bacterium CG1_02_65_16
GCCATCGGCTCCGGGCTCTCCATGGCCAACCGCGCGGGCGTCAAGCTGCACAACCTGGAATACGTGCAGTTCCACCCCACGGCTTTTTATCAGGGAGCCAAGCGCTTCGAGCGGCGCTTCCTCATTTCCGAGGCGGTGCGCGGCGAGGGGGCGCGGCTGGTGAACAGCGCGGGCGAGCCCTTTATGGCCAAGTACGACCAGCGCGCCGACCTGGCTCCGCGCGACATCGTCACCCGGGCCATCATGGCCGAGATGCTGCGCACCGGCGAGGACTGCGTGTACCTCGACACCACGCGCGGCATGCACGATGACGTGGCCGAACGCTTCCCCACCATTTACAACAAGTGCCAGGAATTCGGCATAGACATGCGCAACACGCCCATTCCCGTGGTGCCGGCGGCGCACTTCTTCTGCGGCGGAATCCTGGTTGATACGCGCGGCCGCACCACGCTGGAGCGGCTGTACGCGGCCGGGGAATGCACCTGCACCGGCGTGCACGGGGCCAACCGGCTGGCCAGCACCTCGCTGCTGGAGGGCATGCTCTGGGGGTACAGCACCGGGCAGGACATCGCCAAGCGGCTGAGCGCCAAGTGGCGGCTCACCAAGAAGCTGTCCGACGCCATTCCCGAGTGGCAGAACCCCGGCGACATCCAGAACGAGGACCCGGCGCTCATAGCGCAGGACTGGGCGACCATCCGCAACACCATGTGGAACTACGTGGGCATCATCCGCTCCACCGCCCGGCTGCGCCGCGCGTTTGAGGACCTGCGCACGCTCTCCAAAAACATGCACGACTTCTACCGGCAAACGCCCATCAGCAAGCCCATCATCGACCTGTTCCACGGCTGCCAGACGGCCTATGTCGTCACCCAGGCGGCCATGCGTAACACCAAGAGCCTGGGCTGCCACTATAGGGTGGATTAGCGGCGACCCTCTTTCATCTCGCCGATATTTCCGCTAACATGCCCGGCAAGGAGTATCCTTATGCCGGACAATTCCGCACGCCTGCTTGAGTTGGCGAGAAGAGAATTCGCATATCTCACCGAAGCAGATCTTGAGGTGTTGCACTGTGTTGCCGCAGGCAAAGTGGCAGATCTGGCGCGTTGGGATCCCTTCACCCCACGAGGAGGCGAACAGCCTCTCCCCAACCCCTTGCGATCCGTATTGGCGCAAGCCCCAGAGCCACCACGCGCCCCCTTGCGTTCCCAAATAGTGGAATGGCTGTGTACCGATTCTCAAGCCACAACGTTGGTGCATCGCAAAGGAATTTGCATTGAGAATGCAACTTTCAGCGCTCAGCTGGACCTGGATTCGGCAAGTGTTCCCTTTGGAATTGAATTAGTAAATTGCTGTCTTCCTCGATTCAGCGTTCGATTGGGAAAAGTAAAAGGGAATCTCCGCGTTGCTGGTTGTTCTATAAGCGGTTTACTTGATTTTTATGGCGCGGAGATTCATGGACAGATTTTGCTGGACGGCACGCGGCTTTACGCTGCAGCCGAAATCACACTTTGCGGAGATGAGCTTATATGCGAAGGGATATCGTTCGCCACGGGATTCCATACACAGGGTGCCGTACAACTTTTAGGCGCAAACATCACAGGCAGCCTATCCTGCAGCGGGGGAACATTCCAAGGGTCAAGCGGTATCGCATTAAGCCTGGACCGTGCGGCTGTTGCTGGGAGTGTATTCCTCAACAAAGGGTTTCGAGCCAGAGGCGAGGTCCGACTCCTCGGGTCGAATATCAAGAGCAGTCTTTATTGCAGCGGCGGCAGATTCAGAAATTTCGGCAGCGATGCCATAAGCATGGATGGTGCGAGCATCGGCGGAGATGTGGACCTTGATGACGGCTTTCTCGCTCGAGGAGAGGTCCGGATGCCAGGAGTCAAAATTTCTGGAGATCTCGTCTGCCGTGGTGGGCGTTTTATAAATATTCCCAACAAGACGTTGGCCATTCCAAACTACGCCATATATGCAAGCTGCGCCAATATTGCCGGGCGCGTTTTTCTTGATAATGGATTCCAAGCTATTGGGGAGGTATATTTCCGTAGCGCAGAAGTGCATCGTCACTTCAACTGCATTGGCGGAGAATTTTGCGCCACAAAATGGTGTGCTTTAAATGCCTTTTGCTGCACGTTCGGAGATTCTCTCATGCTCTTGCCCCAGACGGTCCAGGGTAAAATAGACCTCTGCCGGGCCAACATCGCCAATGATCTGACTACGACAGGCGCCATTACACTGCAAAACTGCGAGCTGGACCTTTCCGGCGCAAAGATAGGCCGCCTCTGCGACAGCGAGGACAGCTGGCCCGGCCCCGGCAAGCTGCACCTCGACGGATTTGAGTATGAAAGCATCCAGCGAGCTGCGCCGACAACGGCAAACGCCAGACTGGCTTGGCTCAAACGACAGCCGGAGGAAAGCTTTCAGACACAGCCATATGAACAACTTGCCGCGTGGTACCACCGCGCCGGGCACGACAGCTTTGCCCGCGATATCCGTATAGCCAAGGAGCGGGCGAGGCTGCGGCAGTGGCTCAGCATTTTGTCCAAAAGCTACTGGCGCGAGGTCGGAGCCAAGCTCGGGATCAAGAGCAAGAGGCCAGGGAGCTCCGCTCAAACAGCATCAAGGCCCTGGAAGTTGTACTTCAAGGAACCGTGCAAAAGATTCTGGTGGTGGGTCAAGGACATCATCGTCGGATATGGCTACAAGCCGCACTTTGCGCTTATCTGGCTTGCAGCGATCTGGCTCCTCGGAGCTGCGGTTTTCGGACATGCCTATCCCGAGGGGATGACGCAATCTGCAAGCTACAAGTATGCAACGCCCGAGCAAAATCAAACGGATTTGGACAACAACACGCAACCGCTGGGCCTCATGCTTTCCACCAACTATCCCGCCTTTAATCCGCTCATCTACTCGTTGGATGTGGCGCTGCCCATCGTCGACCTACAGCAGGAACGCTACTGGATGCCCAACTCCAGCGTCCCCGAGGGCCGGGGCCTGTGGTGGTTCAACTGGTTCGAGGTGCTCATGGGGTGGTTTCTCGCCTCCATGGGCATCGCCGGGGCAACAGGCATCATCCGAAAAGACTAACCCGCCACGCCCCAACGCAAAAAGCCCGCTACGGAAGTTCCGCAGCGGGCTTTGTCGTCAAACGGGACGAAGAAGTGTTAGGCTTCCATCTTGTTGATGGCGGTCTGCAGGCGCGCGATGCAGCGGCCGGCCTTCTTCCAGTGGATGACCTTGTTGGAGGCGGCCTTGTCCAGCACGGAGCTGGCCTTGGCCAGGGCGGCGGTGGCCTTTTCCGCGCTCTTTTCGGCCAAAGCCTGGCGCACGGCCTTCACCACGTTCTTGATACGGGTTTTGACGGCCTTGTTACGGGCCTGGCGCTTCAGGCTCTGACGGTATCTCTTCAAGGCGGAAGTATGATTGGCCAAGGCTCTTTCTCCTGATTCTTTATTGTGTTCAATCCCGACCGCTAGGTCGAGACAGGGTGCTTAACCACAAGGGCCGATGCTTGTCAAGCAGTTTTCGGCCGCCCCTAGACTTGCAGCGCGCTGAAATCCGCCAAACGGCCCAGGCGCTCCACCAACGTGTGCAGCAGATTCAAGCGGTTCTGGCGCAGGCCGGGATCCTCGGCCATGACCATGACATTGTCAAAGAAAGCGTCGACGGCCGGCCGCAGCTCGCCCAGCATGGCGAAAAGCCCGGCGAAGTCGTCCGCCGCCCACAACTCCTCAAAGCGCTCCGCGCTCTCAGCCAGCGCCGAGGCGAGCACGCGCTCCTCCTCGTTCTCCAGCAGATTCTTGTCGATGGAGCCCGAAAGCGCCGCCCCGGTCTCCCCGCCCTGCTTGCGGATGATGTTGGCCGCGCGCTTGAAGGTGAGCACGGCCTGCTCGAAGTCCTTTTCCCTGCTGAAGGCGGTGAGCGCGTCGAACCGGGCCTTGAGGGTGCGGATGTCGTTGAAGCCGGCCCCCAGCGCCGCGTCGGCGACGCGGCTGTCCGCGCCCTCGCCGCTGGCGAAGAGCGCGCGCAGGCGCTGGCCAAAGAAGTCGAGCATCTTGGCGAGCGCGTCCGCGGGCGCAAGCTTCCATTTCACGCCCGCATAGCCAGCGGACTTGTCAAACCCATCCTGGGCCCAGGCAAGCACTTCGTCGAGCTTGAGGCTGAGGCCGCGCTCCATGATGATGCGGCTGATGCCAAGGGCCGCGCGGCGCAGGGCGTAGGGATCGGCCGCGCCGGTGGGCACCATGCCCAGGCCGAAGCAGCCGGCGAGCGTATCGGCCTTGTCCGCAATGGCGAGCAGCGCGCCGGAAAGCGTGGCGGGCACTGGAGAATCCGGTCCCGCGGGCAGGTACTGCTCGGCCACGGCCTGGGCCACCAGCTCACTTTCGCCCTTCTTGCGGGCGTAAATGCCGCCCATGATGCCTTGCAGGCTGTCGAACTCATAAACCATCTCGCTCATGAGGTCGGCCTTGGCCAAACGCCCTGCCCGCGCCATGTCAGCCTCGGGCAGGCTGCATGCGGCGGCGAGCTTGG
This sequence comes from Desulfovibrionaceae bacterium CG1_02_65_16, assembly GCA_001871085.1. Lineage (GTDB taxonomy): Bacteria > Desulfobacterota > Desulfovibrionia > Desulfovibrionales > Desulfovibrionaceae > Humidesulfovibrio. Next base: position 18,582 of record MNUQ01000060.1, read on the forward strand.
CGCACAGCTTTTCCAGCCGGCGCGACTTATCGCCCATGCTGCCCAGAGGGCCAAGGAAGACCACATTGTCCAGCTTGGCCAGCCAAGCGTCCAGGGGCGTTTTGAGGTCGGCCTCCCAGAAGAAGCGGGCGTCCTCCAGCCGGGCCTTGAGCACGCGCTCCCAGCCCTTTTTGACCACGGCCATGTCGGTGGGCTCAATGTTCAGCGTGGTGAGGAAATACGGCAGCAGATTGCCGTCCGCCCCCCTGATGCCGAAGCTCTTTTGATGGTGCTGCATGCTCGTCAGCAGCACCTGCGCGGGCAGCTCCAGGTACAGCCGGGCGAACTCGCCCAGAATGGGCCGGGGGTACTCCACAAGGTTGGCCACCTCCAGCAGCAGGCCCTCGTCCCACACAACGCCGCCGCCAAGCCCGGCGGCCAGCCTGTCGCCCTCGGCGCGCACCAACTCCAGGCGTTCGCACGCGTCGAGCACAACGTTGGCCTTGTCGCGGATGGTGTCGAAATAATCGCCTGCGGCGGCGATCGTCCAGGGGCCGGGGCCCAGCACGCGGTGGCCATGGGTCACGCGGCCAGAGGCGAGCCCGGCGATCTCAATGGGCACCACGTCGGCGTCGAGCAAGGCCAGCACCCAGCGCAGCGGGCGGCCGAAAAGGAACTCCAGGCTGCCCCACTTCATGCGCTTGGGGAACGAGAGGGATTTGAAGGCGCTCAGGCAGAGCCCGGGCAGAATGTCGAGCGTTTTGCCGCCGCCAACCTTCTTGCGCGCGGCCAGATACTCGCCCTTGGGCGTCTGCTGCACAAAAAGGTCGGCCTCGGCCACGCCCTGCGTTTTGGCGAAGCCTGCGCCAGCCTTGGTGAGCACGCCGTCGGCGTAGGCTATTTTGATCGGAGGGCCGGAGACGACCTCCTCCTCCAGACGCTGAATCAGCGCCAAGCCGGACACATGCGCCACAAGCCGACGCGGGGTGGCGTAGGCGCGCACGCCGGCATGGTCAATGCGGGCCTCGGCGAGCAGCTTGACGAACAACGCCTCAAGCTCCGCGCCAAGCCCGGGCACAAAGCGCGCGGGCATTTCCTCGGTGCCAATCTCCAGAATGAATTCAGACATATGGCGCTCTCAACTATTTTTCGGTTTTCAGCATGGGGTAGCCCATCCGCTCGCGCTGGGCGGCGTACAGGGCGGCGACGGCCGAGGCCAGGGCGCGCACGCGTCCAATGTAGGCGGTGCGCTCAGTGATGGAGATGGCCCCTCTCGCGTCCAGCAGATTGAAGGTGTGCGAGCACTTAAGGCAGTAGTCATAGGCGGGCCAGGGCAGCTCGGCCTCACACAGACGCTTGCACTCGCCCTCGAACTTGTTGAACAGGTCCAGCAGCATGGCGGCGTCGGAAAGCTCGAAGTTGTACTTCGACTGCTCCACTTCGTTCTGATGGTACACGTCGCCGTAGGTCACACGGTCGTTCCACTTCAGGTCGTAAACGCTCTCCTTCTCCTGCAGATACATGGAGATGCGCTCCAGACCATAGGTAATCTCCACGCTGGTGGGGAACAGGTCGATGCCGCCCACCTGCTGGAAGTAGGTGAACTGCGTCACCTCCATGCCGTTGAGCCACACCTCCCAGCCCAGGCCCCAGGCGCCAAGGGTGGGCGACTCCCAGTCGTCCTCCACAAAGCGGATGTCGTGGGCGGCGGGATCAACGCCCAACGCCCGCAGGCTGTCGAGGTACAGGTCCTGCACGTTGTCCGGGCTGGGCTTCAGGATGACCTGGAACTGGTAGTAGTGCTGCAAACGGTTGGGATTCTCGCCATAGCGGCCGTCCGTGGGCCGCCGGGAGGGCTCCACATAGCACACGCTCCACGGCTCCGGCCCAATGACACGGAAGAACGTGGAAGGATTGAAGGTGCCCGCTCCGCATTCGATGTCGATGGGCTGCACCATGACGCAGCCCCGGTCCGTCCAGTAGCGCTGCAGGGTTTGGATCACGTTTTGAAAGTTCATATCATCTCCAGAAACCTAGATTTTTCTATACGTCCCGTTTTCCCACCGCAGGCCCAGGTGCCAGGCCACAAAGCGGTCGACCACGCGGCCAAGCTCCCGGCGCATCTCCGGCTCCAGCGAGAGCTTGGGCCAGTCGGCCGGGCGGCTTTTGCCGATCCACTCCAGCACGCGCACGGAACCCGCACACAGCGGCTCGGCGGAGGCGTCGTCGCACAGGCCGCACACCAGCCCGCCCCGCTCAACGGAGAAGGCCAGCCGGTGCGCCGGTCCAATGTCATCGGCGCAGTCGTGGTCCCATGCCGGGCGGCCGCAGCGCACGCACAGGGCCAGGTCCGGCTTCAGCCCCTGCTCAAAGGTCAGCTTGGCCTTGAAGAGCAACGGCAGCATCTCGGCGCCAACCGCGCCGGACTCAAGCGTGACCAGGGTTTCCAGCAGCAGGTCGAAAACCGGGCGCGCCCCGCTGGATTCCAGTTGCACAGCCTCAACAAATTTAAGACAGTGCGCCACCAGCCCCAGCTTGCGCGTATCCGCGCGCAGACCAGGAAAGGCGTTGAGCAACACGCCCTCCTGCAGCACGTTGTAGGGGCCGCGACGGCTCACCTCAACGCGGAATGAAGCCAGCACAAGCTGATCGAGACAGCCGCTAAAGCGCCTGCGGCTGCGGCTTCCACCGAAGGCGAAGGCCGTCAGGACTCCACGGCCCGCGCAAAAAAGCTTGACCCAGACATCGTTTTCCCGAAACCGGCCCACCCGGAGCACCAGGGCCTTTTCGGTGAACTCCATGCGCCCTCCGCGCTAGTGCGCGCTTATCTCCAGATTGGCGGTGGAGCCGCGGTCGCCATGATACGGATACGGCGCGCCGTTCAGCTGAAACGTCACGCCGCCGGCATTGCCCAGGCGCACCTTGGCCTTGCTTGAAAACTCGAACCGGGTGCTGCCGCCGTCTTTCAGAGTCAGGGTCTTGCGGCGCGCGCCCTCGATCACCTCGACCCAGCAGGCCTCGCCCGGCTTGGCGGTGATGACCAGCTGCTGCATGCCCGGCGTCCGGACCTCTGTGGCCGGCACGGTGGAAGCGCCGGACGCGGCGGCAGCAGCCTGCCCCTTGCGCGAAACCTCAATGGAGGTGCCGCTGACGGCCGGACTGGCTGTCGGCGCCGCGTTCTGCGTGGGCA
>MNUQ01000098.1 GCA_001871085.1 Desulfovibrionaceae bacterium CG1_02_65_16
AACAGTGGTCGAGGTGCATCCCAAGCGGCTGCCCTTCTTCCGCCCCGGCAAGGAGCTGAAGGAATTCATTAACGATTAGCATGCGGCGAATCCTTTTCCTTTTGATTTTTCTGGTTCTTGCGTTTGCCGCGCAAGCCATGGCGGGTGGGCCTCGGCTCACCCTCCTTTTTTGCGCCAATACCGAAGGCGAGATCCGCCCCTGCCCCACGTGAGGGGGGAAACTCGTTGGAGGTCTGGCCCGGCGGGTCAGCGCGCAAAAGGCGTTCAAGAAAAACGCAACCAAAGATTCGCCGGTCTACTTTCTGGCCGGGGGCTACGAATTTGCCCGGCAGTTGCCTGCCCCTGCCCCAGCGCGCAAGCGCTTGAACTTTGTGGCGGCGGCCTTCGATCACCTGCACCATGATCTGCTCTTCGTCACCCCGGATGAACGCGCGGCCCTTGCCAAGGCCGGCGTGCGCCCCAGAAGCTCCTGGAAGGGATCAGACCGCCTGGAGCAGCATATTCTGCACGCCGAGGGCGGCCCCAGGATCGGGGTCATTCTGCTGCCGCCGGTGCCCTACTCCGCCCCGCGCGTGCCGGAGAGCCGCATCAACCAGATGGAAATGGCGGTGCACCGGCTGCGGGCCAGCTGCAAGCTCGTGGTGGTCATGAGCCCCTGGGGCTATTCGAAGGAGCAGGAGCTGCTCACTCGGGCGGACAAGAACAACCTGCCGGACATCCTGCTTGGCTCCGGACCAGGAATCGGCCAGACAGGCGTCCTCGCCGCCGGAGGCAAAACCGCCTGGGTGCGTTCGTTTGCTGAGGGGAAATCCGTGCTGCGCATCGATATTCTCGTTTGGCCGGAGCACAATTCCACATTTAAATGGACGGAAGAGAAAAATATTCGTATGAGCCTTTTCGGGCTCACTGATCAGTATCAGGAAGAGCCGCAGATGCTGACGCTCATGCAGACCATGGGCACCGATTAAGGAAGGAGGATTGAATGAGCTTTCGCGGCGCGTTTACCGCACTGGTGACGCCGTTCAAAAACGGCGCCGTGGACGAGGAGGCCTACAGGGCCTTCATCGAATGGCAGATTGAGCAAGGCATTGACGGTGTTGTGCCCTGTGGCACCACCGGCGAGGCGGCCACCCTCTCCCACACGGAGCAAGGCGAGGTCATCAAAATCTGCGTGGACCAGGTCAAAGGCCGCGTGCCCGTCATCGCCGGTGCCGGGTCCAACAACACCCGCGAGGCCATAGAGCTCGTGTCCATGGCCAAAGAGGCCGGGGCCGACGCCGCGCTCATCATCACCCCCTACTACAACAAACCCTCGCCCGACGGTCTGGTGGCCCACTTCAAGGCCCTGGCCGCCGAGGCCTCCATGCCATACGTTTTGTACAACGTGCCCGGGCGCACCGGCCAAAACGTGCTGCCCAAGACCATCGCGCGCATCGTCAAGGAAGTGCCCGAGGTCATTGGCTGCAAAGAGGCCACCGGCGACCTCAGGCAAGGCACCGAGCTCATTGAGGCCATCGGACGCGATTTCTGCGTACTCTCCGGCGACGACTTCACCGCCATGCCTCTGCTCGCCGTGGGCGGCGCTGGCGTCATCTCCGTCACGTCCAACATCACGCCCGCCAAAATGGCCGGCATGTGCCAAGCCTTTTTCAAGGGCGACATCGCGCGCGCCCAGGCGCTCAACCTGGAGCTGATGCCCCTCAATCGGGCCATGTTCCTGGAGACCAATCCCATCCCAGTCAAAACCGCCGCGCACCTCATGGGCAAGATGGACCTGGAGTTCCGCCTGCCGCTGGTGCCGATGGAACCCGCGCACCTGGAGCAGCTCAAGCCCGTCTTAAAAAATGCCGGGCTGATTTAGGCTCCCCGTTCTGCTGCAACGCAAGCGCCCTGGTCGAAAGACCGGGGCGCTTTTTTGTTGCCAACACGCCTAAGCGAAACAGCACCCGGCACATCACGCAGAGGGCGAGGCCTCTCCTCTGGGGGGAGCGCGACGCTGAAGGGGAAAAGGCCGGTCGCGCCGCGTGGATACGAATGCTGACGGATCGAGGGCATAAAAAAGGCGAGCCCCCGAAGGAGCCCGCCCAAGTGAATCAAGCGGAAAGGAGGACGTTAGGCAAAGGCCTTTTCCATGGGGGGAACGACCTGCTTCTTGCGGCTCATGCAGCCGTCAATCCACATGGAGTTGAAGGGGCCGGCGACCTTGCTGCCGAAGGCCTTCTCGACCAGGGAGGCGTCGTCGGAAACCACGAGGATTTCGGAACCTTCCTTCATGATGTCGGTGAGAAGCAGCATGACGGTGTGACGGCCGTCAGCCTTGGTCTTCTTGCACTCTTCAACGAGCGCGGGCTTGATCTTGTCAAGCAGGGTCAGGTCGAGCACTTCGACCTGGCCGATGCCGACCTTCTTGCCGCCCATGTTAAAGTCCTTGTAGTCGCGGTTCATCAGGTCCTTGGCGGGGATACCCTCGACGGAGCCCTTGATCTTCAGCATCTCCATGCCCAGCGCCTTGTAGTCGGCAACGCCGGCGATCTTGGCCAGCGCCTCGCAGGCGGCCTTGTCGGCATCGGTGCAGGTGGGGGACTTGAAGAGCACGGTGTCGTTCAGGATGGCGCAAAGCACGGCGCCGGCGATGGCCTTGGGGATGGCGATGCCGTAGAAGTCGTACATGGCCTTGATGACCGTGCCGGAGCAGCCGACGGGCATGACCCAGATCTCAAGCGGATTCGAGGTGGTCACGTCGCCCAGCTTGTGGTGGTCGACGATGCACACGACCTTGCCCTTGTCCAGGTTGTCGAGAGCCTGAGCCAAATCGGAGTGGTCAACGAGGGCCACGTCCTTGCCGGTGGCGTCGGTCTCAATAGCAGGAGCGGCCAGGCCGAACTTCTTCAGCACGAAGGCTGCGTCCGGGGTGGCGGGCCCCTGGGCGACCGGGGTGGCTTCCATACCGCGCTTGCTCAGCAGATCGGCAACGGCGATGGCGGCGGTGATGGAGTCGCAATCGGGATTTTTGTGACCGCAAACGATAATAGCCATGTAAAGTCCTCCTCAAAATTATGTGTATGCCAAGAAAAGTCCATTCCTTACGGACGATTGTTCCATTTATCACAAGACATGGGCTTTGCCAAGTCAGAAGACGCCAATAATGCGCAAAATTCCGAGGGCTACCGCGCCGGCGGCAATGGAAAGATACAGGCTGCGCAACCGCAGCGCGAGCAAACCGCCCACGCTTGCCGCAATAAGCAGGTTGGACCAGGAGAGCTTGAGCGAGGCGAGAAACGGGCCGTAGTGCGCCAGGGCAAAACGCGTCAGCAGGGCCAGGCAGCCCGCGCCCACAAAGAAAAACAGCCAGTTGGCAAGCACTTTGCTGGCCAGACTGCCCATGAGCAGCCGCCCCGGCACGTTCACGTCCAGCGGCTTACGCACCCATTGCAGCACGCCGCCGTAAGAACGGTTCAGCCTGTCGCGCATGACGCGCTCCAGTTTGGCCCCAAGCCAGGCCATGGGCAGGCCGCACAAGAGCGGCAGCGCAATAAGCGGCAGGGAGTCGAGCCCGAAATAGTTGCTGATGACCAGCGCCGTAAGGCAGGCCGCGGTCATATTGGGGGGAATGAAGGTGCCGACGGGAATGAAGTCGAGCCAGAGCAGTTCATAAAAGATGGCGACGAACAGGCTGGTTTCAAGCTGGCCGACGAAAAGCCCCCACAGCAGGCCGATGACCAGCGGCCGTTCGACGAGCCCCAGGCTTATGGAAAAGCGGAACTGGGAGAACAGGGCAAAAAAAAACCAACCGTGGCGAACCACATGGGACCGGTCATGTTCGTTTCCATTATGGGAACCTCACGGCGACATGATCGTTTGGCACACAGCGGAAATCCAGCTCAACCCCCTGCTCCAGCAAAAAACGCAGGCAGGCCTCGTCCTCTGGTCCAAGGGCAATGCTGGGCGAAAGCTGACGCTTGCCGGTGCCATAGTGCAGATTGCCGATGTTGAGCACCGGCACGCGCAGGCCCTTTTCAAAAGCGCGGCGCACGTCCAGGCAGGTGGAAAACAGGAGCAGCGTGTTCTCGCGGCTTGCCGGCGCCAAGCGTGCGTCGCCCGGCAATGCATCGATGGGCAAAAAGGTGCTCTCCACATTGTTCGGAATGGCCAGCGACATGATCTCCTGCTGGAGCTCGTCCGCAGCCAGTTCGTCATTGCCCACAAGAATGCTGTTCGCCCCGATGTAAGGCACCCAGGCCTCCACCACCTGCCCGTGGATGAGGCGGTTATCCACACGAACCCAGAACACCTGCGCCAATCTCCTAGGATTTTTTCCGCAGCATTTCGCCGGGAACGACAATGCCCTGCTGCCCCGCCGCCTTGGCCTGCGCGGCCAACTCCGCAAGAGGGGCCTGCCTGCCTTGCAGCACTTTGAGCAGCATGGGCAGATTCACGCCGGCCACCACCTCAATGTTGCCAAGCTTGCGCAACGAAAGGCTCAACGTTGTCGGCGTGCCGCCGAACAAGTCCGTCAGCACCAGCACGCCCAGGCCGTGCTCCAACCGGGCCAATGCGGCCTTGAGATCGGCCAGGATCTCGTCAACCCCGCGTGACACGACCACGCTTACGGACTCCACGGCCGGCTGCGGTCCCACGATCATCTGCCCAGCGTCAAGCAGCGCCGCGCCAAACGTCCCGTGGGTCACCACGAGCACGCCGACCTGCTTGCTGTCGGCCTGTCCTTCGATTGTGTCCGCCATGATATCGCCCACGTGCGCCTAGGGGCCGCGCACAGGTTCTGGCACTCCGCCGGGGGTCACCCCAGGTTGAAGTGCCGGTGCTCCAGGGTCACGGAATAGCCGGCGCTGCGCAAGGTCGCAAAGAGCAGCTCGCTCAGGGCGACCGATCTGTGGCGGCCGCCTGTGCAGCCTATGGCGACGGCGATGCGGTAGCGGCCCTCCGCCGCGTAAAGGGGCAGCATGTACTGCAGGAACTCCAAAAATTTCCCCTTGAACGTTCGGCCGGGCTCGCTCTCAAGCACGTACTCGGCCACAGGAGCATCCTTGCCGGACATGGGCCGAAGCTCGGGCACAAAATAAGGATTGGGCAAAAAACGCAGGTCGAACACAAGGTCGGCCTCGGCCGGGACGCCGTACTTGAAGCCAAAGGAGATGACATGCACGCGCATGCCGTGCCCGCCCGCCTCCTTGGCCATGAAGCGTTCCTGAATCATGCGCCGCAGGTCGTGAATGGAGTATTCGCTGGTGTCGAGCACAAGCTCGGCGTCGCGACGCAAGGGGGCCAGCATGGCCCGCTCCTTGGCCAGCGCCTGCTCCAGGCCCAGCTCGCCCTCCAGCGGATGCGGCCGGCGGGTGGTGGCGTAACGGCGCATGATGACGTCGTTCTTGGCTTCAACAAACAACACGCGGGGAGTCACGCCGTTGGCGGCCAGCTCCTGCGCGGCGACAATCCACTGGTCAAGGAAGTCATGCTGGCGCAGGTCCATGCCAATGGCCAAACCGCGGTGTTTGGCGTCTTTGCCGAGGAACAGGGACGCCAGTTTGGGCAGCATGGCGGCGGGGAGGCCATCGACGCAGAAATACCCGAGGTCCTCAAACACGTTGAGCGCGGTGCTCTTGCCCGAGCCCGAAAGCCCGGTGACCACAACGACGGTAAGCGATTCCTGCGGAGCCTCAGCCACGTTCGCGCCCCTCTAATAAGAATGCAGAAGCTTGAACAGCGCGTCGCGGTCAGGCGCGTCGAAGAAGTCCTTGCGGAAGGAGTCGTCCTTGATGAGCCGCGAGATGTGCGCAAGGATGCGCAGGTGTATGCCCGTCATCTGCTCCGGCGCCAACACGAGGAAAAAGATGGAGCACGGCTTGAAATCCAGCGCCTCAAAGTCAACGCCCATTTTGCTGCGCGCCACAAGCACGATGATGTTCTCAAGATTGCGCAGCTTGCCGTGAGGGATGGCGACGCCGTCGCCGATGCCAGTGGTGCCGAGGGCCTCCCGGTCCAAAAGGACCGAGAGGGCAAGATCGGCGTCCAAATGGGGATGACGGGACGCTATGGCCTCCGTCATCTCCCGCAGCACTTCGGGCTTGGTGGTCGAGGCAAGCTCGGGCAGCACCAGTTCCCGGTCAAGATACTCGTCTAGCCGCATCGTTAGTTTCCAGGGTCGATGAGACCGAAGTCTCCGTTCTTGGTGCGATAGATTACATTGACGCGCGAGGTGTCCGCATTGCGGAACACCAAAAATTCAAACTTCCTGCTCACCAACTGCTCGGCCGCTTCCTCCACATGCATGGGCTTGGGCTCGAAGTTGTCCGTGTCCTTAATGGTGGGCGTGTGGCTGCCGGGCTCGTCGGAAAAGCTGATGACATCCATGCGGGCGGCGCGGGGGGTGCCGCCGCGGCGGCGTTCCTTGTCGCGCTCGCGCATGCGCTTGAGCTGCGCCTCCAGCTTGTCCAGAACCAGGTCTATGGTCGAGTACATGTCCTCGGACTCTTCGTAGGCCGAAATATGCAGGTTGTCCGAAAGCAGAACCACATCCGCCTTGTGGCGGAACTTCTCAACGGACAGGCTGATCTGCAGCTCCGTCTCAACGGTATCGCCAATGAACTTGGCCATCTTCTCGAACCGGGAAGACGCATATTCCTTCAAGTGGGCAGAGGGTTCGAAATTCTTGAAGGCGAAAGAAATGTTCATGCAATACCTCCAGGAAGGCTTGTAGGCGGGCGACGCCTGTTTAGAAGACCTGCTTGCGCTTGGAGGAGGACTCGATGCTCATGGCCGTGCGGTACTTGGCCACGGTTCGCCTCGCTATGTTCACCTCCAACTTCTGCTTGAGGATCTCGCCTATCTGCTCGTCGCTGAGTGGTTTTTTTGGGTTCTCCTCGTTGATGAGTTGTTTGATGAGGGCCTTGACGGATTCGGAGCCCACCTGGGTGCCGTCGTCGAGGTCGAGCGCGCTGTTGAAGAAGAACTTGAGCTCATAGATGCCGTGCGGCGTGGCCACATACTTGCTCGTGGTTATGCGGCTCACAGTGGACTCGTGCATCCCGATGTCCTCGGCCACCTCCTTCAATATGAGCGGTTTCAGCTTGGTCACGCCATGCTCGAAGAACTCGCGCTGAAACCGGACTATGCTCTCCATGACTTTGTACAGCGTCCGCTGCCGCTGGTAAAGACTCTTCATGAGCCACTCCGCGCTGCGGACCTTGTTCTGAAAATATTCCTTCTCCGTGGAGTTCTTGGCCTGAATGTTCTCCACATAGAAGCTGTTGAGCTGTAGGCGGGGGAAGCCGTCCTCGTTCAGTACGATAATGAAGTCTTGCCCAAGCTTGTGGACAAACACGTCCGGGCTCACAAACTGGGGGTCGCTGGAGGAAAAATGCGCGCCGGGCATGGGCTCCAGACTCTGGATAACGTCCAGATACTCCTTCAGATCCTCCATGCTGATGCGGAACTTCTTGGTGAGCGGCTTGTAGCGGTGCTTCTCCAGATCCTCCAGATGCTCGCGCACGAGGGAGACCAGGATGGGGTCGCGATCGTAATGAAGCGCCTCTATCTGCACAAGCAGGCACTCCTGCACGGTGCGCGCGGCCACGCCAATGGGGTCGAGCCGCTGGATACGCCGGATGACGGACTCCACGTCCGCAGGGGTGGTCTCCGGCGGCAGCTGTTCGCAAATTTCATCTGGCGTGGCTTGCAGATACCCGCGGGAATCCAGATTGCCGATGATGATCTCGCCGATGCAAAGGTCGCGGTCGGAGAAATTGGAAAGGCGCATCTGCCAGGAAAGGTGGCCGTCAAGATTGGGCTTGGAGGTCAGGCGCGCCTCGAAGGAAAGCCCTTCCTCCGGAACTTCAAGCTCGCGGCCCAGGGACTGCTTGGTGACGCTGGAGAACTCGCCGAGATAGTTCTCCCAGTCCGCAGTGCGCATAAGGTCCTCGTCGGCTCGGCTTTCCGGGTCGGCGTGGGCGGGCTCGTAATCATCCAGGGTGTCGGTGGAGGGGGCGGTGTCGACGACATCGGCGTCAAGCTCTTCAAGAAACGGGTTCTCCAGCAGCTCCTGCTGAATGGTTTCAACCAGTTCTAGCCGTGAGAGCTGCAAAAGCTTGATGGCCTGCTGCAGCTGCGGCGTCATCACCAGCTGCTGTGTCAGCTTGAGTTGTTGGCGAAGCTCAAGACCCATAGTCGATAACCGCTGCCTCCGGAAAAACGGACGTTCAAAACGCCGATTTTTTGCCAGCCCCAAGGGCTGGACGCGGGTTCATCGTGCCACAGCCACAAACGTCGTGCAAGTTTTTTCTGATAACCCCGCAAAGATACGCACTTTTCCTAAAATGAGCGCACACATGAAAAAAGTGTACCAACCTTCAGCTATTGTGTAAATCCACAATACTGAAGGATAATGTGTGCGCACGGCTTAAATGTTGAAAAAATGCTGTGATTACAGCTTAAAGACAAAAATCATAGGCTGAAGGACTCGCCAAGATAAAGCTTCCTGGCCTTGCTGTCCTGCACGATCTCCGCAGGGCTGCCCTCAAGAATGACCATGCCCTCGTAGACGAGATAGGCGCGATCGCAAATATTCAATGTCTCACGCACGTTATGGTCGGAAATAAGGATGCCGATGCCCATTTTTTTAAGCACGGCGATGATCTCCTGAATGTCGATGACGGCAATAGGGTCAATTCCGGCGAAGGGCTCGTCGAGCAGGATGAACTTGGGGTTCAGGATGAGCGCCCGGGCGATCTCCAGCCTTCTGCGTTCGCCGCCGGAGAGGAACATGGCGGGCTGGTGGGAAAGCCGCGTGATATTGAACATGTCCAGCAACTCCGCGGCGCGCTTTTCGCGCTGGTCGCGGGTCATGGGCATCTGTTCCAGAATCACGTCCAGGTTCTTGCGCACGGAGAGCTTTTTAAAGATGGAGCTTTCCTGCGGCAGATACGAAAGCCCGAGCCGCGCGCGCTCGTGCAGGGGGCGCTCGGTCACGTCCTGGCCATTGAGGGTGACGCGGCCGGTGGTTGGGTTCACCACACCCACAAGCATGTAAAATGTTGTGGTCTTGCCCGCGCCGTTGGGGCCAAGCAGGCCCACCACCTCGCTGTCGCGGATGTCCAGGTTGATGTGGCGCACGACCTCGCGCTCGCCATAGCGTTTGGAAAGATTGGTGGCGATGAGTTCGGCCATGCTATTTCCCCGCGCCCTTGTCCTGCTGGTAGAAAATGGCCTCGACGCGGCGTTGGGTTCCGCTCAGGACCTCGCTGCGGTTCTCGTGGATGTAGAACTTGATGACATCGCCGCGCACGGTGTTCTGGCCATCACGCAGAATGGGGTTGCCCTCCATGCGGATCACGCCATCAGCCACGTGATACACAAGACGCGAGCAGGCGCCCTCGTTCTTGCCGGACACCAGGCGCACGCTCCCCTCGGCAACGATCCGGTCGATCTTGCTGCCAAAGTCGCCCTGCCCGCCGGCCTGTCCAGCCTCCTGTCCGCCCTTTTGGCCGCCCTTCTGGTCCTTTTGCCCCTTCTGACCGGCCTTGCCATCGTTCTTCTCGGTGAAATACGCCGTGATCTTGGCCGCCCAAATGGCCATATCCTTCTGCGTGCCATGCACATTGCCGATGAAGACCACGGCATTCTCGGTCTGGCTGTAGACCATCCGGTCCGAGGTGATGTGCACGGGGTCCTGCGGGGTGGATGCGGGCGCGCCGCCGGAAAGCAGCGGCGGAGATTCCTTCACCTCGCCCTTGACCTCCGACGAGCCGGAAGCCCTTGCCGCGGGCTTGCTGGCGACAGGCTTGCGCGTTGGCGCCGGTGCGATGATTCTCGCCTGAGCCAGCGGGGTAAGCTGCTTGAGCTCGGCATACCCAATGGCCTTGGTCAGATCACGCTGCGGCTCGGTCAGATCGAAGAGCGCGGCCCAGCCGTTGGGCTGCACAAAGTCCACGCGGACCTTGTCGCCCACCTTCATGGTGCGCACCAGCGGCGCGGCCGGGTCGGGCCTGTGGCGCACGCTGACCGGATGCTCGACCACGCGCACCTCGCCCCAGGTAGGCGCCTGCGCAAAAGCCTGCACGCCGAAAAACGCCAGCAGGAAGGCGGCTGCACATGCCGCGGCGATGAGACGGTTCCCATGCTGCCGCACTATTTTTTCTCCTTCTTCATGGCGTCTAGCGCCGCCGGGGTCAGCACCGCAGAAACACCGCCGGCGGCGGTTAGCTCCCTGGTGTCCAAATTGATCTCCACCGTGGTGGCGTTAACTGAGAAGTCTGGCCGGGTGACCACGACACGCCCCTTGAAGTAGGCCTTTTTCATGGCCCCGATGTAGTCAAAGACGTCCGAGGTGAGGGCGAAGGCACCAAAGCGCCCGGCGATGTTGTCGCGCAGGGTCACGGTGTTGCCCATTTGGTTTATCTCGCCCGTGTCCGAGCGGATGAACACCTCCTCGCGGTCCGCGCCGACATAGGCGAAAAGCTGCGGGCGGATGACCTGGACGATGCGCTGGTCCAGACTGTACTGGGCGCTCTGGGCCCGCACGCGCCACAGCTCCTTGCCCTCGCTGCCCTGCACCAGCTCCAAATCCTCCGCGTGCACCTGCGGCTCCGCGGTTTTCACTGCCGGTTTTTCAACAGGCGCGCCGCGTGTTCCCCGCTGCTGGTTCACGACGAGCCCAATGGCCAGCCCCAGCAGAAAGATAACGACAACGGTGACAAAAGGCTTGCGCATTCATCCGCTCCACTTCCCCCAGGCAGCGCCGTACTGCCCGCGGCAACGCAGAAGGAACATAACGGCCTCTCGAACCGCCCCCTGCCCGCCGGAAACCCGGGAGACCCACTTGGCCAAGGCCAAAATTTCAGGCTGGGCGTTGGCCACCGCCATGGGAAACCCCACGGCCTGCATGACTCCGGCGTCCACCCAGTCGTCGCCGAGAAAGGCGACTTCAGAACGCGCAAGCCCCAGCCTGTCACGTATCTCATCCATCAAAGGCACTTTGTCCTTGTAGCCTGCGTGGTACTCGGCAATGCCCAGGTCCCGCACCCGCGCCTCAACCGCGCCCTGATTCAGGCCGGTGATGACCGCAAAGGCGAGCCCAAAGGATTGTGCAAGTTTGATTCCAAGGCCGTCCTGCACGTGGAAACGCTTGGTGACGTTGCCTTGATGGTCGTAGTACAGTCCTCCGTCCGTCAAGACGCCGTCAACATCAAGAATCAGAAGCTTGACGTTCTTCCCAAGGGCTTCCGCGCTGCTATCCGGCACTGGGCACGCTCCATATGGCGAGCAGGCGTTTGAGCAGCGCCTCAAGCTTCGCCAACGGCAGGCTGTTCGGCCCGTCGCACAAGGCATGATCAGGGTCGGGATGCACCTCCATGAACACGCCGCTGGCCCCGGCCGCAACGGCCGCGCTGGCAAGGGTGGAGACGAACTCCCGCTGGCCGCCGGAGCTGCCGCCCTGCCCGCCCGGCAGCTGCACGGAGTGGGTGGCGTCGAACACCACCGGCACGCCAAAGCCGCGCATGATGGGGATGGAGCGCATATCAACCACGAGATTGTTGTAACCGAAGCTCGCGCCCCGCTCCGTGAGCCACACCCGGCCATTGCCGGTGCTGCGCAGCTTGTCGGTGACGTTCTTCATGTCCCACGGGGCCAGGAACTGCCCCTTCTTGACATTCACAATACGTCCGGTTTCAGCGGCGGCGACAAGCAAATCCGTTTGCCGGCAAAGAAAGGCCGGAATTTGCAGCACGTCGGCCACCTCGGCCACGGGCGCGGCCTGTTCCGGCAGGTGGATGTCCGTCACCACGGGAAGTCCCGTGGCCTCGCGCACCTCGGCCAGCCAGGAAAGCCCCATGTCCATGCCCGGCCCCCGGAAGCTCGTCACCGACGTGCGGTTGGCCTTGTCATACGAGCTTTTGAAGATAATGGGCAGATCAAGCCGCTGGGATATTCCAGCAAGCTCGCGAGCCACATCCAGCGCCAGTTGTCTGCTTTCCAGCACACACGGACCGGCCATCAGAAACGGGCCGGTGAGGCTCCTTGCATACAGTGCGGCGACGTCCAGGGTCATGCTACTTGCCCAGCTCGTGCTGCTTCACAGCCGCAGCGATGAATTCGCGGAACAGGGGATGCGGCTCCATGGGACCGGACTTGAACTCCGGGTGGAACTGGCAGCCCAAAAACCATGGATGCCCGGGCAATTCGACAATCTCCACCAACTCCTCGTCGGGGGAAAGGCCGGAAAGCACCAATCCCTTCTGCTGCAGCGCCTCGGCATACTTTTTGTTGAACTCGTAGCGGTGGCGGTGGCGCTCGTCAATGCGGGACTCGCCATAGGCGGCGAAAGCCTTGGTGTCCTTCACCAGCTTGCACGGGTAGGACCCCAGGCGCATGGTGCCGCCCTTGTTGGATTCCTCGGTGCGCTTCTCCACCTTCTTTTTGCGGAAGTCGTACCATTCGGTCATCAGGTAGATGACCGGGTCGGGCGTGAACTCGTCAAACTCCTGGGAATTGGCCTTCTCCAGCCCCAGCACGTGGCGCGAGAACTCGATGACCGCGCACTGCATGCCCAGACAAATGCCGAAGAACGGGACCTGCTTCTCACGCGCGTATTTGATGGAGAGGATTTTGCCCTCAATGCCGCGCGACCCGAAGCCACCGGGAACCAGAATGGCGTCCAGCCCCTTGAGACGTTTCTCCACGTTCTTGGCCGTGACCTCCTCGGAGTTCACATACTCCAGGTCGACCGCGACCTCGTTGGCCACGCCGCCATGCATGAGCGCCTCGTGCAGGCTCTTGTACGCTTCCTTCAAATCGACATATTTGCCGACAATGCCCACGCGCACGCGGCTTTTGGGATTGGCGATGCGCCGGTTCAGCTCCTTCCAGGAGTCAAGCTCAGCGTTCTTGGCCGGCAGCTTGAGCAAAATGGCGATTTTCTGGTCCACGCCCTCGCGGTAATACTCCAGCGGCACCTCATAAATGCTCTTCACGTCGATGGCGGAGAACACGGCGTCGCGGTCCACGTCGCAGAACAGCGCGATCTTGTCCTTCAGCTCCGCCGGCAGGGGCACCTCGGACCGGCAGAGGATGATGTCCGGCTGGATGCCGATGGCGCGCAGCTCCTTGACGCTGTGCTGGGTGGGCTTTGTTTTGAGCTCGCCCGCGGCGCGCATGTAGGGCACCAGGGTAAGATGGATGTACAGGACATTTTCCTTGCCCAGATCGTTTTTGAGCTGGCGGATGGCCTCCAGAAACGGCAGGCCCTCAATGTCGCCCACAGTGCCGCCGATTTCAATGAGAGCCACGTCCTCGTCATTCTGGGGAGCGTTCAGCACTGCCGTTTTGATCTCGTCGGTGATGTGCGGAATGACCTGCACGGTGCCGCCGAGATAATCGCCCCGGCGCTCTTTGTTGATGACGTTGTTATAAATGCGGCCGGAGGTGTAGTTGTTGCCCTGGCCCATGTGGATGCCCAGATACCGCTCGTAGTGGCCCAGGTCGAGGTCGGTTTCGGCGCCGTCCTCGGTAACGTAGACTTCACCATGCTGGAAGGGGTTCATGGTGCCGGGGTCCACGTTAATATAGGGGTCGAGTTTCTGGATGGTGACCTTGAGCCCGCGCGCCTGCAACAACGCGCCGATGGAGGCCCCGGAAAGGCCCTTGCCGAGAGAGGAGAGCACGCCGCCGGTGATGAATATAAATTTCGTCTTCATGCAAACACCCCTTCCGTCTGCTTCAGGTTATCTTTTCCGCGTGTTGACGACGCAAGCCCGCACACGTATTCTCATCGCTCGCGGGACCGGAATTTTGTAACCGTCCCCGCTCTCAGAGCCGAGGAGGACGTTCATGGCCCGCGTCAAAGCACTTGTTCTTACAGGATACGGCACCAATTGTGAACAGGAATCCGCACACGCCGCCCGACAAGCCGGCGCGGACGAGGTGGATATCGCTTATTTTTCCGACATTGCCTCCGGCCATGTGCGCATGGAGCAGTATAATTTCCTCATTTTTC
>MNUQ01000151.1 GCA_001871085.1 Desulfovibrionaceae bacterium CG1_02_65_16
TCCGCCCGCCCCGGCCGTCTCGCCGCGCATGCGGAGTCCAGAGGGCGCATGCCCTCTGGCAGGGTTCAGGGGCGGCGCCCCTGAGACAACGCAAAAAACACCCCCCTTTTGCGTCTCACCAGCTCCGGCCGGCCCCGCCTTAGCCGATGCGCGGCAGATCGTCCCAGCTTGTGGTGTAGCGCGGAGAGCGCCGGTGCTGGCGCATGTGCCAGGGACGGTCCGGGGCACTGCCGAGGGCCAGGCGCAGCGTTCCCCGGCCGTGGCGGCGGTTCACGCCGTCGACCACGCGCATGAGCGCGCGCCGGCGCTCGCGCTCCTCCGGCGGCAGGTCCAGCAGTGAGGCTTGCCGGCTCGCGGCGGGCGTCAATCCCAGCAACACCACCCCGGCCTTCTGGTAGGCGAAGCCGTGGCGATAGGCCTCGGACAGCCCGCGCAGGGCGGCGGCCACAATGTCCGGCGTGAAATTCGTCGGCCCGGGCAGGGTCGTGGTGGCCTGCCCCTGATGCTGCGGCAGGTTCTCACGGTGGCGCGGAGTAAACACAAAAGTCTGCACGGCCTGCGCCTCCAGCCCCTCGGCGCGCAGCTTCTCTGCCGCGCGCGCGGCGAAGGCGCACACGGCCTCGCACAAAGGGGCGCGCTCCTCAATGAGCTGGCCGAAGGAGCGCGAGCACAACACGGAACGCCGCGCCGCCGGGGCCTCCGCCAGGGGCAGGCAGGACACGCCCTTGAGCTCCAGCTGTGTCTGCAAGCCCACAATGGTCAGCTCCTTGCGCACCCAGTCGGCGGGCAGGCGGACGAAATCCAGCGCGCTGCGCACCCCGCGCGCGGCAAGGCGTTTGGCGCACTGCCGGCCCAGCCCCCACACATCGCCGGCCTCGGCCTCACGCAGCAGGGCCTCGGGGTCCGGGGCGGCCGTCCAGTCAAACACACCGCCAAGGGACACGTCCTTCTTGGCCCGGCGCGCGGCAAGCTTGGCCAGCGTCTTGGTGCGCGCAAGGCCGATGGACACCGGAATGCCCGTGTGCCGTCCCACGCGCTCGCGGATGGCGCGACACAAGGCCAGCGGCTCGGCCAGACCGGAGAGGTCGAGGAAGGCCTCGTCGATGGAGTACTGCTCCACGCGCGGAGCCATGTCCGCCAGAACGCGCATCACGCGGTTCGAAAGATCGCCATATAACGCGTAATTGCTGGAGAACACCGCCACGCCCTGTTTGCGGAACACGTGCTCCCACTGATAGGCCGGCGCGCCCATGGGGATGCCCAGCGCCTTGGCCTCGGCCGAGCGCGAGATGACGCAGCCGTCGTTGTTGGAAAGCACCACCACCGGCCGGGTTTTGAGCTCCGGCCTGAAGAGCCGCTCGCAGGAGGCGTAGAAGTTGTTGCAGTCGACCAGGGCGTAAAGCGGCACGACGGGCTCCCGCTACACTTTGTGGATGACGTGGGTGACCACGCCCCAAATCTCGAAGTCCTCGCGCTCGGAAACGTCGAAGCTTGGGTAGTCCGGATTGGCGGGGCACAGCAACATGCGGTCGCCCTTGCGCGTAAGGCGTTTGACCGTCAGCTCGCCGCCGATGGCCGCGATGACCACGCGCCCGGCGCAGGCCTCAACGGCGCGGTCCACAACGAGCAGATCGCCGTCGTGAATGCCCGCGCCAAGCATGGAGTCGCCCACGGCGCGCACGAAAAACGTGGCCGCCGGGTGCGCAATGAGATGCTCGTTCAGGTCCAGGCGCTTGTCGATGAAGTCGTCGGCAGGGGAGGGAAAGCCGGCCTGCACCCCGGCCAGAAGCAGGGGCAGAAACATCTGCGGCGTCGTGCCCGCGCCGTCGGGGTTGGCGGGGCCGAGGAGTTCAAGGCCATTCATGCGGAGTGTCATGGGCGCACGCTAGGCGAGGGGCGGACGCGGGTCAAGGTGCGGGTAAAACTCAAAAATAAATACGCGTTTTATTGACTTTTTATACACTGTATGTCACCAACTACGTACATTTTTAGGAGGAAACCATCATGGGAAAAGGGCAGGCCATAGGTAAGGTTCTCGTTGAAATCGGTGTTGCAGTGATCGCCGGTATATTTCTCAGCTTTTGGGCCTCCTATTATGCTAAAAATTTTGACGGCCAAAACGCAAAGCCAGACTCAGGCATAAAACAGGTATTCTATAATTACGGTACGTTCATTAATGGTTTAAATGGTGACAGCAATAATGCAGCCACTGCGATCGCTAATAAGACAACTTCGACGCAGGATAGATCTGACATAAAGACTGCACCCATTCCTGCAAAAGAACCAAACCGGCAACAACCAATGCTCTATGCGGCGGATGACTTTGAAATTTCTGCATTCAAAGTAGCGCAAAGCGAAGGCCGAGCCATTTTGACTTTCGCTATTTGGAATAAGTCGAATGCAACGTTATATATCAATAGTAATTCCGCACGAGGCTTTTCTGTGAGCTCCGACGGAGGCATCGCGTCAAGCGCCTCCCTTCAGAATTTGAGCAGCAATTACGGAACATCAGACAAACCTAAC
Organism: Desulfovibrionaceae bacterium CG1_02_65_16; assembly: GCA_001871085.1. Lineage (GTDB taxonomy): Bacteria > Desulfobacterota > Desulfovibrionia > Desulfovibrionales > Desulfovibrionaceae > Humidesulfovibrio. The sequence continues at coordinate 2,524 of MNUQ01000151.1, forward strand.
GATTATACCCCCGTCAGCCACGGCTCCACAATATATGTTTCCGTGAGTTTCCCTTCAGACAAGACCAAGGGGAAGGTCGGCAATTTCAATTTCAACCTCGTTCAGCTCAAAAATGGGAAGCCTATTGAGCACACGTTCAGCGAGCAGGTTCCGCTGCCGCAATAGCCCGAGACACGCATAAAGACGAATCCCCCCGGCGCATTGATTACGCCGGGGGGATTCGTTTGTTTGAACAAAACTGTTAAAAACGCGTTATTCGCCGAGGTAGGCCTTGCGGATGTCCGGGTTGGCGAGCAGCGCTTCGGCGCTGTCCTCCATGACCACGTTGCCGGTCTCCAGCACGTAGCCCCGGCTGGAGCTCTTGAGCGCCAAATTGGCGTTCTGCTCCACCAGCACCACGGTCACGCCGTCGGCCTCGTTGATTTCGCGGATGATGCGGAAGATCTGCTGCACAATAAGCGGGGCCAGACCCAGCGACGGCTCGTCGAGCAGCAGCAAACGCGGACGGCTCATCAGCGCGCGGCCCATGGCGAGCATCTGCTGCTCTCCGCCGGAAAGCGTGCCGCCGTACTGTTTGCGACGCTCCTGCAATATGGGGAACAGTTGGAACACGCGGTTCTTGTCGTGGTCTATGGCGGCGGCGTCCTTGCGGAAAAACGCGCCCATGTCGAGGTTTTCCTCAACGGACAGACGGGGGAAGATGCGCCGGCCCTCGGGCACCTGGCACAGGCCGCGCGCGGGCAGCAGGTCGGAGGCCAGGCCGTCGATGCGCACGCCATCGTACCAGACCTCGCCCTGTTCGGGATGCAGCACGCCGCAAATGCTCATGAGCGTGGTGCTTTTGCCGGCCCCGTTGGCCCCAATGATGCTGACGACCTCGCCAGGGTAGACCTTGAGGGAGACCTCGCGGATGGCCTTGATGCGGCCGTACGCGCTGGTGACGTTCTTCAGTTCGAGGATGGGCTGCTGCTGCGTCATGGACTACTCCCTCTCCTCGCTGCGCGCGCCCATGCGCTTGGCGGGCCACAGGCCCTTGGGGCGGAAAATCATCATGCCGGCCATGACGCCGCCGAATACGAACATGCGGTAGAGTTCGAACCCGCGGAAAACCTCGGGCAGGGCGATGAGCGTCACCGCGCCTAGAATGACGCCGGGAATGGAGCCCATGCCGCCCAGCACCACCATTGAAAGCACCATGGCGGACTCGATGAAGGTGAAGGATTCCGGGCTGACAAACTTCATGCGCGCGGCGAAGAAGGTGCCGGCCAGCCCGCCGAACACCGCACCCAGCGCGTATGCAAGCAGCTTGATGCGCAGGGTGTCCACGCCCATGAGTTCGGCTGCGGTCTGGTCCTCGCGCACGGCCTCGAAGGCGCGGCCGATGCGGGAATGATTGAGCCGGTACACGGCCACGATGGTGAACACGGCCAGCGCCAGAATGATGTAGTAGAGCTGCTCCAGGCTGTTGAGCAGCATGTGCTCAAAGCCCTTGCCGTTCCACCAGTATATCCCCGGGGCCTTGATGCCCAGGATGCCGTTGGGGCCGTTGGTCAGGCTCATCCAGTTGTTGATGACGATGCGCACGATTTCGCCGAAGCCAAGGGTGACGATGGCCAGGTAGTCGCCGCGCATGCGCAGGGTGGGATAGCCGATGATGCAGCCCGCGATGGCGGCGAAGCCGCCGGCGATGGGCAGGCACAGCCAGAAGGACAGGCCGAAGTGCACGGAGAGCAACGCATACGTGTACGCGCCCACGCCGAAGAAGGCGATGTAGCCGAGGTCGAGCAGCCCCGCCAGCCCCACAACCACGTTGAGTCCCAGGCCAAGGATGATGTACACGAGCACGCTTATGGCCACGTCGTGGGCGTAGCGCTCCGTGAAGAACGGGAAGGCCACGGCCACGGCGGCGACCAGGGCCAGGGCCACCCAGGTGGGCACGCGCGCGGCCACCGCGCCTGCGGCCTTGCCCACGACCTTGGCGGGCCGCTCCACAAAGCCAAACGCCCCGACTTTTTTGAGCTGATACAGACCCAGCAAAATGGCGGAGGCGACGGCCACCTTGCTCCAAATGGCGAAGCTGGCGCCGAACTCCAGTCCATCGGCCTTGATGCCGAGCAGAGGCCAAAGCAGCACATAAAACCACGCCATGGCCAGGGCGTAGCCGAACCAAAGTTTAGACACGCGTATCGTCAACGTTCTCTCCCATGATTCCTGTGGGCATGAAATACAGTACGGCGATAAGAATGATGAAGGCGAACACGTCTTTGTATTCGCTGGAAATATAGCCCGCGGCGAAGACCTCGATCATGCCGATGAGGAGTCCGCCGAGCATGGCGCCGGTGATGTTGCCGATGCCGCCGAGCACCGCTGCCGAGAAGGCCTTGATGCCGGGCACGAAGCCCATGTCGTAGCGCACGGAGCCGTAATACAGGCCGACCATGATGCCGGCCGCCGCCGCAAGGCCCGCGCCGATGGCGAACGTGAGGCTGATGATGCGGCTGGAGTTGATGCCCACCAGCGCGCTCATGGTCTTGTCCTGCGCGGTGGCGCGCATGGCTTTGCCGATGCGCGTCTTGTACACCAGCACGTTCAGCGCCACCAAGAGCAGCGCGGTTACGCCCACGATGATGCACTGCATGTAGGAGATCATGACCGTGCCGAGCTCAAAACCGCCCTGGACCATCTCGGTGGGGTACGCGCGGTCGTAAACGCCCTGGGTGAGCATGAGCCCGTTTTGCAAAAATATGGACATGCCGAGCGCGGAAAGCAGCACGGACAGCCGCGAGGATTGGCGCAAAGGCTGGTAGGCCAGTTTCTCCACCGCCATGGCGAGCAGCGCGCAATAGCCCATGGCCAGAACAAGCGCCGCCCCCAGACACACAAACGGGGGAAAGCCCTGGGCAAAGAGCCAGCTGATGAGGATGACGCCCATGTAGCCGCCGGCGGCGTAAATTTCGCCGTGGGCGAAGTTGATGAGCTGGATGATGCCGTAGACCATGGTGTAGCCCAGGGCCACCAGGGCGTACACCCCGCCCAGGGTAATGCCGTTCACAAGCTGCTGGAGAAAGAATTCCACTTGTTTTTGCGCCTTTTACAAGCGGAGGCCCTCGTTCGAGGGCCTCCGCCATGGGTTCACATGATTACGCGGGGAGCGGTCCTACTTGAACAGCTCGCCAGTCTCGGGATTCCAGTAGTTGGTGAACTTGCCGTCCTTCACAACCTGAATGACGTAGTTGGAGCCGGAATCGCCGTTCTCCTTGTACTTGATGTGCTTGGAGGCGCCGTCGAACTCAAGCTTCATCAGCTCGGCCTTCACCTTCTCGGGGTCGGTGGAGCCGGCGGCCTTCACGGCCTTGAGGTAGGCGACGGTGGAGTCATAGGAGTACGCGGAGTACGCGCCGGGCTCGCCATACTTCTTGTAGGCCGCGGCGAACTTCTTGTACGACGGGGTCTCCTTGTCGGTGTAGCCGAAGGTCAGGAACACGCCCTCGGCGTCCTTCTTGGCCAGCTCCATCAACTGCGGATGGTACACGGCGTCCTGCGCGAGGATGTGGGTCTTGATGCCCATGCGGGCGATCTGGATGAGCATGGGCGCGGCGGAGGCGCTGTTCTGCAGGCTCACGTAGAAGACGTCGGGCTTGGCGGCCTTCACCTTGGTGAGCACGGCGGAATAGTCCTTGTCGCCCTGGTTCACGTGCTCGTGGCCAAGCACCTTGAGGCCGGCGCCGCCGGCCAACTTCTCGACATTGTCGGCCAAGCCCTGGGAATAGGTGGTCTTGTCGTCCACAATGTAAACGTTCTTGGCCTTCAGCTGATCGGTCATGAACTTGACCGCGGCCTTGCTCTGGTCGTCGTCGCGTCCGCAGGTGCGGAACATGTAGGGCATGCCGCGCTCGGTGACCTTCTCATTGGTGGAGGCCGGGGTGATCATGAAAATCTTGGCGGCGATGAGCGGCTCGGAGGCCGGGATGGTGGCGCTGGAGCAGTACGCGCCAATGACGGCGGTGGCCTTCTCATTAATGAGCTTGTTGGCGGCGGCCACGGCCTGGCGCGGGTCGCAGGCGTCGTCCTCGGCCTGCAGGGTCACGGGACCAAGCGCGCCCATTTCGGGGTTCATGACCTCAATGGCGGCGAGCACGCCGTTCTTGATGTCGTTGCCGTCGGCGGCGTACTGGCCGGTCAGGGGGCCCAGGCTGCCGATTTTGATGCCCGCCTTGGCGGCATCGGCGGCCTTCTCATCTTTCTTGCCGCAGCCCGCAACCACAAATGACGCGAGCAGCAGCACGGAAAGCAGATACAATGCGCGTTTCATCTCGTAATACCCCCTTCTAATTGAGTTCATTACCCAAATACGCCTCGATGACCCGTGGGTCGCGCTGAATCTCCTCAGGCTTTCCCTCGGCGATCATCACGCCGTGATCAAGAACGACGATGTGGCGGCAAATGCCCATGACCACCTTCATGTCGTGCTCCACCATGAGAATATTGATACCCAGCTCGCTGATGCGCCCGATGGTGTGCATCAGATCGCGGCTTTCCGCCGGGTTCAGTCCGGCAGCGGGCTCATCAAGCAGAATCGTCTTCGGCTCGGTCGCAAGGGCGCGGGCTATCTCCAGCCGTCGCTGCAGGCCATAGGCCATGTTTGAGGCCAGCTCCCCGGCGAATTCGCCCAGGTCCATGAACTCAAGGGCCTCAAGCGAACGCTGGCGGATGCGCTCCTCCTCCCGCTTTTGCGAGGGCAGCCGCAAAACGGCCCCAAGCACGCCCACGCGGGTGCGGCAGTGCTGCGCCACCATGACATTCTCAAGGGCTGTCATGTTCTGAAAAAGACGGATGTTCTGAAAGGTTCGCGCCACGCCGAGAGCCAGAATCTTGTGCGGACGCAGGGCGCGCAGGGGCGTTCCGTCGTAGCGCACTTGTCCCGCGGATGTCTGGTAAACACCGGTGATGACGTTAAAAACCGTAGTCTTGCCTGCGCCGTTAGGCCCAATAAGTCCGACGATATCGCCTTCACGCACGCAGAAGGAAACATCGGTCAGGGCCTGCAGCCCGCCGAAGCGGACGCTGATTTCAGAGAGTTCCAAGGTTGCCATAGGTAGGGCGAGTATACAGACGCCTAGCAATTAAAATCAAGTGTGTAGATTTACAAAAAATGTAAGCGCATGCATAAAATGGCTGTCTGCAAGGCGCATATCCTGTTTTTACGCAAAGCGCAGAATAATATTCTGCACACGCAGCCCCTCATCGGCCTCCGCCTCCCAGGCCCGGCCCGCACTTGCCCGTGGCGAAAATTCACGCTATGAAGCGCTTTTTACACCAATCCCCAATAAAGAGACTCCATGACCGAACGCCCCATTACCTTCGACAAAGGCCCACGTCCCAGGACCACCATCCTTGAGGACATGCTGGACATCGACTCGCGCCTGCTCGCCCAGGTGGCCCGCCGCGTGCGCCTTGTGCAGCGCGCCGCCAAAGGCCGGCAAGTGCTCGACCGAGAATTGGAGAAGCAGCTCTGGAGCGCCTTCGACCAGTCCAGCCGCCAGCAGGGACTGGACCCGAGGCTGACGCGCCAGCTGTTCGCCCTGCTTGGCAGCTTCGGACTGGAGACGCAGACCGGCCGCCGCGCCCAGGACAAGCCCTTCACCCTGGTGCCCCGCTCCGAGGCGCTCGACATCGACCTCACCGGCCCGCGCTCACGCGCGCACGCGCGCATGCTGGCCGTGCTGGCCGCGGCCACATGCCAGTCCACGCGCATCGCCGGGGTTGTTCTCTCCGATCCGCTCATTGAGCTGGTGAAGGCGTTGAACCAGTGCGGCGCGCACCTCTCGTGGAATGAGGAAAGCCTGGACGCCTCCGCGCCCGAGAAGTACTCGGAGGATTTCCCCCTGAAGTTCGAGGACGTGCTCGTCTTCGCCGGGGAGGAGCCCTTCACCTTATATGTTCTGCTGGCCTTCGCCCTGCGCGAAACCGGCCGCAGCAAGTTTGCGGGCGGCGCTGGCCTCAAGGCCCTTGATCTGCGCCCGCTGGAGGCGCTGTTGCCCCTGCTTGGCGCGCGCCTGGCGCCCATGAATCCGCGCTCGCGCGGGCTGCCCGCCCGGCTGGAGTCCGGCGGACGCATGGCCGGCAGAATAGAGCTGGCCGCCGATACCCCGCCGCTCTTCGCCCAGGCCCTGGCGCTGGCCGCCTGGAGCTATCCCGAGGGCCTGCGTCTGGCCCTGTCCTCCGATCCCCGCGCCGCCGCCGCCCAGGCCGCCGCGCTGGACGAGGCCGTGGCCGTGCTGACCCTGTGCCAGGTGAAAGCCCTGCGCCGCGGCGAGGAGTACGCGATATCCGCCGGCAAGCCCAAGCTGCCCAAGGTTCCGGCCCTGCCCATGGACCCGGCCCTGTGCGCCTATCTGCTCGCCCTGCCCGCCATGGCCGGCGGCGCGGCGCGGCTCTCCGGCCGGCTCGCCCTGCCCGAGGCCGTGCTGACCGACTTCAAGAATCTGGGACTTGCGCCGGAGATCGACAGCGGCGCGGCCACCTGCGCCAGCGCGACGCTCAACGCCGGGCAGTATCTCGTCATGGGCCGCACGGGCAAATTCCTGCCGCTGGCCCTGGCGCTGGCCGTAAAGGCCGGCGGCGCGCGCGTAGCCCTGCCCGCCGGGGGCGAAGGCACAGCCGCGCGCGCCTGGGCGCTGGACCTGCTGGACCGGCTCGGCGCGAGCTATGACGACGCCGAGGAGATCCCCCGCGACGTGCTCGTCATCACCAGCGGCACCGCCGCCGCCTGGGACGGCGTGTGGACCGCGCCGGACGCCTGGGGCACCCTGGGCCTGGCGCTGCTCTCCTTCATCCGGCCCGGCATCGCCCTGGACAACCCCGGCGGCCTGGCCGCCCTGTGGCCCCGTTTCTGGGCCCTGTACAATTCCCTGCCCGTGGCGCGCGACCTTCCGCCCGCGCCCAAGGAGCCAGAAAAGCATGACACAAAGCCCAAAAACCGGCGCGTCCGGGTCTGACGCCGGGGAAGCGGCCCTGACCGACGCCGAGGCCATCGCCCAGGCCGAGGCGGAAATGGCCGCCTTTGCCACCGAGCGCGACGCCTGCGTCGCCCGCTGCCGCGAGCTCATGGCCGCCGAGGATCCCGCCAAGGGCGTATTCCACGCGGCCGAGATCTTCCGCCTCCAGCAGGACAAGCTGCGCCTGGAGGTGGAGATGGAGTTCCGCCGCAAGAAAATCAACCGCATCCGCCTGGGCATTCAGGAATCGGCCCTCCCCTCCGCGGGGGGGCTGCTGTTTTAGCCCGGCGCAAGAAATCAAGGAAGCAAAGGAGCATCACGCATGGCCAAGGCACGCAACCTCACGCAGAAAATCATCGCCCAGCACCTCGTCTCGGGGAAAATGACCCCAGGCGGTGAAATCGGCCTGCGCATCGACCAGACCCTGACCCAGGACGCCACCGGAACCATGGCCTACCTCCAGTTCGAGGCCATCGGCATTCCCCGCGTGCGCACCGAACTCTCCGTGAGCTACGTGGACCACAACACCCTGCAAACCGGCTTCCGCAACCCGGACGACCACCGCTACCTGCGCACCATCGCCGAGAAGTACGGCATCGTGTTCTCCCCCGCCGGCACCGGCATTTGCCACCAGCTGCACCTGGAGAACTTCGCCAAGCCCGGCAAAACGCTCATCGGCTCCGACTCGCACACCCCCACCGCCGGCGGCGTGGGCGCGCTGGCCATTGGCGCTGGCGGGCTTTCCGTTGCGCTGGCCATGGCGGGCGAGGCCTACATGCTGCCCATGCCCAAGGTGGTGCGCGTCAACCTCACCGGGCAGCTCGCCGGCTGGGCCAGCGCCAAGGACGTCATTCTGCACCTGCTGGGCCTGCTCACCGTCAAGGGCGGCGTGGGCAAGGTCATGGAGTTCACCGGGCCCGGCGTGGCCACGCTCACCGTGCCGGAGCGCGCCACCATCACCAACATGGGCGCGGAGCTTGGCGCGACCACCAGCATCTTCCCCAGCGACGGCCAGACCAAGAAGTTTCTTTCGCGCATGGGCCGGCCCGAGGATTTTGTGGCCATGGCGGCCGATCCCAAGGCCACGTTCGACGAGGAGGTCGAGATCGACCTCTCCAAGCTGGAGCCGCTGGCCGCCGCGCCGCACATGCCCGACCGCATGGTACGCATCAAGGATCTTGCCGGCATGAAGGTGGATCAGGCGGCCATAGGCTCCTGCACCAACTCCTCCTACACAGACCTCAAGGCCACAGCGCAAATCCTCAAGGGCCGCCGCATCAATCCCGCGACCGACCTGCTGATCGCCCCGGGCTCCAAGCAGGTGCTCAAGCTCCTTACCGCCGAGGGGCTGCTCGACCCCCTGCTCGACGCCGGGGCGCGCATTCTGGAATGCGCCTGCGGCCCCTGCATCGGCATCGGCGGCTCGCCGGTCTCCAAGGGCGTGTGCGCGCGCACCTTCAACCGCAACTTCGAAGGCCGCAGCGGCACGCAGGACGCCCAGGTTTATCTGGTGAGCCCGCTCACCGCTGTCAACGCCGCGCTCAACGGCAAGTTCACCGATCCCGCCACCTGGGGCGAGCCCCCGGTGAAGGCCGAGCTGCCCAAGCGCGTGCCGAGCATCCGCCAGCTCTTTGTGTTCCCGCCGGAAGACGGCAAGAACGTGGAGGTTCTGCGCGGACCCAACATCGTGGCCCTGGAGCGCTTCAGCGGGCTGACTCCCAAGCTCACCGGCTCCATCGCCCTCAAGGTGGGCGACAACATCACCACCGACCACATCATGCCGGCCGGCGCGGCCATCATGGCCCTGCGCTCCAACATCCCGGCCATCAGCGAGCACGTGTTCACCAAGGTGGACCCGCAATTCGTGGCGCGCATCAAGGAACTTGGCGGCGGATTCATTCTTGGCGGCGAAAACTACGGCCAGGGCTCCAGCCGCGAACACGCGGCGCTGGCGCCGCGCCATCTGGGCGTGCGCGCCGTCATCGTCAAGAGCCTGGCCCGCATCCACCGCGCAAACCTCGTCAATTTCGGCATCCTGCCGCTGCTGCTCGTCAACAAGGACGACTACGACACGCTCGCCCAGGGGGCGCAGCTCACCATCCCCGCCAGCGACATCAAACCCGGCAAGCCCATCGACATTCTGGTGGACGGCGGGGCCAAAATCGCCGTGACAAATGATTTGACGGCCAAGGAACTGGAGATTATCCAATCGGGCGGACTGCTCAACACCGTGCGGCTCGCTTAAGCCGCCCCAAAGTCCGCAAGAACCCGCGCCAAGGCAGCGCTTCAGTCCGCAAAGCACCGGAGAGAACATGCTCGACAGGTTACGCCAGAACGCCGAGAGCTGGGGCATTAAAATCGCCTTCGCCATCATCATCATCGTTTTTGTCTTCTACTTCGGCATGGGCAGCTTCACCGAAAAGAAGGAGCCCGTGCTGGCCTACGTGGGCGGAGAGGCCATCTCCGCGCACGAGTTCCAGAAAGCCTACGAGGACGCCGTGACAGCCCTGCGCCGCCAGAACCCCGGAGCCAGCGCGGAGGAGCTTAACACCCCGCAGTTCAAGCAGGCCATTCTGGCCCAGCTGGTGAACACCAAACTGATGCTGACCGCGGCCAAGAAAATGGGCGTCACCGTGTCCCCGGCGGAGCTGCGGGCCGTCATCAGCAGCATTCCGGCTTTCCAGGGGGCCAACGGCGCGTTTGACGCCGGCATCTACAAGAACGCCCTGGCCCAGAACCACACCACCCCCGCCCGCTTTGAGGAAGAACTGCGCAGCAATCAGATCATCCAGAAGCTGCAAGGCTACACCGCCGTCGCCGCCATGGTCGGCGAGCCCGAGGCCAAGGGGTTGTTCCAGTGGGCGCGCGAGACCGTGCGCCTCGACACCGTGAGCTTCCCGGTCAAGACCTACGCCGAGCAGGTGAAGCCCACCGACGCCCAGCTCTCCGCCTACTACGAGCAGCACAAGGACCTCTTCAAGGAGCCCGCGCGCGTGCGCCTGGAGTACCTGCCCATCAGCGTGGCCGACCTCTCCGCCGCCCAGAAGATCAGCGACGACGACGTGAAGAAGCAGTACGAGGCCAGCGCCGACGCCTATAAGCACCCCGCCCAGGTCCACGCGCGGCACATCCTGCTGCTTGTGCCGCCCTCCGCCACGCAGGAGGTCGCCGACAAGACCCTCGCCCAAATCAAGGACATTCAGGCCCAGCTCAAAAAGGGCGCAAGCTTCGAGACGCTGGCCAAGAAGTACTCGCAGGATCCCAGCAGCGCGGCCAAGGGCGGCGAGCTGCCCTGGTTCGCCCAGGGAGCCATGGTCAAACCTTTCGAGGACGCCGCGCTGGCCCTCAAGCCCGGGCAGATCAGCCAGCCCGTGCGCACCCAGTACGGCTGGCACCTCATCAAGGTGGAGGCCGTGCGCCCCGCCGGAAAGGTGCCCTTTGAGGAGGCCGCCCCGGAAATCAAGAAGCGCCTTGCCGAAGAGCGCGCCGGAGAAAAGATCAACGAGATTCTGGACCAGAGCATGGACCAGATCGCCGCCGGCGTGAAGCTGGCCAAGATCGCCCAGGGGCTTGGCCTTGAGACCAAGAAGAGCGACATGCTCGACATGCAGGCCTTGCAGCGCAACTTCGGCCTCAAGAAGGAGGCCGCCGAGACCCTCTTCGCCCTGGCCGATGGCGCCGGAGCCAAGACCCCGCTGTCCATGGAGCCCGCCCGCGGCTACCTGCTCGCCGAAAAAATCCAGGGCACGCCCGAAGCAGTGCTTCCCCTCGACAAGGTCAAGGACAAGGTCGTCGCCCTTGTTAAGAGCGAGGAAGGACGCAAGCTCGCCCTCGAAAAGGCCAAAGCCGCCCTCGCCGAGCTGCAAAACCCGGAAACCCAGGCCAAGGCCCTCGCCCAGTACAAGGCCGAGTTCAAGACCAGCGCCCCGCTCGACCGTCAGAGCGCCATCGCCCAGCTCGGCGGCAACCCGCAGCTCATGCAGGACGTTTTCGCCGCCGCTGACAAGAATTGGCTCAAGCAGCCCTACGAGCTCCCCGAGACCGTCGTCCTCGCCCGCCTCAACGAGCGCATTCCCGCACCCGAGGATGTTTGGGAAAAGGAGAAGCGCGGCTGGCTCGGCCAGGGCGCCGCAGCTTTCCGCCAGGAGGTCTTCGACGCCTTGCTCAAGAATCTGCGCGCCACCACCAAGGTTGAAATCGTGCGCCAGGATCTGCTGAATTAGCGCTCATCAGGCACAGCAAAACCACCGGGGGGGGATGGCGACAACGCCGTCTTCCCCCTTTTTTTACGCCGGGGAAAAAGCAAAGGCGTTCATGGGGCTCCGCCCCAGCACCCCGCCAGAGGACATGCGTCCTCTGGACTCCGCATAGGCAGGCAAGGCGACGGCAAGAGGAGAATGTGGGGCCGGCGAACCAACAGAGATGCTGCGCCTCTGCGAGCCCAAAAGAAAGGCTCCCCGGAGGGAGCCTTTTGGGGAAGCACTGCGATAGAGTTACGCAGGCGGGTCAAGCGCGGCGAGAACGGTTTGCTTGTTCTCGTCAAATCC
>MNUQ01000124.1:0-13812 GCA_001871085.1 Desulfovibrionaceae bacterium CG1_02_65_16
GATTCCCGACCCGCCGATCCTGCTCTACTTCCGGGGCGACCTCTCCCTGCTCAAAAATCCCGCCGTGGCTGTGGTGGGCGCGCGCGAGTGCACGCTGCTCGGCCTGCGCTCCGCCGAGCGCATCAGCGCGGATCTTTCGCGTTTTGGCGTCACTGTGGTCTCCGGTCTGGCGAACGGCATTGATAGACAAGCGCACCAGTCCGCACTCGGCGAGATTGGCGGCTCCATCGCCGTGCTCGGCGCCGGGCTGGACATCCACTACCCGCCGGAGAACGAGGACCTGCGCCGCGTTCTGGAACAGCGTGGGCTCGTGCTTACGGAGTTCGGTCCAGGCACTCGGCCGGAGGCGCGCAATTTTCCGTTCCGCAATCGCGTCATCAGCGGGCTTTCCCTTGGGGTGCTGGTGGCCGAGGCCGCCGCGCGCAGTGGCAGTCTCATCACCGCGCGCCTCGCCATGGAGCAGGGGCGCGAGGTTTTCGCCCTGCCCGGACCGCTGGGCCAGCCCACCTTCGCCGGCTGCCATCAGCTCATCAAGCAAGGCGCCGCCCTGGTGGAGAGCGCCGAGGACATCGTGCGCGCCCTGCGTTTTCAGTTCGCTGCGGAACTGGCCCGCGTGCCGGAACGCCTGCCCGGCGAAAGCGATCCCCAGGAAGTTTTACGCCCTACGGCGCGCGGCCGCGTTGTCTTCTCCGCACCGCTGGAGCAGAAACCACGGCGGACCACGGAGCCGCCCGCCAACCTGACCAACGACGAACGCGCGCTTCTTGGAGCGCTTGAAGCCGATGGCAAAACGCATATCGACACGCTCATCCAGGCGTTGGAGTCCGATAGCGCCGCAGTCAGCCGGCGTTTGCTGGTGCTGGAGATGCAGGGGCTTGTACGCCAGTGGCCGGGCATGTACTATAGCCGTGCGTAGTTTGATGTAAGCTCCCAACGACAGGACGCCACATGCAGAAGATACCCCTTTCCCTCGCCAAACCCGGCATGAAGCTGGCAAAGCCCATCACCAAGGCCAACGGAATGCCCATTATCGCCGCCGGCATGGAGCTGTCCGAGTCGCTCATCGACAAGCTCGACGGCATGGGCATCGACAAGATTTTCGTTGTGGGCGACGCCGTGGCCGCGAGCCAGAATCCGTCGGAGCGCGTGCAGCGCCTGGATCATCTCTTCCGTCATCTGGATGATCCCTACATGACCCAGGTGAAGCGCCACCTGCGTGAATATTTCACCATCAAGGCCGCCGCGGACGCCGCCGCCGCGGCCACGTCCGGCGCAGAGAAGGGGTAGGGTCGTGGAAGAGGATCTCAAGACCAGCGCCAAGGGACAAATTCTGTCCATCCGCGATTTGCCGACACTGCCCAGGGTCCTTGATGAGGTCTCCAAGCTCGTCAAGAATCCCAACACGTCCATTGAGGCCATCGCCAAGGTCATCAGCCGCGATCAGGTGCTTTCGGCCAAGGTGCTCAAGATGGTCAATTCGCCGGTGTACGGCTTTCCCGGCCGCATCAGCTCCGTGCAGCACTCGCTGGTGCTGCTTGGCTTTAATGTCATCCGGGGCGTCATAATCTCCACATCGGTGTTCGACATCATGAGCAAGGCCATGCAGGGACTTTGGGAGCATAGCATTGGCTGCGCGCTGGCCACGGGGCTTGTGGCGCGCAAGGCCAAGCTCAAGGACCCGGAGGAGTTCAGCGTGTGCGGCCTGTTGCACGACCTGGGCAAGGTGGTGGCGGCCGTGCAGCTGCCCGAACTGCACAAGGCCGTGGGCGAGGCCGTGCGCGGCCAGGATATGCGCTGGTTCGAGGCGGAGAAGGCCGTGCTGGGCTTCGGGCACGACCGCATCAACGCTTGGCTGGCCGACCACTGGCACCTGCCCGCCGCCATCAAGGAGGCCATGAGCTCGCACCACCGCCCGGAGCGCGCGCAGTTCTACCCCTTGCACGCCTCAGCCGCGCATGTGGGCGATTTCATCGTGCGCGTGTTCGAGTACGGCAGTGGCGGCGACGATCAGGTCGTGCCCCTTTCCGAGCAGGCCCTCAAGATCCTGGGCCTCAAACTTGGCGACCTTGACGAGATCATGGACGACTTCTCCGAGAACCTGGGCGAGGTATCCAGCGTCACCTTCGGCCCCGAGGATGAAGCCCCGGCCCCGGGAAAGGCTTAGGCCGCCATGGCCGCGCCGCTATTCCAGCGCCAGCAGCGGGCCATGCTGCTCACCCCGGACCCCGAGCTCGGCGCGCTCTTCAAGCGCCTGTGGCCGCCGCTGGAAGTGGAGTGGACCATCATTGCCCGGGGGCGGCGCGCCATGGAGGCGATTTTCAACGAGCCGCCGGACATCCTCGTTGTGGACAACCGCTTGCCGGACATCCCCAGCGCCGAGGTCGCGGCCATCGTCAAAAGCGAGAACGTGTACCGGCAAATGCCCGTCATTCTGTGTCTGGACCGCGCGGACCTGGAGCGCGAATGGAACTGGAATGAGATTGAGGCGGATGATTTTCTTGTGCGGCCCTTCACCGACCGCGAGGCCAAACAGCGCGTGCAGCTGACCCTTTGCCGGGCCACCCGTGCCATGGACGCCAACCCGCTCACCAAGCTGCCGGGCAACACCAGCATCATCAGCCGCATTCAGGACCTCATCGACCGCAAGGACGACTTTGCGCTGGCCTACTGTGATTTGGATTATTTCAAATCTTTCAACGACAAGTACGGGTTCTCGCGCGGGGACGAGGTGCTTATGATGACCGCACGGGTCATTGTGAACACCATCCGCGGGTTTACCGGCGTGCGCAGCTTTGTTGGACACGTTGGGGGCGACGACTTCGTGTTCATCGTGCCGGCAAGCATCGCCGAGGAGGCGTGCCGGCGCGTGGTGGCGGCCTTTGACGCCATTGTGCCGCATTTCTACGATGAGGACGACCGCGACCGCGAGTGCATCATCTCCACCGACCGGCAGGGCGAGGTGCGCACCTTCCCGCTCATGGCGCTGTCCATCGCCGTGGTGTTTAACACCGGCGGCCGGCTCAAGCACTTTGGCGAGGCCTCGGCCATCGCCATGGGCCTTAAAAAGAAGGCCAAGGAAAACCCCAAGAGCAGCTATGTCCTCGACAGGCGGACCGACTAACCGGCCTCCACACGGCCCGGCGCGCTGCGTCAGAGATCCGGCGGGCCGGGATGTCTCCTCCGCCCCGGACGCTCCCGGGGCCTTGCTGCCAGAGGTTTGCCTCGGCTTTCTGGCGTTCCTTGAAGTGGAGAAGGGGTACAGCCCGGCCACGGTGCGCGCCTACGCCGCCGATCTGGACCAGTTCGCCCTCTTTTTGTCCGGCCGTGGCAAAAGCGTCGCCGACTTCGCGGCCGTCTCGCGTGAGGACGCCACGGGATTTTTGGCCGAGCTGCACCGCGAGCGGCTCAAAAAGTCCAGCATGGCGCGCAAACTTTCCACGCTGCGCTCATTCTTCCGCTACCTCATCCGTCACCGGATGTTGGAGCAATCGCCGCTGACCGGCCTGCACAACCCCAGGCAGGAGCGCCGACAACCTCGCGCGCTCAATGTGGACCAGGCCACGGCGCTGATGGACGCGCCCTCGCGCCCCGGGCCCGAGGGCATTCGTGATCTGGCGCTGGTGGAGCTGTTGTACGGCTCGGGCTTGCGCGTGAGCGAGGCGCTGTCGCTTTCCGTGGACGATGTGCGCGCGGACCGGGGCTTTGTGCGCGTGCGCGGCAAGGGCGGCAAGGATCGACTCGCGCCTTTGAGCGAGGCCTCGCGCCTGCGGCTCATCGACTATCTGCGCGAGCGGCCGGGTCTGCACCCGGCGGATGCGCAGCAGGCGCTGTTCCTCGGCATGCGGGGCGGGGCGCTCTCCAGGCGTGAGGCGCTGCGCATTGTGGAGCGGCTGGCCATGGAGGCGGGCGTGACCCAGGGCGTGCATCCGCACACCTTGCGCCATAGCTTCGCCACGCACATGCTGGAGGCCGGGGCCGACTTGCGCAGCGTGCAGGAGCTGTTGGGCCACGCGCGGCTTTCCACAACGGAGCGCTATACGCATCTGGACATGCGGCACATCATGCAGGTGTACGACCAAGCGCATCCGTATTCCGACAAGTCCGGCCACGTCGAGACCACGGGGAAAGAGGCGGGCCACTCCGGTCAAACCGGCGCACGCGGTCAAGCTGGCGCACCTGGTCAAGCTGGCGCACCTGGTCAAACCGGCGGGGACGGGGAGAACAAATGAGCGTGTTGGGCGACCACGGTCTTGTGTTGGTGAGCGCGTGCCTGGCGGGCAGGGCCTGCCGCTACGACGGCGCCGCCGCGTCGCATCCGGCCGTGCTGGCGCTGGTCGCGCGTGGGCTGGCCGTGCCCGTGTGCCCGGAGGAGCTTGGCGGCCTGCCCACCCCGCGCGAACCCATGGAGCTTTGCCGCGGCCGCGTGCTGGGGCGTTCCGGCGCGGACCGCACCGAGGCCTTTGTCGACGGCGCGCGCGAGGCGCTGAACATCTGCCGTGAGCGCGGCTGCGTGGCTGCGGTGCTCAAGGCGCGTTCGCCCTCCTGCGGTTGCGGCCATGTCTACGATGGCGCCTTTTCCGGACGGCTTGTGCCGGGCGACGGCGTTTTCGCCGCGTTGCTCAAGGCGGGCGGGGTGCCCGTGCGCACGGAAGAAGACCTTTAGCACTTCTCGCAGGCCATAAAAAACGGCGCGCCCCCCGGATGGAGAGCGCGCCGTTTTGGCGTTGTTGCCGCTTGCGCGGCTACACTTCGAAACGGCGGATGCTGATGATGGTGATGGGGTCGGCGGGCACGTCGCCGTGGCCCTGATAATCTTTGGTGCGCACAGTGCTGATCTTGGTGGCCACGTCCTGGCCCTCGACCACTTTGCCGAACACGGCGTAGCCGTAGCCCTGCGGATTGGGCGCGGTGAAGTTGAGGAAGTCGTTGTCCTTCACGTTGATGAAGAACTGGCTGGTGGCGCTGTGCGGATCCATGGTGCGGGCCATGGCCAGGGTGAAGGCCTCATTGGGCGTGTCGGCTCTGGCCTCGTTTTTGATGGGGGCCTTGTTCTTCTTTTCGCGCATCATCATGTCCATGCCGCCGCCCTGGACCATGAAGTTTTGGATGACGCGGTGGAAGATGAGCCCGTCGTAGAATTCCTCATCCACGTAGGCGAGGAAGTTGGCCACGGTCTCCGGGGCCTTGTCGGGCCAAAGTTCAACAAGCATTTCACCCATGGGGGTCTCAATCAGCACATTGGGATTGCTCATGCGTTCTCCTGGTTCCACCGATGCTACGGCTTATTTGGTAATGAACTGGGCTTTTTTCTGGGCCCAGAATTCGTCGAATTCCTGTTTGAGTCCGCCGATGAGTTCTTTGACGGACATGATCTTGTCCACGCGCCAGACATTCTCACCGCAGAAGGCGAATCCGTGTTTGAGAATGCCCCGCTTGGCGCTTACCAGCGCCTGGGAGATGCAGTAGGGCGACGTGGCGACGTTGCAGCTTTTGATGCAGTGGAAGGGGCACTTGAAGGGCTTTTTGCGGCCCTCGCGCACGGCCAGGAGGAACTCGTTGAAGATGGCGCGGCCGGGCATGCCCACCGGGCTCTTGATGACGGTGACGTCCTCCCGCCGGGCATCGACGAAAGCCTGCTTGAAGGCCTGGTCGGCGTCGCATTCGTGAGTGGCCACGAAGCGTGTGCCCATCTGTACGCCGGAAGCGCCCATCTCCAGATATTTGGCGATGTCCGCGCCGGTGTAAATGCCGCCGGCGGCGATGACCGGAATGCGGCGGTTCTTTTGCGCCTCGAAGGGTTTAACCGCCTCCACCACCTCGGGCAGGATTTTCTCCAGCCGGAAGTCCGGGTCGTCGATTTCGTTGGGCTTGAAGCCAAGATGGCCGCCGGCCATGGGGCCCTCGACCACGAAGCCGTCGGGCAGGTAGTTGTAGTGGGAAAGCCACTTTTTGCACAGCACGGCGGCGGCCCGGCCGGAGGACACGATGGGCACCAGCTTGGTGCGGGCCTTTTCGGCCAGCTCGCCGGGGAATTCCTCGCGCAGGTACTTGGGCAGGTCGAGCGGCAGGCCCGCGCCGGAGAAGATGACATCAGCCCCCTCACGGATGGAGGTGCGGACCATGTCCGTGAAGTTGGTGAGGGCTACCATGATGTTCACGCCGAGCAAGCCCTGGGTCATGCGCTCCTTGGCTTTGCGGATTTCCTCGCGCAGGGCGCGGATGTTGGCTTCCGTGGGGTTCTGCCCCACATCGGGTTCGCCCATGCCGATCATGGCTGCGGCGATAACGCCCACGCCGCCCTCATTGGCGACGGCGGTGGCCAAGCCGGAAAGGGAGATGCCGACGCCCATGCCGCCCTGGATGATGGGCAGTTTGGCGATCCGGTCGCCGAAATGCAGTTCAGGAAGTATCATGAGAGGGACCTCTTTTTTGGTTGACGCCTTGTTTCTTGTTTTAAGCTAATTGTCAAGGCGCCGCAAGCAGGGCGCGCCTACAGTCTGTTCAGCCGGGGGGTGAGGTGCTCTTTGCGCAACATCTCGGAAAAATACAGCGAGCTGGTGAAGGCGGGAGAGATGGAATTAAGCACATGCACGCTTTGGTCCGTGCCTTCGATGACGAAATCCATGACCAGCTCGTTTTTTTTCACGTTCACCAGCTGTGGCCGGATGCCCACCTTGGGGCACGATTCAATGTCCGATGGATGCAGCTCTTTCACTAGCTTTGCCGCATCGTTAAAGAATTGCGTGAAAAAGTATTTGCGGGGCTCCTCCAGGGCCACCTCGCGGAATTTTTTGTTGCGGCAGAAAAGCACGGCGTCGCGCAGCAGGATTCCCGGGGCCTCGGCGTCGATGCCGGCGACAAGGCCGTAGTTCTCGCGTCCAAGGGCGGGGATGGCCGTGGGGCCGACGTAGACGTCGCCGTGGGCCGATCGTGTGAAATGCACGCCGAGGAACGGGTTTTTGATGTTCGGCACGGGGTAGATGCTTCCGCGGAACAGGTGCGCGCGTTGCGGCCTCACCTTCTTGTAAATGCCCTTGAAGGGGATGAGGCGGTAGTTTTGCCCCAGGCCGAAGGCATGGGCGACCACGTCCCCATAGGCCCCGGCTGCGTTGACGAAAAGCGCGCAGGAGATTTCCCCGGCAGTGGTGGCGATGCGCAGGCATTTGCCCTCGCGCGCGGCGACGCCCGTGAAGCGCGCGCCGAACCGCAAACGCGCCTTGCCCGTGGCGGCAAGCTCCGCCGCGATGCTCTTCAAGATCAGCTTGGGGTCTGCCACCGCGGTATAGTGCGACAACAGCGCCTGCCCCCCGGCACTCCTGGCGTTGGGCTCCAGCTCGGCAAGCTGGCGCTCGTCGATGAGCTCCACCTTGGCGCCGTTCAGGCTGGCGCGCTCATGCAGCTCGCGCAGGACGGGCAGCTCGGATTCGTCGCGCGCGACAATGACCTTGCCGGATTTGAACAGGGGCAGGCCGCGCTCCTCGCAGTACCGTTTCATGCGCAAGTTGCCTTGCAGGCAGGACTTGGCGCGCAGGGTGCCTGGCGCATAGTAGATGCCCGCGTGGAGCACGCCGCTGTTGCGGCCGGAGGCGTGCCGCCCCGGCTCCGGCTCCTTGTCGATGACGAGGATGTCATCATAACCGGCCGCCACGAGGTCCCGCGCCAGGGTGAGGCCAACGACGCCCGCGCCGCAGATGAGAATGCTGGCAGTGGTCATTGTTGGTTTTTCCCGTTTGTGTTGGCGGGTTGCGTCGCTATCTCGGCGACAGGAGCTCAAAACCGGTGGACGCGTCTCGCTTGCGCACAAGATCCGTTCCCAACAATTCAATAAGCACGAATTCGCCAATGGTCCAGATGTCGATGCCAGGGCGGATGCAGCCGGTGCGGACCGACTCGCCCCGGCCGAAGGTGGCGTGCATGTGCAGCTTGGGCTGGTCCTGCTCGTCGGGGAAGATTGTGCCCACGGCGGCGGCCTCGTGCGCGCCCACGAGCCCCAGCAGCACCGGCACCGGCGGCATGGTCACGCTGTCCTCCGGTCCAACGACGATGCGGCCGCTGGCCACGCCGCCCACAAAGGCGCAAAATCCTTGACGCACGCCGCGCTCGCTTGCAAATCGCTCCACGCAGTCCGGCAGGCGGTCGCCGTCTTCCAGCCGCAGCACAAACACGCGTCCGATGGTTCCCTGGGCAACTTTCATAGGGCTACTCCTGTGGTTAGGCGCGGCATGGGCCGCTGAAGTCGCACCATTGGCAATGGCGGCCAGGTCTGGCGGGCAGCTCCGGCGCGGCGAGCGCGTGGGCCAGCGCAAGACGCGCCAGGGCCGGGGCGCGGTCGCGTAGCACCAGCGCGCGTTCTTCCGCCGTTTCCTTGCCGTCGAAGAATGACTGTTCCGAGCCGTCGCTTTTCAGCTCCACCCAGGCCGCGCCGGCGGGCGTGAAGCCCTCCGCGGCCTCAAGCAGGTGCAGGTAGAGCGGCAATTGCACGTCGATGTTCAGCTCCGCGAACTCGGCCAGCAGCTCTGCCGCCTCCGGCGAGCCCGGCGCGGCCGCGTCGACGCGGGCGAAAAAAGCGCTGTCGAGCCAAGTGGCGGCTCCGGCGTCCTTGTGGCCGCCGGTCTTGTAGTCCAACACCACATGCCCGCATTGGCGCATATCTATGCGGTCCATGCGGCCCTTGAGCGTCACGCTCAATTCGCCTTGCGGTCCCGGCAGGCAAAGCTCCGTTTGCGCCTCCTGCTCCAGCGCCACAATGGTGGTGGCCGGCATGCGGGCCAGAAAACGCTCCAGCCGCTCGCGTCCGGCGGCGAGCAAGGCCGCGCGGGCGTCGTAGGGCAGGCCGAGAACGTCGGATCCTTCGGACATCGCCGTCGCAAAGGCGTCCGTCAGCTCGCGCGGGTCCAGCATGCCGGAGTTGATCGGCATGCCGAGGCGCGGGGCGAAGAAGCCCTTGAGCACGGCGTGGATGAGTTCGCCGAACCGGGCGCGGTCGCCGTCCTCGGCCACCTCCTGCATGGGACGCAGGCCAAGCACCTGCGCATAGAAGGCTTTTTTGGGGCAGCCGAGCCATACCTCCAGCTGCGAGGGCGTAACGCCTTTGTCCGCCAGGCGGCGGGCCAGACGTTCGCGGATGGCCGGGGTGACGGCAATGGGCGGTTGATGCGGCAAAATGGGCGAAACTGGGAAGCTCACGGCGCGCAGGGGGGCGGCCGCGTCGGCAAGAGGCCGGGGTTTGATCAGCCCGCCTTGCCGCTGCTCCAGCTCCCATAATAGCTGCTCCACGTAGCGGCTGCGCTCGCTCTTGCCCTCCAGCGCGCCGGGACGCACGCCGGCCTGATAGAGAATGGTCACCTCGCGCGCGCCCATGAGCAGGCGGAAGAAGTTGTGCGCGGCCACGTTGTCGCGCTCGCGCCGGCCGGGCAGGCTGAGGGCCTGGCGCAGGGGGTCGGGCAGCAGCGGGTCGGGCGGATTGGCGCCGGGCAGCTTGTCTTCCGTCGCGTCGAGCACGAACAGGCGCGTGAACGTGAGCAGGCGCGTCTCCAGCATGCCCAGCACCTGCATGCCCGCCAGCGGCTCCGGCTCGAAGGACACGCGCTCCGCCTCCAGCAAATGCCGCAGGATGAGGAAAAGCAGCCCCTGGTCGTAGGGCTCGTCGGCCAGGATGCTCCCTGTGAGCTCCGGCACCACGGATTGCCACAGGCGCAGCAGGCATTCGGCGTCGATGAGGTGCGTGCGCCAGATGGAGCCTCCGCGTCGGCGCAGCAGCTCGCACAGGGCGTCCAGCGCCTGGCCCAGCTGGCGCAGGGTGGCAATGCCGCGGAAGTTTTCAAAGCAGGCGGAAACGACCTCGGCGTGCAGGGCGCGCGCCTCGTCCTCGCCGCTCGCGCATTCCTCGGCATCATAGATGAAAAGCCATTCTGACGGCGCCTGCATGGCCGCGCTGGAGCGGATGTGCCGCTCCCAGGCCACATAGGCGCTCCGCAGGGGCATATCTGCGGGACGCCCGACATCCTCGCCGGTGCTTTCTCCCGTGCGCAGCGTGCGCAGCAGCGGGTGCCGCACCAGCGCGATCATGTCGCGCCAGGCATAGCGGCCGGCCGCGTCGCCATTCTCGTGCATGGTCAGAATGCTTTCCAGCAGCTGCGCCAGCGCGGAGCGCGCCAGCGGGTAGCCCATGCTGATGTTGGCCTCAACGGCGGGCAGATGGTGCATCACCGGCACCAGCGCGCCAGGGTCGGGCAGAACGATGGCTGTGGAGGCCGTGTCGGTAAGCGTGCCCAGCTCGCGTTGCAGCACGCTCAATTGGGAGTGCAGGTCGAAGCCCTCGTAGAAGCGGCGGATCTGCGGCGACTCGGCTTCAGGGACGCCGCAGATCAGATCGGCGCGGGCATGCCAGCGCGTGAGCCAGCGGCCATGCTCCCGCGCGGGCCATGCGGGGGCCCCGCCGGCGCCCAGGGCGGGATCGGTGTGCCACAGCACCTCGGCCGCGCCGCATTCCCA
This sequence comes from Desulfovibrionaceae bacterium CG1_02_65_16, assembly GCA_001871085.1. Classification (GTDB taxonomy): domain Bacteria; phylum Desulfobacterota; class Desulfovibrionia; order Desulfovibrionales; family Desulfovibrionaceae; genus Humidesulfovibrio. Next base: position 10,495 of record MNUQ01000124.1, read on the forward strand.
CAAACGGCGCAGCAACGCCTCCTCCGTGCCGCTCAGGGCATGGAACCCGGCAAACACCAGATGTTCGTGTGAAAAGGCCGCTTCGACCGCATCAAGATGTTCCGAGAGCCACAGGCTGTCCAAGCCGGGCGTGGTCCAGCCGTGAGCGGCCAGCGCCTTGTGGTAGCCCTCGTCAATGGCGTCCAGCTGGCCGAGCAGCGCCTCGGCCCAGGGCGAGACCTCGCCCGCCAGATTGTGGATGGCGGCGGGACGCACGCCCTGCCCGGCCATTTCCTCCAACAGCGAGGCCAGCCGCGCGCCCCAGGGGAAGAACTCGCGCGGTGTGGCGTTGAGCGCGGCCAGCGGTCCGCCGTCCAGGCCCATGGCGCGCACGATGCCGTGGAGCAGCCCGATGCGGTCGAGCTTGCCCGCACGCAGGAGGGGGTGCGGGGCCAGCTCCTGCCGCAGGGTGCGCAGAAAGTCATCCAGCGCCTGCATGCGCGGCAAAAGCGCGGGCGGGGCGAGGCGGGCGGCCAGCGCCGCGCGGAGGTGCCGGGCCGGGCGATTGTGCGGAAACACAATGCGCGTGCGCGGCAAATCCGCAACGCGGCCGGCTTCCGTCAGGTGGTCGGCCAGCGCCTGAATGAAGTCCGCGCTCCAGGGAACGATGTGAATGACGCGCGTGCTCATGCCTCGTCTCCTCCATGAGCCGCAAGGCCAACCGGCTCCACAACGCGGCGGTCCAGGTAGACGAGGTAGCCCGTGGGCTCGGCCGCTTGTCCCCGCGCGTGCGCGATGTCCCGCGCCAGTTTCATGTAGCCGCGTAGTTGTCTTGCGTGCTCCGGGGCGGAGCTGCCGGTCTTGAACTCCAGCACCACCGGGCCGGATGGGGTGAAATGCAGCAGGTCCGGCCGCAGGAATGCGCCGTCGTCGGCCAGAATGGTGAGCTCCGAACCGGCCAGGCCAAGGTGCGGACGGGCTTCCGGGCGCTCCAGCAGCCAGCGAAGCATTTCCTCAACCTGTGTTTGAAGTTCCTTGCGCTGTTCCCGCGCCAGGGCGCGCAACTCGGGAAATTCGCCCAGGGCGAGCAGGGCCGCGCGCCGTGCTGCGGCGGTATCGCCGGCAGTATCGCCAGCCGTGTAGACAGACTCGTCTCCTGTTGGGCGCAGCAGCTCCACGGCCTTGTGCGCCACCTTGCCGCGCGTGCGCTCGTCAAAGCCCGCGTCCTCAACGGAGTGGCGGAACACGCGCAGGCGCGGCAGCCAGGCGCGGAAGTCCGGCGGCTCCTCCCTTGGCGGCACATTGCGCGCAACGGCGTCCGTCGCCGCCGTGGTCTCGCAGGGCGCGTCCGGCTGGCACGCGCGCGCCTCGCCAATGTCCAGCCCGGCCTCCTCGCGCGGAATGTTCAGCAGGCGGCCCAGCATCACCGGGGCCGGGCCAAGGCGCTGGTTGTCGCCCGCGTCGGGCACAAAGGCGTACAGCTCCTGTTCGGCGCGGGTCCAGGCCACATAAAGCAGGTTGGCCTGCTCGGCCAAACCCTGGGCCAGTTTTTCGTAATAGCGCCGGCCCACGGCCTTGGTGATGCGCGTGAGCACGCGGTGACCGGCCAGATCCACAACGCCCAGCCCGGCCTTGGGCCCGGCGGACCAGTTGTGGAAGGGCACGATGCACACCGGAAACTGCAAGCCCTTGGATTTATGGATCGTCAGGATGCGCACGGCGTCGGCGGATTCCGGCAGGGGCACCTTCTCCTCCGCGCCGGCCTCGTCCCAGAATTCCAGGAAGCGCGGAAGGGAGCCCATGCCGCCGGCCTCGGCCAAGTGAACCACCTCCAGGAAGCGCCGCACGTACAGCTCCGCCTCGGGGTGCCGCTCCTGCACCTGGTAGGTGCGCAGGGCCGCTTGCACCAAGTCGTAGGGGCGCATGAGGCCGGTTTGCCGCAAAAAGGGCGCGAGCAGACGCGTATGGATTGCCGGGAAATCATCGCGGAAGCGCGAAAGCAGGCCGCCGCGCCCTTTGTCCCTTTCCTGGCAGGCCCAGTCCAGAATCTTCGCAGCCGTCAGGCCGGATTCGGCCAGAAAGAGCTCGCCGCCGCAGAGGAACGTCAAAAAGCTTACGTCGTCGGGCGGGGCGTCCAGCAGGCGCAGCAGCGCCACCAGCTGCCGCACAACGGGGTGCCGGGCCAGTTGCAGGCTGCTTTCCGTGATGATGGGCAGGCCCTCGCGCACCAGACGTTCGCACACCAGATCGGAGTGGGCGCCCGTGCGCACCAGCACGGCCACGTCGCCCAGTCTGCGGCGCGGCAGAATGTCCTCCTTGAGCGTGGCCACAAGCGCGTCGAGCCCGGCTTCCTGCACGTCCTCGGTCTTGCCCATGGGCAGCAGGCGCACCTGCACGTGGCCCGGAATGGGGGCCTGACGCTCCGGCACCTCCTGGGCGCAGTCGCCAAAGGCGGCTGTCATGCGCGCCACAAAGTCCTCCGTCACGTCCTCTGGAGCGCCGGAGAGCAGCGTTTCCGCGATGTCGCGGGCGGCGGCGTCCTCGCCCAGGCGGGAAAAGACAGCGTTGTTGAAGCGGATGATTTCCGGGCTGCTGCGCCAATTGTGCGGCAGGGAGTCCTTCGTCAGCCCGCCGGACATGGCCAGCAGCTCGCCATCGTCGGCCACCTCGTCGAAAAGCTTGGCGTCGCCGCCGCGCCAGCCGTAGATTGCCTGCTTCACATCGCCCACATAGAAGAGGCTGCCGCCCTTGGCCAGACACTCGGAGGCCAGCGGCAGCGCGGCGCTCCATTGGGCGCGGCTGGTGTCCTGAAATTCGTCCACAAGCAAATGGTGCAGCCGGTCGCCCAAGCGGCAAAAGGCGTCGGGCACGCCGGATTCGCCATCCAGCACGTCGCCCACGATGCCCGCCATTTGCGAACCGAAGAGAAAGCCCTTCTCGCGTTGCATGGCGGAAAGGTCGCGCAGCAGGCCCTGGCCTATCTCCACGCTGGGGGCCAGCGCATAGGCCGCGTTGAGAATGGTGTGGCAGCGTGAGTACTCCGCGCAGGCATTTCTGAAGTCCGTGTACGCGGACTCGGCCTCGTCGCCGCAACGGGCGCGGCTTTTGGCGAGCAGGCATTCGGCGAGTGTCGCCTTGCGCAGATAGGCCGAGTCCGGCAGGCCGCCAAAGAGCTCGGCGTTGGCGCATTTGTCCAGCAGCTTTGCGAAGTTGGCCGAACACGAAAGCTCATTGGCGTGCAGCAAGGCGGCCAAAGCGTCGCGCGCGCCCTTCATGTCGGCGAAGGAAAGGCCGAGCAGGTCGGCCAGCCTGCCCTGGTCCGTGGTGAGCGGCGCGCCC
>MNUQ01000124.1:13826-21326 GCA_001871085.1 Desulfovibrionaceae bacterium CG1_02_65_16
GCCGCGGCCAGCAGCAGGCGCGTCAGGTCGATGAAGCGTTCGCGCAGGGCCTCGGCCAGCCAGAAGCCGTCCTTGTCCTCATGCTCAATCATGGTGCGCACGGCCTGATCGTAAAGCGCGGCCTCCGGGCTGGCGGTTCCCTTGTCCGCGCAGCGCATCAGAAAACGGTCCAGCAGCTCGCCTATGGCCTTGGCCTCGTCGAACACGGTGTCGAAGTCCGGCTTGAGGCCCTCGTCAAGCGCAAAGAGCCGCACGAGCAGCGAGAGCAGGCTGTCGATGGTGCGCACGCCCAGATGCTCGGTGTGGCGCAGAATGTCCATGAGCAGGCGGGCGGCCTTGGCCGGGTCCAGCGTCTGGCCCGGGCCGTCGGTCTTGCCCAGCGCCCGCAGTTTGAGCGCGCCGAGGACGCGCTCGCGCATTTCGGCCGCGGCCTTGTTGGTGAAGGTGATGGCCAGAATTTCCGGCCAGGTGTAGCGGTGCGGCGGGCAGGAGCCGTCGCCCGCTGCGCAGGCGTAGCCCAGGCCGGGGTCGTCCTCGGCCGCGCCGGCCAGCAGATCCAGAAAGCGCAGGGTCAGGGCGTAGGTTTTGCCGGAGCCCGCCGAGGCCTTGAGTTGGCGAAAAGGCGTGCTCACGCGGGTTTCTCCTGCGCGGCCGAGCTTGAGCGCCCGCCTCCCAGGATGGTGCACAGCACCGCCGCGAGAATGAGCGCGCTGCCCGCGTAGCCGGACATGTCGAAGCGCTCGTCCCACCAGATGTAGGCGAACACGGCCGAGAGTACGGGCTCCAACGTGGCCACTATGGCCGTGCGCGTGGCCTCCAGGCGGCGCAGGCCCGCGTAGTACACGCTGTATGCGCCGTAGGTGGTGGTGACGGCCATGAGCACAAGATAGAACCAGGCCTGCGGCGATTTGGGGCCAAAGGTGACAAAGGGCAGCAGGCCCAGGCAGCCCACGGGCAGGGCGTATAAAAACAGTGTGGGCGTGGTGTAGCGGCCCAGGTAGCGTTTGCCGAAGATGTAGTATGTCGCATAGCTGAAGCCGGACAAAAGCCCGAGGAGCACGCCCGGCATGTTCACCGCGCCAAATCCCCGGCCGGAGAATATCGCCGGGCCCAGACTCACGCAGGCCACGCCAGTGAGCGTCATGAGCAGCGCGATGACCTTGTGTGCGTGCATCTTTTCTCCCAGCGTCAGCCAGGCGAGCACGGCCACCCACGCGGGCGCGGTGTACAGCAACACCGAGGCCATGGCCGCGCCAACCATGCTGATGGACAGCACGTACGCGCCGAACAGCGTGGAGACGCCGATGATGCCGAAGGACGCCACGGCCGGTGCGTCTTTGCGTTGCAGCCGCCAGGCTCCGGTGGCGATGGCGTGCACGGCGAAAAACGTCCAGCCGAGGCCCGAGCGCCAGAAGGCCGCCTCCAGCGGCGAGACGCCCAGCGCCATGACCTGTTTGGACACCGGGCCGATGAGCGCCCAAAGGAACGCCGCGCAGAGAACGTACAGGTAACCCTGGTACTTTATGAGTACGCTCACAGCTCCACCCACGTCCCCACGCGCTGTTCCAGCGCCTTTCCGTAGGCCAGCCGGCCGGCGAGAACATCATGCAGGGCTATGCCCATGAGCACCGCGGCGCGGCGGCCTGTGCGCACGGGAGCCTTTGCGCCAGCGCATATCGCGCCCATGTCCGCATACATTTTTCCCGCGCCGGGGTAGCCGTTCTGGAAGTACGGGCCGGTCTCGCGCGTGCGCAGGTACTGGTTCGCGTCGTCCGTGACGAAGCAGTCCGCCCCGGCCATGACGTCCGCCTCAAAGGCCGCGTCGTAGTCCACGGCTATGGCCAGACTGTCCGCCTTGAGCCATTCGGCCTTGATGAAGCGCTGCGGCGCTGCGGAAAGCGGCGTGCAGCTGATGACCACGTCCGCGTCCGTCACGGCGTCGCGCGCGGTCTGGCAGTGAACAAAGCGCGCGCCGGGGACCAGCGCCGCCGTGTCCGCCTCGAAGCGCGGGCCGTGTGATGGCGCGTGGCCCAGGGTGCGCACTTCCTCAATGTCTGGGAAAATCTCGGCCATGGCGCGCAGGTTCACACGCGCCTGCACGCCCAGCCCGATGAGCGCGACGCGTTTGGTTTGCGGCGCGCCAAAGCGTCTGGCGCAGACGCCCGAGGCCGCGCCCGTGCGCCAGGCCGTCAGCCAGCCCGCGTCCATCACCGCGCGCACGCAGCCGTTGTCCGCGTCGATGAGCGTGAAGATGCCGGAGAGGGCGGGCAGGCCGCGTTTGCTGTTGGCGGGAAAGCCGCACACGCATTTGACGCCGCACACGTCCAGATTCCCGCCGGCGTGGGCCGGCATGGCGTGGACGAAGCTGTCCGGCCGCGGGTGCACGCCGATTTTCGGCGGCAGCTCCACCTCGCCGCGACCCAGGGCCGCGAAGCCGGTCTCAATCTCGTCCATGAGCTCGCGCATGGTGATCCCGAGGGACTCCACATCCGCGCGGGACAGCCAAAGCACGTTGGAAGGCATAGCAAGGCTCCTGCAAGTATCAGTTTCCAGAACCTTTTAAGCTTAGGATGTTTCCGCCTGTCCGTCAAAATGTTTACCCGCGATTGCCCGCGTCGGGCGGTTGCGCGCGCGCGCCGCGCCGGGTAGTGTCGGCGGATGAAAAACAGCATGGACTCGGCGCGGCCGATGGAATTTGTCGTTGAGGACGGTCTCGCCGGTGAGCGGTTGGACAGGGCGCTGGCGACGTTTACGCCCGAACTTGGCCTGCGCGGACGGAGGCGGCTCATTGAGGGCGGACGCGTGCTTGTGGAGAATCGCCCGGCGGCGCCTGGACTCAAGCTCCGCTCGGGACAGCGGATCACCCTGCTGCCGGAGGATGCCGGCCCGAACAGCGCTTCCGCTGATGTACATCCCGTCTGCGCCGCAGCCTCCACGGCCGATGCCCCGCACGTGCCCATCATCGCCCGCACGCCGGGCTATGCGGCGCTCAACAAGCCGGCCGGGCTGCACAGCGCCGCGCTGGCTGGCGGCGGCGGGCCTAACCTTGAGGCCATGCTTCCAACGTTGTTTCCCGGCGGTCAGGCGCGCCTGCTCAACCGCCTGGACCAGCTCACCTCGGGCATTGTGCTTGTGGCGCTTACGCCCGGCGCGGCCAGGGTTTTCGCCACGCGTGGGGCTGCCGTGGTGGTCAAGGAGTATCTGGCCGTGGTTCAGGGCGAACTTGACGAGCCGCTGACGCTGAAGCGCCGGCTGGACACCGTCGACCGCAAGCGCACGCGCGTTCTGGGCCGGCTTGAGAACGAGGCGCGCAACTGGACGCTGGTGTGGCCCCAGGCGCGGCTGGCGGGCGCGAGGACGCTGGTGCGCGTGCGCATCCAGGCCGGGGCGCGGCATCAAATCCGCGCACACCTGGCGGCGGCCAATCTGCCAATCGTGGGCGACCCGCTGTATGGCGACCCGCAGTACGTAGCGGAGGGCGCAACGATTGAGCCCGACACGACGGGCGACGTTGAGATGACGGGCGTCCGCGCGGCGTCCGGGCGGCTGTATCTGCACCATCATCTGCTGGAGTTTCCGGGTTTCCGCGCTCAGTGCGATCCGCCCTGGCTGGCGGGATTGGAGCGCCTGCCCAGACAATCGGGCGAAACCGCCGTGGGTGAAACGGCGGACAAGGAGGAAGGGTGAACTCTACGACATCGATTCTGCGCGCCCTGGGCCTGACCGTGGCGCTTGTGTTAAGCGCCGCCCCCGCGTGGGCGGGCATGTCCAAGGGGCAGCTGCTGTATGTGCCGTGCTCCTCGCATGTGTACCACGGCGTCAAGACGCGGCCGTTTGAACTTACGGTGACGCTCACCGTGCGCAACACCGATCCCTGGCGGCCCATGACGCTCTCGGCCGTGGACTATCACGGCTCCGACGGCCGGCTTATCCGGCGCTACCTTGAGACCGTGGTCATGGTGCCTCCGCTTTCCACCCGGGAGTTCACGGTGGAGCAGAACGACACAAGCGGCGGGGCCGGCGCGCTCTTTCTGGTGCGCTGGAAGGCGGCTGCGGCCATGAACGAACCTATTGTGGAGGCGGTCATGATCGGCACCACCAACAGTCAGGGCATCTCCTTCACCAGCCGAGGCGTTGCCTTGCAGGAGTAAACCCGCAAGCGGGGAGGCCAATGCGTTTGGATAGCGGTGATTTGGACGAGGCTGTCCGGCGGGGCATTGTGAGCCCGGAGCAGGCTGACGCGTTGCGGACCCTGGCGGTCGAGCTGCGGACCGTGCGTCCCGCTGGCTTCACCTTTCAACACCTGGCCTATTACCTGGGCGGGCTCATGGTCATTGGAGCCATGGGCTGGTATGTCACCAACGCCTGGGACGCCATGGGGCCGGCTGGCTACATCCTCACCGCCGCAGGATACGCCGGGGCGTTGCTGCTGGCTGCTCGCGCGCTGTGGAGCAGACCAGGCGGGCGGGTGCCCGGCGGGCTTCTGGCCACGCTGGCCGTGTGCATGACGCCCATTGGCGTGTACGGCCTGCAACTGCTTGCCGGGTGGTGGCCCCAGGGCATTTCGGCGGCCTATCCACTGCATTTCTCCCAGCTCAAGGGCTGTTGGCTGGCCATGGAGCTGGCCACTATTGCGGCCGGTCTGCTGGCCCTGCGCCGCTTCCGTTTTCCGTTTCTCACCGCGCCCGTTGGGCTGGCCCTGTGGTTCTTGTCCATGGATCTTGCCCAGCTGCTCTTCGGCCAGCCGGACTTCACCCAGGAACAGCGGCGCGTCGCGTCCCTCTGGTTTGGACTGGCGCTTCTCGCTGCGTCCTATCTGCTGGACCGGCGCACGCGTGAGGACTACGCGTTCTGGGGGTATCTCTTGGGACTGCTGTCCTTCTGGGGCGCGCTTTCCACAGCGCAAGATCCTAGCGAATGGTCCAGGCTGGGCTACTGCGGCATCAACGTGCTGCTGCTTGTCGCGGGGATTGTGCTTGAGCGGCGGGTCTTTCTGGTCTTTGGCGGCGTTGGCGTGGGCGTGTACCTGGGGCACTTGGCGCACCGCGTGTTCCGGGATTCCCTGTTCTTTCCCTTCGCCTTGAGCGCCATAGGCCTTGGCATTATGGCCCTGGGTTGGGTGTACCAGCGCAACGGCGCGGCGGTGGACGCCATGGTGCTTCAATTCCTGCCGGAACGCGTTCGGCGGGCTTTGCCCCGGCAACGGGGCGGCGCGGTGTAAGCGCCGTCTATTCGCCCAGCAGGGCGCGGGCAAAGTCCTCGCCCACAAAGGGGCGCAGGTCCTCCATCTTTTCGCCGAGGCCCACGAAGCTGATGGGCAGCTTGTGGCTGATGGTCACGCCCACGATGACGCCGCCCTTGGCCGTGCCGTCCAGCTTGGTCAGCACGATTTCGTCCACGCCGATGGCCTCGTGGAACAGCTTGGTTTGCGAAAGCGCGTTCTGGCCCGTGGTGGCGTCGATGACGAGCATGCACTTGTGCGGCGCGCCGGGGTGCTTTTTCTCCAGCACACGCTTGATCTTGCGCAGCTCCTCCATGAGGTTGGTCTTGGTTTGCAAGCGGCCGGCGGTGTCGAGCAGCACGAGGTCGTAGCCGCCCTTTTGCGCGGCGTCGATGGCCTCGAAGGCCACGGCGGCCGGGTCCGAGCCCTCGCTTTTGGAGAAGATGCCCGCGCCCACGCGCTCGGCCCAGACTTCCAGCTGATTGATGGCCGCTGCGCGGAAGGTGTCGCCCGCGGCGATGAGCACCTTGCGCCCCTGCAAGCGCGCCCGGTAGGCCAATTTGGCGATGGTCGTGGTTTTGCCCACGCCGTTCACGCCGATCATCATCACCACCTCGGGCGGGGTTTCCACCTTGGGCTTCTTGGGCAGGGGGAACAGCGCCTCCAGCTCCGCGCCAAGCACCTCGCGGAAGCGCGCGGCCTGGGTGACGCCCATGGCGCGCGCGCGCTTGCGCAGGTTGACCAGCAGCTTTTGCGTGGCCTCGGCCCCCATGTCGGCCATGATGAAGGCCTCTTCCAACCCTTCCCAGAAGGCATCGTCCAACTCGCCCTGGCCGCCGAACAGCGCGCCCAGACTGCTTGTCATGCGCTCGCGCGTTTTGGCCAACCCGGCGGTGAGCTTCTTGAAGATGTTGCCGCGCTCCTCCTCCTCCTCCTCCAGATCAAGAGCCAGGATGAGCCGATAGCGCAGTTCGGAGCGGAAATCCTCCACCTTGGCGAGGTTCATGGCTTGGGTCCAGGTCGTGAAATCGGCGATGAAGCGCTCGGCCTCTTCCTGCGGCGCGTCGAGGGCGGTGAACAGGAAGCGCAGGCGGGCGTAAAGCGCCTCGTCCGCGCTGGAAATGCCGTCGAGCAGCAGCCCCAGCCATTCCGCGATGCGCGCGCGCGACCCTTTCAACGAGGCCGTGAGCCGGGCCTTCCATTCGTCCGTGAGCATGGGGCCGGGCGTTTCCTGCCGGGGGGACGCCTGCGGCTCGGCGTCGGGCGGCGTTGCGGCCGGCTGGGAATCTTGCCGCTCGGCAGCCTCTGGGGCTTGCGCGGCAGCGGTATCGCCACTGCCCCATAATTTTTTGACCTTGCTGAAGAACCCCATGTGTCGCCTCGCTATGGTTGTGTGCGCCGCTTTTACCCCAGGCGCGGCATCGACGCAACTCTGTTGAAATCGTTGGCCGGAGACACTAGAAGGGAGGCGGCCACAAGGAGGCGACATGCAGCGCACACGTATCAAGGACATGCTGGCGGGGGAGACGGGCGGAACGGTTCTGCTCAAGGGTTGGGTGCGCACCAAGCGCGAGGCCAAGGGCTTCTCCTTCTTGGAGATCAACGACGGCTCCTGCCTGGCCAACGTGCAGGTGGTGGCGGACCACACCCCGGAGCTGCTGCCCGCGATGGAGCAGGTGAACACGGGAGCGGCCGTGGCTGTGGAGGGCGAACTCGTGCCCTCGCCCGCTGCGGGTCAGAAGTGGGAAGTGCGGGCCGCGCGGCTTGTCGTCTACGGCCAGGCCGACCCCGAGACCTTTGCGCTGCAGAAGAAGCGGCACAGCGACGAGTTTTTGCGCACCATAGCCCACCTGCGGCCGCGCACCAACAAATATGGGGCCATGCTGCGCGTGCGCTCGGAAATGGCCCGTGCCGTGCATGAGTTCTTCCAGGCTCGCGGGTTCTTCAACGTGCATGCGCCCATACTCACCGGGTCGGACTGCGAGGGCGCGGGCGAGATGTTCCGCGTGAGCAACCTTGAGGCGGAGAAGGCCGCGCGGCTTGAGCCTGCCGCCCGGGCCGAGGCGGAGTTCTTTGGCCGGCCGGCGGGGCTCACCGTCTCCGGCCAGCTGGAGGCGGAGCTTATGGCGCTGGCGCTGGGCGACGTGTACACCTTCGGCCCCACCTTCCGGGCGGAGAATTCCAACACGCCCAAACACGCGGCGGAGTTTTGGATGGTGGAGCCGGAAATGGCCTTCGCCGATTTGGCCGACGACATGGATCTGGCCGAGGCGCTGGTG
>MNUQ01000089.1 GCA_001871085.1 Desulfovibrionaceae bacterium CG1_02_65_16
GGCTGGAGCCTGCGCGACCTTTTGCTGGAGGGCTTCAACCTTGAAGGCCGCTCCAGCGCGGGCCCGGCCCGGCACTTCGACTCCGCCCTTGGACAGATGGTGAATTTCCTGGGCACGCTGCAGAACGAATGGGCCGGCGCGCAGGCCTTCAACAACGTGGACACCTATCTCGCGCCGTTCATCCGCGAGGACGGCCTGTCCTACGACAAGGTGCGGCAGGCGGTGCAGAAGTTCGTGTTCAACCTCAACACCACCAGCCGCTGGGGCGGGCAGTCGCCCTTCACCAACCTCACGCTGGACCTGACCCCGCCCAAGCACATCGCCAAAGAGGCGGTCATCATCGGCGGCGAGCTGCAAGACTCCACCTATGGCGAATACGCCAAGGAAATGGAGATGTTCAACCGCGCGTTTTTGGAGGTCATGCTCGACGGAGACTACTCCGGCCAGATCTTCTCCTTCCCCATCCCCACCTATAACGTCACCGAGGACTTTCCCTGGGAGACGCCCATCGGCGAACTTTTGCTCAAGCTCACCGCCAAGTATGGCGCGCCGTATTTCCAGAATTTCATCAACTCCGAGCTCTCGCCCGAGGACGTGCGCAGCATGTGCTGCCGCCTCAAAATGGACCTGCGCGAGCTGCGCAACAAGGTCGGCGGGCTCTTCGGCGCGGGCGACCTCACCGGCTCCATCGGCGTGGTGACGCTGAACCTGCCCAAGCTGGCCTACCTTTCCCAGGGCGAGGACGAGTTCCTGACGCTTGTTGAGGAATACGCCACCATGGCCAAGGACTGCCTGGAGTTCAAACGCAAGCTCATCACCGACAACCTGGAGCGCGGCATGTTCCCCTGGACGCGCCGCTACCTCAAGAACGCCTTCCGCGGGCACTTCTCCACCATTGGGTTGCTGGGCGGGCACGAGGCCTGCCTGAACCTCATTGGCAAGGGCATTGAGACCGAGAACGGCATGCGCCTCATGCAGCGCACCTTGAACCGTCTGCGCGAGATCACCAGCCGCTTCCAGGAGGAGACCGGAAACCTCTACAACCTGGAGGCCACCCCGGCCGAGGGCACCAGCTACCGCCTGGCCAAGATCGACAGGAATCTCTACGCCGACATCATCACCAGCGGCAATGGCACGCCGTACTACACCAACTCCACCTGCCTGCCCGTGGACTACTCCACCGACGTGGTGGCCTGCCTGGAGCATCAGGACCGGCTCCAGCCGCTGTACACCGGCGGCACCGTGTTCCACACCTTCCTCGGCGAATCCGTGGCCGATGTGGCGAGCCTGCGCGAGTTCATTGTGACGAGCTTTCGCAACACCAAGCTGCCGTTCTTGTCCATCACGCCCACGTTCTCCATCTGCAAGGACCACGGCTACATTGCGGGCGAGCACGAGCAGTGCCCCACCTGCGGGGCCGATGCCGAGGTTTTTACGCGCATTGTGGGCTACTACCGCCCGGTTTCCCGTTGGAACAAGGGCAAGCAGGCAGAATACAAGGACCGCGTGGTGTATTCCAGCATTTGCGGCTGCGACGGCAGCCGCTGACATTGGCGAAACGAGGGAGTGGGAGGAAACCATTTTCGGCGGGAGTCGCAGCAATGCCGTCGGTCAACGTGATGACCGACGCTCCCCCCGAGCTCCCTCTTTGCAATTGGTAAGGTCCTGGCCGTGAGGGAAGCTCGGCCAGGGCCTTCTTTTTTGCCGGGGAGGCAGGCGGAGACGAGCGCCTTGCCCGTGAAAAAGGGGGGGGCCTGTAAGAGCCGGTGGGGGGGGCGGCAAGGCTCCAGGGCTTCTTGGCCCCCCTTCTGCAATCGAAAAGACGGAGACAGCGGATCGCTGTCTCCGTCTTTTCGATTGGCTGATACCGTGGGGTGCGGGAGGTCACGACAGGGGGCGTCGGGAAGACGCGCGCGATCCCTCGGAACGAGTTGGCGGGCTGTTCTTCCGCCGGGGGAGGGCGGAAAAACGGGAGCCTACCTCCAGATCGTCGCCGCCGGCGTGCGCGGGGGCACCAGCGCGTAGCGGTATTTGGGCGCGCCGAGCATGAGCGCGCCGCGCACGGCCTTGTCCTTGGGCACGCCGGCGAGGGCGGCGAGCTCGGGGTTGCCCGTCAGCGCGCGCTGCACAATGCCGCCCCAGCAGGCGCCCAGGCCATGCGCCGCGGCGGCTAGCTCCAGGTAGCTGATGGCGATGGCGGCGTCGGTGAGCCCCCAGTCGGAATCGGCGTCGGCCAGGGCGAGTACGAGGTGCGGCGCGCCGCGCAGCACGAAGTCCTGTCCTTTGGCGTGCAGATCGACATAGCGCTCCATGCCGGGCCTGGGCAGCATCCATTGGGCTATGGCCTCGCCGAGGGCTTTGGTGCGGTCGGGGTCGGCGATGGCCAGAAAGCTGATCTGCATGGTGTTTTTGGCCGTGGGGGCAAAGCGCGCCACATCCAGCAGCTCGGCCAGGGTTTCGCGCGGGATGGGCTGGTTTTTGAATGTGCGCACGGAGCGTCTGGTTTTCATTAGAATTGCCGTGGAGGCGAAGTCGGCGCGGTCGCGCTGTGCCGGCAGAAAATCCTGCATGGGCAGGCTGTTGTGCATCAAGGCGCCGTGCGGGCAAATGGCCACGCATTGGCCGCAGCCAATGCAGCCGGTGTTGGCGGTCTCCACGGGAAAGCCTTCGGCATCGGCCGTAAGGCAGCCGAGGGGACAGGCGGCGATGCAGATGCCGTCCTTGCGGCACATCTCTTTGTCAATGCTGACGAGTTCCATTGTGATGCTCCTTGCTTCAGTTGGGGGGGGCTTGGGGGGATGCTGTTTTTTGAGCCAGTACGGATGAATGCGCAAGTAGGCACATTCGCGTGCAATAGTACCCTGTGGGGTACAGACGAACATTACAGGTCGCGCCGACACTTGCCGTTGTTTGTGATGCTTGGTATCGGAAAGAAAGCAATAAGCACAATGCAGCGCAATATCCCGTGCGGGCGCAGCTCGCGCGGGCAGGGAGGCGGCAATGGGTGATGAGGGTGCGAGCGAATGCGGGCAGCGCTGCTGCGCGGGCAAAAAATATTTTTGTTCCGTGGAGTTGGCGTTGCAGGTCATTGGCGGCAAGTGGAAGCCTATTATTTTGTGGCACCTGCGCGACGGCGATCCCCGGCGGTTCGGCGAGCTCAGGCGGCACATGCCCAATGTGACGCAGAAGATGCTGACGCAGCAGCTGCGCGAGCTGGAGTCCGACGGGCTTGTGGCGCGGCGCGTGTACGCGGAGATTCCGCCCAAGGTGGAGTACTCGCTGACGGAGATAGGCCACAGCGTGCTGCCTGTGCTGGACCAGCTGAGCCGCTGGGGCGCGCGCTTTGAGGCCGAGGCGGCCGGACGCCCGGCGGCATAGGCGCGTGTGCGCCCAGAAAGGCGCTTAGGGTTTGACGGCGGCCCGGGCCCGGCATACGGAAAAAGCATGGGGGCGCACATGAGCGCGCAAACAGCGTTCCTTATTTTCCTCGGCGTGGTGGCGGTTGCGGTTCTCGTGACGCGGACCCGACCGGCGACGTCCGACAGTGACCGCGCGATCATCACATCCATCGACGCGGCGTTGTCCAGGGAGTTTCCTCTCGCCAACCTGCAGGTTGACGTGAAGAGCTTTGACGGCGTGGTGATTCTTGGCGGCTATACCCGGGAAATGGCCCAGACCAGGCGCGTGGTGGAGATTGCCCGGGAAACGCCCGGCGTGAAGTCGGTCGACAACCGCATTTCCATACGGACCGGGGATTGAATCGCGCCCGGCCGCTTCCAACGGCGGGCTGGGCGACTAAAGCGCAAAGAGGACACGATGCGTAAGCTTTGGCAGCAGTGGAAATCCATGACCATGCGGCAGCGGTCCATCCTCATCGGGATGCTCCTTGTGCTGGTGGCCGCAGTAACCCTTCGGCTGAAAGGATTCTGAGCTGAACGGCCGCTGGCGGGTGCGACCAGCATGATTTGGGGCGAGGGGCGGCCGCTGGGATTGCGGTTCCTTCCCCGGCGTTTGGCCGTTTCCCCTCCCACCTCTTGAGGCCAGCGGTCCGGATTGGTTCCGGCGGAGCCGTGTTGCGCCGTCCGCCCCGTCGGGTTTGCCTCCCCGGAGTGATCCTCACGCCGTCCGTCCCTGGCAGTCCCTCGTCCGGGGGGCGGCCCTTGCAGCTCAATCATCAATAACCACAGATGAAATCAGGAGTCTTGCTCAATGCGGAAACGTTTGTTCGCCGGCGTCCTTGTTTCGGCCATTGTCTTGTTCTCCACAAGCCTCGCCGTTGCGGAGCCTATTGATCCCGGGCTGTGGGAGGATCTCGCCGCGGCGATCCGCGCAAGCGGACAGTTGTGCAGAACCTGCGAGGGCGGCCGCCAGTGGAAGGAACCCACCGGCAGGACGCTGCTCCAGGTGTATTGCAACCGGAATTCGCGTGCGTACAGGGTCATTGTCTCGCCGGCCCAACGGGTCACCTGTGTCGAGCTCTGGGATGACGAGGGCAAGAAGTGCAAGTAGGCCGCCGGCAGGCTTGATTGTTTCCCGCGCCCTGGCAGTCCTCTAGCGTTTCTCGCTGCGTCCGTCCGCTGCGCAGCGGCAGCTGGGACTGAGCGTACCATCGCAGCACGCCACGCGTCCATTTTGGCAGCCGCACTGCCCCCTGTGGCGCGAACAGCAGCCGCGCCCGGCGATGAGCACGTCCTGCTGGCCGCCCGTGTCACTGGCGGCGGGAGCCTTCGGGACGTGCGCCGTGGGGGCGTCCATCTGTTGATTGGACGTGTGTGGAGTTGTCGTCCCGGCGGCGAAGGTCGTCTGGACCCAGCACAGCGCGATGGCCAGCGCGATGGCGCAGCTGCTTTTCATGTTTCGTCCCTCCGATTGCCTTCGCCGTAGCATGAGGGAGCGCCGTTGTCAGCCCTGGCATGTTTTTCAGTTGCTCTTGGGGTTGCTGGCGTTGCGCAGCCGCTGCACGGCGCGCTGCGCGCCATGTGAAAAGCCCTGCCGCGAACATCACGACGTCAGCCGGGCCTTGTTTCTCCTTGGTGCCCAGGGCGGGGCTCGAACCCGCATGACCTGCCACCCGAAAACGGGGCCATTCAAAATGAGAAAATTCTCGTTTAGGTTTGGCTCACCCCGAACTGGAGAATTTTCGAATGAAGACGTCGCTGTTCACGGATTCGCAGATCGCGTTCATTCTGCGCCAGGCCGAGGAAGCGGCGTCCGTGGAGGAGGCCTGCCGCAAGGCCGGCATCTCAGCCAAGATGTACTACTGCTGACGCGACAAGTACGGCTGGCTGCTGTCGTCAGAGATGAAGCGCTGAAGCAGCTTGAAGAAGAGAATCTGCGCCTCAGGCGCCCTGTGGCGGATTTGTCCTTGGACAAGGATATGCTCCAGGACGTGATCCGCAGAAAATCATGAAGCCCGCGTTGCGCCGCCACCTGGGACGCATCCCCCTCGGATTTTCAGCCGACCTTTTCTCCGCGCAGTTTGCGGTCCAGCGGTAGGCGACGACATGGCAGATGTCGTTTTTGCCTTGGAAACGCTGTTCAGAGCTTTTGTCGCAGTACACCGGACCAACGCCCGGAGTCCGCAACGTGATATTGGAACGCCATTTTCGTCTCCATTGGGTGCCCGTTGGCCTGTTTGCGCAAGCACTGCATGGGCTTCCGGGGGCCCAAACATCTAACATATTCCTGACACTGACACTTCAACTATTTAGATTGCAATGGGTAATGATAGGAGATAGAGCTACCGCATGCGTGCTGGGATTCAGTTAGGGCTGCTGGGTAGAAGGGTTCCAAACGCATAGGCCGGGAGTTCAATCCTCCTCATCTCCACCAAGGAAAAAAGCCCTTTACGAGATACGTTCGTAAAGGGCTTTTTCTTTTGGGCGTAAGGGATGCCGTACGGGGGCGTGCGCATGCAATCGAAAGGGGCACGCCCTGCCGTCCGGCGTGCAACGAGCTTTCCCCGGTGCATTTCGCGCAGGTTTTGGCGGTTTGCACTTGCTGCCGGCTTATGCCGACGCACTGATGGGTAATGTGCAATGCAAAAAATGAACAAGAGGAGTGTATGCAACGAATCGTTTTTAAAAGAGCCATCCCCTTTGGCACAACAGCGGGGACGGTCGTCACGGATACGGTGATTACCGATGGTGATCCTTATCCGGACGGTTCATTGAATGTTGTTGCAGTTCTTGATTATGCTAAAACAATAGTGCCACATGCAACGAAGTGCATTTTCAGCAAGAATACAATTCTTCGCGCCGAGCCCTATACGGAGAAGATTCCGTCCTAATGGAGCGCCGCTCTCCGCACGTTGCATGCAAAGTGGCCTCTTCGATCCGCCTGCATTTTAATCCTTTGCGCGTGGGCGAACGGCTCCTCTTGCGCAAGAAATCGCTGGGGCCCCGGGGGGCTGTGTGGTCTGCGGCTTTCGCGTTCGCGGTCCCGCTAGACCTCGGCCTCCAGCTCCTTTAGGCGCGCCTCCGCCGCCTCCCAGCGGGCGTAAGCGGCCTCCAGCTCCGCCTCCATGGAGGTGAGCTCGTTGCGCATGGAGACGAGGGCCTTGGGCGCCTTTTTGTACAGCTCGGGGTCGGCCAGGCTTTGCCCGGTCTGGGCGATATTTTTCTCCAGAACCTCAATGCACTCGGGGAAGGCGGCCAACTCCGCGCGCAGGCCCTCCGCCTCGCGCTGCTCCTTGAAGCTGAGCTTGCGCGGCTTGGCCGGCTTGGCTGGCGCGGGCGTTCCCGCTGCGGCCGGCGCGGCGGATGCGGTGGATGCGGCCGGCTTGAGCTGCGGTTTGAGCGCAGCGGCCTTGTCCGCCTCGGCCTTTTCCGCGGCCGTTGGCTGCGGCCGCTGGCGTAGCCAGTCGTCAAAGCCGCCCACGTACTCCCGCACCACGCCGTGCCCTTCAAACGCCAGGGTGCTGGTGACCACGTTGTTGAGGAAGGCGCGGTCGTGGCTCACCAGAATGAGCGTGCCGGAGAACTCCAGCAGGCGGTCCTCAAGCAGCTCCAACGTCTCGGCGTCCAGGTCGTTGGTGGGTTCGTCCATGACGAGCACGTTGCAGGGCCGGGTGAACAGCCGCGCCAGCAGCAACCGGTTGCGTTCCCCGCCGGAGAGCACGCGCACCGGGCTGTTGCCGCGCTCGCTGGAAAACAGAAAATCCTTCAAATAGCCCATGACGTGCCGGGTGCGGCCGCCAATGGTCACCTGATCCGATCCCTCGGCCACGCTTTCGCGCACGGTCTTGTCCGGATCCAGCTCCTCGCGGTGCTGGTCGAAGTAGGCCACCTCCAGGTTGGTGCCCAGGCGCACTGTGCCGCTTGTTGGGGCAATGCGTCCCAGCAGGGTCTGGATGAGCGTGGTCTTGCCCGCGCCGTTGGGGCCGATGAGCCCGATCTTGTCGCCGCGCATCACCGTAAGGTTGAGGTGCTCGAACACGGGTTCCGCCGCGCCGGCCCACTGCTGGCAAAGGTTCTGCGCCTCAATGACGAGCTTGCCGGAGCGTTCGGCGTCCTGCACAACGATGGTGGCGTTGCCAACGCGCTCGCGCCGGCGGGCGCGCTCGGTCCGCAGCTTCTCCAGCTCGCGCACGCGGCCCTCGTTTCTGGTGCGCCGCGCCTTAATGCCCTGGCGCACCCACACTTCCTCCCGGGCCAGCTTCTTGTCGAACTCGCTCCAGGTCTTTTCCTCCGAGGCCAGCTGGGCCTCCTTGCGGGCGAGAAACGTGTCGTAGTCGCAGGTCCAGTCGAAAAGCTTGCCCCGGTCCAGTTCAATGATGCGCGTGGCCACGCGGCGCAGGAACATGCGGTCGTGGGTGATGAAGACCAGCGTCTTCACGTGGCGCAGCAAAAAATCCTCCAGCCAGGCGATGGAGTCGATGTCCAGATGGTTGGTGGGCTCGTCGAGCAGCAGGATGTCCGGCTGGCCGACCAGCGCGCGGGCGAGCAGGGCCCGGCGTTTGAGCCCGCCGGAGAGGTCCTCGAAGCGGGCGTCGGGGTCCAGCGAAAGCCGCGTGATGGCCGTGTCCACATCGGAAAGGGCGATCCAGCCGTCCTGCTCGGTCAGGTCGGCCTGGGCCTGGGCGAGGGCTGCCTCGTCGTCGCTGGCCAGGGCGCGGTGATGCGCCGCCAGCGCAAGGCCCAGCTCGCCCAGTCCCTGGGTGGCCACCTCGTACACCGTGCCTTCAAGGGATTCGGGCACCTTTTGCGACAGCCGCGATACGCGCAGGCCCACCGACCGGGCGATTTCGCCGGAGTCGGGGGTGAGGTCGCCGGAGAGCAGGCGCAGGAGCGTGCTCTTGCCCTCGCCGTTTCTGCCCACAATGCAGACGCGCTGCCCGGGCTCGATCTGGAAGCCGATGTTGTCGAGGAGCAGGGGCCCGCCGAAACTCATACACAGATTGTTTACGCTGATGAGTGCCATGCCGGGCTTCGTAAGCCGTGGCCGCCCGGCGGTCAAGGCCGGCGGGCAGGCCAGGGCGGCCGGGCCGGGCTGGACGCGATGCGTTTTGCCTGGGCTACAGCGAGGCCAGCAGCGCGGGCAGGCCCGCAAAATCCACGCAGGCCACGCCCATGTTGACCAGGTCGTA
Organism: Desulfovibrionaceae bacterium CG1_02_65_16; assembly: GCA_001871085.1. Classification (GTDB taxonomy): domain Bacteria; phylum Desulfobacterota; class Desulfovibrionia; order Desulfovibrionales; family Desulfovibrionaceae; genus Humidesulfovibrio. The sequence continues at coordinate 8,588 of MNUQ01000089.1, forward strand.
CACGTTGGCGGCGGCCACCTCCGGCGTCTGGGCGGAGCAGCAGTCGGTGACGACCACTGTGGCGTAGTCGCGGGCCATGGCGTCCACGGCCGTTGCGCGCACGCAGTTGGGGTACTGCGTGCCGCCGAGAACAAGGGTGCGCACGCCCCCGCGGCGCAACAGCGCGTCGAACTCCGTGAACAGAAAAGCGCTGAAGCGGCGCTTGTGGACCACGGTCTCCCCCGGCAAAGGGGTCAGTTCGGGCACGATCCGCGCTCCCGGCGACCCCGCAACGCAAATGCCCCGGCCGTTTGCAAACGCCGCGCGGCGGAAGCTCTCGGCGTCGCTGCCGTCGGCCCTGTGGGCGCGCGCCACATGGAAGACGGCCCAGCCCCGGGCGCGCGCCAGGCTCAGGAGCTTGACGAGAGCGGGGATGGTGGCGGCGGCCCCGGCCACGCGGGCGGGCGCGCCGGCGTCAACGAAATCGTGCTGCATGTCGATGATGGCCAGGCCGATGGAATGGTCGGCGGAATGGTCGGCGGTGTTCGGCATTGGGGACTCTCCTGCTGGGGCGCACTCTAGCCCGGGCGGGCGCTGTCGCGCAAGAGGCGGCTCGCGAGGCTTGATGGCTTTGACCGGATGGCCCGAATGGCTTGGCCGAATGGCCCGGATGGTCCGGATGGCTTGGCCGAATGGCCCGGGCGTTGCGCCCGGCGCGGCCCTGGCGTATGCAGAGGCTGAGGCCGGCCCCGTTGCAGGGCAGGATGCAATGCCGCGACTACGCCAGCAGGCGCCGGTACACGGCGCGCTCGTAAGCCCGGCTGAGACGCCGCGCCAACGGCTCGGCCAGCCCGGCCTCCTTGAGGCGGCAGTACAAATGCAAGGGGTTCAAAACGTGTTGCAGACGGCGGCGCAGAGTGTTCATGCTGGCCCCCTCCTTGGCGGGGGACGGGGTTTGCGTAAAGGGTAGCAAGAACGATGCCTGACGCCGTATTTGATGCAAATTCACGGAGCCGGGAAAAGCGTCGGCATATTCTTGCCGCGCCCTCGTGCGTTTTTCCGGCGGGCATCGCCGAAAATTGCGCCATTCTCGCCCCGGACTACGACGAAATAGCCCTGGCGTTTTTTGAAACCGGGGCCTGCCTGTCCTACACCGAAGCGGACCTGCCGGAAGCGCTTGCGCTGCTGCCCGTGAGCTGGCACATGCACCTGCCGCTCGATTTGCCGTGGGCTGCGGGAGTGGAGCGCGTGGCCGAGGTCATTCTGGCCCTGCGGCGCAAGACGGCGCATGTGGCCCCGCGGCGCTTTGTGCTGCATCCGCCGCGCGAGCCGCAAGCGCTGGCCGGGCTGGCGGAGCTGCTGGCCGCCGGCGGCCTGCCGCCGCAGGCGTTGCTGGTGGAGAACATCAGCGGGCGCGACCTGGCTCTGCACTGGCCGGTCATTGAGGATCTGGACCTTGGCGTGTGTCTGGATTTGGGGCACATGCTGGTGCATGGGCAGGAGGATTTTCTGGCTCTGCCGGGCATTGCCGGGCGCACGCGCATGCTGCACCTCAACGCCCCGGACCCGGCCAGACCCTCGCGCCACGCCAGCCTGGAGCTGCTCGACGCGGCGGGCCGGACGTTGTGCCGGCGGCTGTTGGACGGGTTCGCCCCTGGCGGGGTGGTGCTGCTGGAGCTGTTCAACGAGGCGGCGCTGAGCGGGTCGCGGCGGGCTCTGGATTCCCTCGGTCCTTCGTCCCCGGTCCCCGCGCCGGGCTCATCGCCTGATTGATCCAAGCAAGGAGGCGTGTTTGATCACATTCGTCATTGGCGGCAATAAGTCCGGCAAGTCGGACCACGCCATGCGGCTGCTTGAGGCCGCGCCCGGTCCGGCGCTGTTTCTGGCCACGGGCAAGGCCAAGGATTTGTCGTTCCGCCGCCAGATTGCGGCGCATCGCGAGCGGCGCGACCCGGCCCTGCCCGTTGTGGAGGTGGGCTGGGACTTGCCACGCGCCTTGCTGGAGGCTAAAAAGGATTATCAGACCGTGCTGGTGGACAGCCTGGATTTCTGGCTGTACGTTTGCGGTCAGGAATGCCGCGAGCAGGAGCTCACCGAGGCGCTGCTCGAAGCGCTGTCGAATTGCGGCGATAGACGGATCATCCTGGTGTCGTGTGAAATCGGCTTCACGCCGTTGCCAGCCTCCAGCGAGGCCCGGGCGTTTCTTAAAAAGCTGGGGCGGCTCAATCAGGCCATGGCGGCCCTCGCCGACGAGGCGTTCCTCGTGGTGGCGGGTCTCGCCATGACCCTTAAAAAGGCGGAACATGGGCGTATCGAAGCTGACTGACGACAAGGTCCAGGCGCTGTTGCCCTTGCTGAACAAGGACGAGCGCTGGCTCATCGTCATCAACGCCGACCCGGACTCCATGGGCGCGGCGCTTGGCCTCAAGGCCATTCTGTCGCGCCGCGTGCATGATATCGGCATTGGCCATATCAATGAGATCAACCGGCCGGACAATCTGGCCATGATCCGGTATCTGCGCGTGCCCACGCGCAAGCTGATCCCGAACCTCATCGCCCAGTACGACCGTTTCGCCCTGGTGGACAGCCAGCCGCACCACCACCCGGAGCTGGCCAAGCTCGAATACACCGTGGTCATCGACCATCACCCCATTTTGCCGGACAAGCCCGTTGAGGCCCCGCTGGTGGACATACGCCCCAAGTATGGGGCCACCTGCACGCTGCTTACGGAATATTTGCAGCGGCTCAAGATGCGACCGCCCAAACTCCTCGCCTCGGCCCTGCTCTATGGCATCAAGGCCGATACCCTCAACTTTCAGCGCAAGTTCATCGATTCCGACATCGACGCCTTCAAATACCTCTCAAAATACGCCGACCACACGCTCATCACGCGCATTGTGCGCAGCGAATACCACCTGGAGTGGATGCGCTATTTCTCCCGCGCGTTCTACAACCTGCGGCGCATCGGCACGGGCTTGACCGCGCACCTGGGCAAGGTGCTCTCGCCGGACATCCTCGTGGTCGTGGCGGATTTCTTCATGCGCGTGCACTCCATTTCCTGGGACGCTGTGTCCGGCATCGCCGGCGACAACCTCGTGGTCATTTTCCGGGGCGACGGAATCCGCAAGGACATGGGCAAGTTCGCGGCCTCGCTTTTCGACGACATCGGCTCCGCCGGCGGGCACAAGGGCGCGGCCCGGGCGGAAATCCCCCTTGCCGCCCTGGATGGCAAGGACCCGGAAATGTACGTGCTGAAAAAGCTTTCGCGCGGCAAGACAACAGACTTCCAGCGGATCTGACCTCATGTCCCTGCGCGCCCGCCTCAACCTCTCCGGCCAGGCCGATCCCCTGTTTCTGGTGGACGGCACCAGCTTTCTGTACCGCGGCTTTTACGGCTACCCGGACCTGAAACGCTCCGACGGCCTGCCCACCAACGCCATCTTCATCGTGCTGCGCATTTTGCTGCGCATTTTGAAGGAGGAGCGGCCCAGGTACCTGGGCTTTTTCATGGACGGGCGCGGCCCCACCTTCCGCAACGCCATGTTCGAGCCCTACAAGGCCCAGCGGCCCAGAATGCCCGAGGATCTGGCCGTGCAGATTGAGCCCCTGCGCGAGGCCGTGCAGCTGCTGGGCTTGTCCCTCACCGTGAGCGACGGCATCGAGGCTGACGACTGCATCGCCAGTCTGGCCTCGACCTATCAGGCCGAGCGTCCGGTGGTGCTGGTGGCCTCGGACAAGGACCTCAAGCAGTGCCTGACGCCGAGCGTGTATCTGTGGGACCCGGCCGGCAAGGCGGAAAAGCTGACCAGCGCGGCGGACTTCACGGCCGAGCTGGGCATTGAGCCCGCGCAGTGGCCTGATTTGCAGGCGCTCATGGGCGACAGCTCGGACAACATCCCCGGCCTGCCCGGCGTGGGCCCCAAGACCGCGCTCAAGGTCATTCACGATTTCCCCACCCTTGAGGCCCTGCGCGAGGCGGAGGAGCGGGGCGACAAGCGCCTGCCCGAGAGCTTCCGCAAAAAGCTCGCCGGCCGCATGGACGACGTGTTTCTGTACCGCGAGCTGACGCGGCTTAAAACCGACGCCTGCCGCGAGCTGACGCTTGACGCGTTGGCCGTGCGCGAGCCCGATGCGGGGCATTTGGCGGAATTCCTGCGCGCGTATGAGTTCAAAAGCCTGCTGCGTGAGATTCCCCTGCCGCGCAGGTCGGAGGCGGAGGAAGCCCGCGAGGCCCAGCCTGCTTCAGCCGACTACACCGGTCCCGCGCCCTGGGAAGGGCAGGGCGGGCCGCTTGTTACGCCCGCCGCACCGGCTTTGGGTCCGGCGTCCGGCGTGTTGCCCGGCGTGCTGCCTGGCAGGCCCATGGGCGCGCCCGCCATTCCGGCGTCCACCTCGTCCTTTGCCGCCTTTGGCCCGACAAGTCAGGCGAATCCGACGAATCAGGCGAATCAGGCTGGTCCCGGCAAGACGAAGTCCAAGGACGCATCTCCCGGGCAGCTCCCCCTTTTCGCCATGGCCGCGGCTCCCGCTGCCGCTGCCGGGCCAAGCCTGCTGGATTTGACGTCTGTCGCGCCGGCTGCTCCGGTCGCGCCCCTGCCGTTGCGCCATGTTTCCGACGCCTCGGCCCTGCCGGATTTTTCCGGCCGGGTGGTGGGGCTGGTGCCTTTTGCCGAGGCGGGCTCCGCTGGTGAAAAGGCCGCCGGACAGGCTGGCGCACGGGCCGGCTTCCGCATCGCGCTTGAGGGCGAGGGGCAGGCGGAGATCGCCTTCGCCGGTCCGGGCGCGATGGATGAGGCGCTGGCTCCGCTTTTGGCCCGGGCTGCGGAGATTGCCGCGCCGAGCTTGCAGGATTTGCTGCGCCGCAGCCGCGCCTGGGAGGCCGTGCCGCTTTCCCGCTGGTTCGACCTGGGGCTGGCCGCGTACCTGCTGAACCCCGAGGACCGCAATTATTCCTTCGAGCGCCTGCGGCTGGCGCTGTTCATCGCGCCCGATCCTTTAGCCGACCCCGACCTGGAGGCCGCGCCGGGCGTTGCCGAGGCCCCGGAAACGGACGCCGCCACAACCGGCGAAGCCCCTGAAACCGACGAAGCCCCTGAAACCGGCGAAGCCGGTGAAACCGACGAAGCCCCTGAAACCGGCGAAGCCGG
>MNUQ01000155.1 GCA_001871085.1 Desulfovibrionaceae bacterium CG1_02_65_16
AGCCAGGGGACGAGCGCGTGCGCTGTTTTGCGGGCCTGCCCCTGCCGGACGCCTGGGGCGCGGCGCTTTCCCGCGTGAGCGAAAGGCTGGCGGCGCGGCTGGCCTCGAAAATCACCTGGACGCCGCCGGGCAACTGGCACAGCACCCTGCGTTTTTTGGGCGAAGTGGAGCCTCGGCGGCTGCCGGAGGTACGCGCCGCGCTGGGCCGGGTGGCCTTTGCACCCATGGTTCTGCGCCTGGGGCCGGCCGGGGCGTTTGGTGCGAAAACGGGCGGTCGCGCGCCGCGCACCCTGTGGGCCGGGCTGGCCGAGGGCGGGGAGCAAGCGGCGCTTTTGGCCGCGCGCATAAACGCGGCGCTGGCTCCGCTGGGCTTTGGCGATGCCGGGGGCCGGGGCTTTCGCCCGCACGTGACCCTGGGCCGGGTGCGCCGGCCCGTGCCGGACGAGGATTGGGGGCTTGTGGACCGGGAGCTTGGCGCGGAGACCTTCGCCTCCGCGCGGGTGGAGTTTTTTGTGCTGTGGCGGAGCGTGCTTGGGCGGGGGGGACCCAAGTACTCCGTGCTGGAGACATACCCGGCCAGGGCCGGGGGTTGCGCGGAACCGCTTAGGCTGTGTAGTCTCCGCGGTTGAACTTGATGCGTTCCGTCACCGTCATGGCCTCAAGCTCGGAAACCACGTTCTGCAGGGCCGGGTGGCTCTGGGCGAGGTCCGGGTTGGCGCTCTTGATGTCCTGCACGGCGCTGTCGATGTCGTCGAGCACGCCGTAGGCGTCCTTCAAGCTGGTGGAGCTGGAGGTGCCCTGCAGGTTTTGAGCGTACTGGTCGAGCTTGTTGAGCACGCTGTCCACCTTGTCCATGATCGCACTCCCCGAATTGGTTGTCTCGCTCGTGGCCTCGACATTCTGCGTCCCGATGAGGACGGAGAGTGTGTCCAGGCCGCCCAGCGAAGGCAGGGAGGATGCGCTGCTGGAGGATCGCGCGCTCGTCTTGGCGACCTCGCCGTTCAAGATGTCGCCAAAGGCGGTGGCGGATTGCGTGCCGCGGTTCGTCTGGGCGTTTTGCTGTTCCAGACGGACACTTTCCAACTGGTCAGGAAGGATCTTCATGGCAACTCCTCGCCGTTTGTTTCCTCATCTCGTGCAGAGACCATGCCAAAATGCCGTGTGGCGTACTCGTTGAAATAACAGGGTATTATTTGCATCGCGGCGGGAAAATCTTGCCTGCCCGGAGGGGCCGCGCCGTCTGTGAGCATGGCTGACCGATAGCCCATGCGCCAGCGCTTGTCCATCCGCCGCGCAAAGACCCTTGAGCTGTCCTTATCGGCTGCTTTTGTGCTTGCATTACCGATGGCTGGTGATTATTTTCACATTGGTCCCACTCCTCCCCGCATGGCGGGGAGGCAACAGAGCAACAAGGGAGAGCGACATGGCCCAGATCAAGAAGATTCTTTGCGCGGTTGACTTTTCCGAGCACAGCCCCGCCGTTGCGGAGTATGCACGCATCCTGGCCCAGGGCCTTGGGTCCAAGATCATCTGTCTGTACGTCGCCCCGTCCCTGTCGCAGTATGTGGGCTTCCACGTTCCGCCCAGCTCCATTGAGAACTTCGTGGGCGAAATCGTCACCGGAGCGGAGGCGACCATGAGCGCCTTTTTGAACGAGAACTTCCAGGACGTTGAGGCTGTGGGGCATGTGGTCACCGGCTACGCGGCCGAGGAGATTTTCGGCATGGCCGCCAAGGAGAGCGTGGACCTCATCATCATGGGCACCCACGGCCGCAAGGGCATCGACCGTATTCTGTTCGGCTCCGTGGCCGAGAAGGTGGTCAAGGGCGCCAAGTGCCCGGTCATGACCATCCGGCCCGAACAGTAACGACACCGGACGCCTGGACGTCCAGGCGAAAAATACGTATGGCAAGGCGCAGCACGGGGCGGTCCGCGGGACCGCCGGTTGCGTCCTTTTGCTTTTGCGCCCGCGCGGGCGCGTCAACGTATTTGAGGAGCACGCATGTTGAGCCAGCGCGTACGGCCGGAAATTCTCGACTTCAAGGCCTATGTCCCCGGGCTTTCGGTGGAGGAGATCAAGGCCAAATACGGTCTTGAGAACGTCATCAAGCTCGCCAGCAACGAGAATCCGCTGGGCGTTTCGCCCCTGGTGGAGCAGGCCATCGCCCGCGCCGCCCACGACGCGCACCGCTACCCCCAGAACCACAGCCCGCGTTTGGCCGAGGCCATCGGCCACGCCATGGGCGTGCCGCCGGAGCTTGTGGTGGCCGGCAACGGCTCGGATGAGGTCATCGACATGCTGATGCGCGTGGTGGCCCGCCCCGGCCGCGACAACGTGGTCTGCTACGAGCACTGCTTCAGCATGTACGGGCTTACCGCCCGGCTGTGCGGCGTGGAGTATCGCGAGGTGCCGCGCGGCGAGGACTTCCGCCTGCCGCTGGAGTCGCTGGCCGAGGCCGTGGACGAGAACACGGCGCTGGTTTTCGTCACCAGCCCGGACAACCCCACCGGGCTGGCCGCCCGGGCCGAGGAGCTGCTGGTGCTCTCCGGCGTGCTGCGCAAGGGGGCGCTGTTGGTGGTGGACGAGGCCTACATGGACTTCTCCTGGCCGCCGGAGGAGTACGCCATGATTGGGCAGGTGGCGGAGCTGGACAACCTTGTGGTGCTGCGCACCTTCTCCAAGGCCTACGGACTGGCGGGACTGCGCCTGGGCTACGGCGTGCTGCCGCTGTGGCTGGCGGAGCACGTGCGCCGCGCCCGGCCGCCCTTCACCGTGAACCTGCTGGCCGAGGCCGCAGGCATCGCCGCCTTGTCCGACGACAACTTCTACAGCGCCACGCTGGAAGTGGTCTTCAAGGGGCGCGAGCGTTTGCTGGCTCAGCTGCCCCGGCTTGGCTGCGAGGTTCTGCCCTCCCAGTCCAACTTCGTGATGTTCCGGCCGACGCGGCCCGCCGGCGATGTGTGCGCGCGTTTGCTGGAGCGCGGGATCATCGTGCGGCATTTGAAAAGCTTCGGCCTGCCGGAGCACATCCGCGTCAACGTGGGCCTGCCCGAAGAAACCGAGACCTTTTTGCGCGTTCTGGGCGAGGTGCTGCATGGCTAAGCCGGAGGCGGCGGTTCCGCTCATCGTCACCCTGGACGGCCCCGCCGGCGTGGGTAAAAGCACGCTGGCCGCGCGTCTGGCCGGAGAGCTGGGCATCGCCTTTCTGGATACCGGGGCCATGTTCCGCGCCGCCGCCTACACCCTTGGCGAGGGCGCCTGGGACTGGCGGCAGGGCATTCTGCAGGAGAAGCTCGGCGAATTTGAGTTCTCGCTTGCCGGCAGCGGGCGGCAAACGCGGCTGCTGCTTAACGGCAAGCCTCTGCCAGAGGCCATCCGCAGCGAGGAGGCCGGCCGCTGGGCCTCGCAGCTGGCCGTTGTGCCTTCCGTGCGGGCGTACATGAAAATGGCGCAGATTTTCCTCGGCCAGACCACCTCCCTGGTGGCCGAGGGCCGCGACATGGGCACCGTGGTGTTCCCGGGCGCGCGGCGCAAGTTCTTCCTCGACGCCGACCCCGACGAGCGCGCGCGGCGGCGTTGCCATCAGCTGGCGTCGCAGGGCAGGCCGGCGGATTTCGCCGCCATCGCCGCCAGCATCCGCCAGCGCGACGATCAGGACAGAAACCGTCCCATAGCGCCGCTTAAACCCGCGCCCGACGCCGTAGTGGTGGACACCACGCACCTGACCGAGGACGAGGTGCTGCGCAAGGTGCTGGACCTCGTGCGCGCGGACTGACCTTTGCGCAAAACATGTTGGACTGAATGGCCGGCGGGGGGGGCTCCGCCGGCTTTTTGGCGTCCGACGAGCGCGCGGTGGAAGGTGCGCGGTGGAAGGCGCGTGTTGCGATGCGCGGTCTGGCGGCCCTGGTGGGACGTTGAAAATATGCTCCGCCTTGGGCTGGGCTGGCCGGACGCACGGTCCGGCGGGGAGTCAGACGTGTCAGGAGCCGCGCCGGAATCCGACGCTGACCTCCTCCCGCCCTGATTTTTCGCGGACGATGACCGGAATGCGCCGCACGCCGTCTGTCAGCGTGAGCATTTCCTCAAGGGCTTGCGGGTCGGCCGCCACATCAATGAAGCGCGCCCGGGGCAGGGCGTTGCGGGCGCGCCGGGTGTGCGGGCAGCCCTCGCGGCCGTATATGCGCGCGCCAAGTCCCCCGTCCGGGGACTCGCCGTCCGCCTCCGGGGCCTTGGCGCACCGGGCCTGGGGCAGGGTGCAGAAGGAACCGTTTTCCGAATCTTCCGGGTCGCTCATGCCCTCTAGATTTCAGCCAACAGGTTGGATGTCAATGTGCTGATCTTCATGGTGCCGCCCTTCTTGTAATACTTGTAGATGCTCTCGCCGTCGTCGGCCAGGGCGTTCTTGAGCTCGGCGAGGGTGAGCGATCCGTTGGAGTTGAGGTCGATGGCCTTGAAGGCGTTGGAGGCCAGGGAGACCTCGGAGGCGCTGAGTTCGCCGTCGCCGTTCTTGTCGAAGGCGGAAATATAGCCCTTGGCGGCCATCTTCACATACAGGCTGGCGTTGCTGCCGGCGCTGGTGCTGGTGCCCTCAAGCAGCGAGGAGGTGATGTCCTCCTTGCCGGAGGTGGCGCCGCCGTTTTTGTAGAACGAATAAATGGCGTCATCCTCGCCGGAGAGGGCGGTCTTCATCTCCGCAATGGTCACGTACCCGTCGGAGTCCTTGTCCAGCTTGGCGTATGCCGCGGCGGAGATGCTCACCTCGTCGCTGGTGAGCTTGCCGTCGTGGTCCTTGTCGTTGTCCTTGATATATTTTGCGGCAGCGAGATTGGAGTAGGTGCCGCTGGGCAGGATGGATTTGCTGCTGTCGGTGTCCGAGCCGCTGCGGTCCGAGTAGTTCAGGTACATCTGATTGGCGAGATATGGGTTGACGCGCATAATTTTCCCTCCTGCCTGCACTATTTGCATAATCCAGACCAGCCCCGGGGACGGGAGATTCTTGCCGTTGCGGCCGGCATTGGGTACACCCCTGACATCCGCAACAATCAGCCGCAGGAGTCCCCAATGAAGCGCGTTCTTCCCCTCGCCGTCGTCTTTTGTCTGTGCGCCGCACCGGCCATGGCTGGCTGGACCGACGTGCTGGACAAGGTGCAGCAGCAGATTCCCGCATCGTCCTCCGGGGCGGCCTCGGGCTCGTCCGCGGCCAACCTGGGCGCCGGGCTGTCCGACTCGGACATCACCAAGGGGCTGAAGGAGGCGCTGGCCAAGGGCGCCACCAGCGCCGTGAACAACCTGGGCAAAACCGACGGCTACTTCGGCAACGAGGCGGTCAAGATTTTACTGCCCGACTCCCTCAAAAGGCTGGAGGCTCCTCTGCGTCTGGCCGGCCAGGGGCAGCTGGTGGACGACCTGCTGCTGGCCATGAACCGCGCGGCGGAGAAGGCCGTGCCCCAAGCCGCGAACATTCTGGGCGACGCGGTGCGCACCATGAGCGTCTCCGACGCCAAGGGCATCCTCACCGGCGGCGACGACTCGGCCACGCAGTATTTCCGCAAGACCAGCGGAACCAAGATCGGCGAGATGATGCAGCCCATCATCGAAAAGAGCATGGAGTCCGTGGGCGTGGCCAAGGCCTATAAGAAGCTCACGGCCAACCCCCTGGCCGCCAGCGCCGCCCAGGCCTACGGGTTGGACCTGGACTCCTATGTGAACGGCAAGGCCCAGGACGGCCTGTTCTACATGATCGCCCAGGAGGAGAAGGACATCCGCAAGAATCCGGCGGAGCGCACCACCTCCATCCTCAAGAAGGTCTTCGGCGGCAAGTAGCGGCCGGCGGCAGCAAAGGAGCGCGCCATGCACAGCGTCCTTATCGAGCCCACGGACTATCAGACCTGCCGCGCGGCGGTGGAGAAGGCCTTCTTGCTCTTCAAGCCCGACGTGCGCGGCAAAAAGGTGCTGGTGAAGCCCAACGTGTTGCGCGCCGCCCGGCCCGAGGAGGCGGTGACCACGCACCCGGCCGTGCTGCGCGCCGTGGTGGAGTGTTTGGCGGACCTTGGCGCCGCGCGTATCACCGTGGGCGACAACCCCGGCGTCATGGGCTACGGCGCCAACGAGGCCAGCTTTGAGCGCGCCGGGCTCATAGAGGCCTCCCTTGGCCACTACGAGAACATCGGGCTCGACGCGGAGGAGGTGCCCTTCTCCGTGCTGGGCGACACGTCCGTCATCGCAACCGTCAGCGTATCCCGCGCGGTGCTTGAGGCCGACTGCTTCATCTCCCTGCCCAAGTTCAAGACGCATGGCCTCACAGTCATCACCGGGGCCATCAAAAACAGCTACGGCATTCTGCCCGGCGCGCAGAAGGCGCGTCTGCACAAGCTCTCCGGTTCGCCGCGGCGGTTTCAGGAGGTCGTGGTGGACGTGTTCCGCCTGCGCCCGCCGGACTTCATCCTTGTGGACGCGGTGTTGGGCATGCAGGGCAACGGCCCCGCCGGCGTCGACCTGCGCTGGGTGGGCCGCGTCATCGCCGGTGACAACGCCGTGGCCATTGATGGCGTCATTTGCCGGATGATGGGGCTGGACCCCGCGCGGCTGCGCATGCTGGCCAAGGCGCGCGAACTGGGCCTGGGCGACTACGCCGATTCCGCCCGCGCGCTCATCGGAAAGCTGACGCCGCTGGAGGGATTCCGCACGCCCGCGCTGGACGGCCTGCACCACCAGCAGGCCACGCGCGGATTCATCGAAAGCCGCGTGGCCATGCGGCCCAAGGCCGACCCCGCGCGCTGCACGGCCTGCGGCACCTGCGTGGCCCAGTGCCCGGCCCAGGCGCTGTCCATTGCGGACGGCGTGGCCGTGGTGGACAAGGACAAGTGCATTGGCTGTTTTTGCTGCCAGGAAATGTGCCCGGAGAAGGCCATCAGCCTTTCCGCCGCGTAGTGCGTCCGAGGGTCGCCGGGGAATTGGGGCTTGCGTCAACTTGCGCCGTTATGGTAAAGGCTGTCGGATATTTTCGCCGGAAGGGCCACAGCCGTTGGCGAAGGAAGGAGACGTATGCATCCGTCAGCCCTGGCCAGACCCCGCCATTCTTCCCCGCCGCGACGTTTTCCCGCCGTGGCCGCCCGCCTGAGCACAACGCCCCTGCTGGCCGCGGTGGTCCTGGCCGCAATGGCCCTGGCCGCCTGCTCGCCCCAGGTCCACACGCCAACGCTGAACACGGGCGAGGTGGACGCCGAGGCGAAAATCCAGCGCGAGCTGGTGGTGCGCCGCTCCACAGAGCTTCAGGAGCGCCTGTACCGCGTGTCCTGGAACATCCGCCTCAATAACGCCGAGCTTTGCGGCGAGCGGGTGTTCAACGCCCTCGGCTTCACCCTGCTCTCGCTGGACGACTACAAGAACAAGGGGCAGCGCAAGGCCGTGCAGAACGTGCTCGGCGCCCATGCGCGCGCCACGGTATATTTGATCGGCCCGGGGAGCCCTGCGGACGTGGCGGGCCTCAAACGCGGCGACGTCATCATGAGCGTGGACGGCGAGAACACGGAGACGAAAAAACGCGCGCGCGAGCTGCTGGCCGTGGCCGTCAAGGCCGGGCGGCCCGCCGTGGTGGAGGTGAAGCGCGACGGGGAGCTCAGCGCGCATACGCTGACGCCCGTGAGAATCTGCGGCTATCCGGTGCATTTGGACCGCAGCGCGGAGCTTAACGCCTTCGCCGACGGCGATTCCATCACCGTGTACATGGGCATGCTCAAGTTCGTGAAGTCCGATGATGAGCTGGCCGCCATTCTGGGGCACGAGATGGCCCACAACACGCAGAAGCACCGCCGCAGCAAGACCGTCAACGCCGCCGTAGGCAAGCTGCTCATCGACCTGCCGACCATGCTGCTGCTCGGCGTGGACACCCACCTGGGCGAGCGCATGGGCGCGCAGATGTTCAGCCCCCAGTTCGAGACCGAGGCCGACTACGTGGGCCTGTACTACACCGCCCGCGCGGGGTACGACATCCACAACGTGGCCGACGTGTGGCGGCGCATGTCCGTGGAATACCCGCAGGCCATCACGCTCGTCACCACGCACCCGAGCAACAGCCAGCGCTTTGTGGGCCTCGCGGCCGATGCGGCGGAGATAGACAAAAAACGGGCCGAGGGCCTGCCGCTGGTGCCGGAAATGAAAGACGCGCAGGCCAAGGCGGGCGCGGCCGCCCCCAAGGGGGCCGAGGCCGAGGACGACCCGTTGCCCCAGGCCGAGAAATAACGCCGCACAACGGCGGCGGAAGCAGGAGAGAGGCATTGCGCAGCAGATGGAAGTGGCTTGCCGCCGGAGTTGTGGCGCTTCTTTGTGTTTCGGCAGGGCTTGTGTACGCCTCGCCGTATCTCGCCGTGCGCGGCCTGCGCAACGCGGCCGAGGCGCGCGATGTTGACGGCGTGGCTTCGCGGGTGGATTTCCCGGCCTTGCGCCAAAGCCTCAAGGCCAGCCTGGGCGGACGCCTGACCGCCCAGCTGCGCAAGAATCCCAATGATCCCCTTGCGGCCATTGGGCTGATGTTCGGCGCGAATTTGGTGAACCAGCTGGTGGATGCCTTTTTGACCCCGGAGAACATCGCAACGCTGATGCGCGGGCGCGTGCCGGACGAGGCAGCAACGGTGCGCAAGGCCTTGCCTTTCGGTCTGTCCACGGACTTCCAGCCCCCCGCTTCGCCGCCTGCTTCGCCGGGGGCGGCGTCTTCCGCTTCGGCTCCCATCGCTTCTTCCGCCTCGCCTGGCTCGTTTGGCTCATCTGGCTCATCTGGCTCGCCGGCTTCGCCGGAGGCTCCGGCCCAGACTGCCGGGGCGGCGAACGCCAGGAGCGGCGAGGTGCGCATGGGCTATGAGGGGATGAACCGCTTCACCGTGAGCCTGCGGGACAAGAAGCCCGGGGCCGCGCCGCTGGTGCTGGAGTTCCAACGCGAGGGAATCCTCACGTGGAAGCTCTGCGCCGTGCGTCTGCCGGAGTAAGGCTGCCCCGGTCTGAACTGCCGGCCGCCGGGTTGAGGCCGCCGGGTTGAGGCCGTCGGCGGGCGAAATCGCGGCTGTGAGGCCGGAGTCAAAATCCTGCAAAACATTCCGCGAGATGGTCCGTCTCCAGCCGGGGCCATTCGGCCTTGGCCATTCGGCCTTGGCCATTCGACCGGGGCTATTCGCCCGCGAACTCCTGCCCGATCTTGAGCACATGCGCGGCCAGCGGTGAAATGGGCGCGCCCACGGCCAGCACCAGCGCCCTGGGGCTCATGTAGTCGGCGGACCAGTCGAAGGTCAGCGCCACCTGTCCGTCCGCCCGGGGGGCGGCCTTGAGCACCAGCGCGCGGAGGTTGGTGGCCTTGGGGCCGTTCTTGCTCTTGCGGTCGAACATCACCACTTCCCGCGCCATGAACTCCGCCCAGCCGTCGCGCCAGCGCGCCACATCCTCCGGCGCGCCCGCATAGCGCACCAGAAAATGCTCCCGCACGGCCTGCACCGGCCGTTTGAGCAGCGGCAGCATCTCAATGCGCTGGGGCATGAGCCCGTCGGGCATCTGCGCGGCCAGTTCGTCCAGCACGCGCTCGGGCGGCAACTGCTCGCGCAGGGTCAGCGTGAACCATTCGCATTCGCTCTCCACGCCCACGGGCAGCGCCCGGCCAAAGGAAATGCGCGGCATGGGGTGGTAGCCCGCGCTGAAGGAGAGCGGAAAACGCGTGCGCCTGAGCGCCCGTTCAAGGATGCTCTGAAGCTCCAGCTGGCTCAAATACGCGGCCTCGGCGCGCTTTTCGTACCAGATGCGGTACTGGGCCTTGCGGTCGGAGAGGCCGAGCTCCGGCGGCAGGGGCGAGACGCTCTGCTGCTGGCTTTTGGCTGGCTGGCCCGGCTGGGGTGCGGGCGTTGCTTTTTCCCGCGAAGCGGGGGGAGCGGGCGAAAGGGGAGGAGCTGGCGGCGCGGGGTGCTCCTGGTCGCGGTGGGCGAACACCACGCGCGGGCGGATGTCCATGCTCGCCGCCTGACTGGAAAGCTCCGAGGCGCGGCCGTCCATGTTGCACACGCCGCAGTTGCGGCACGCGCCGTAGCGGCAGTCGCCGCTGACCTTGGCGGCCAGGGCGCGTTCGCGTTCGGCGAGCAGGTAGCGTTTGGACACGCCGCAGGAAAGGTGGTCCCAGGGCAGGGGGGCGTCCACGTCGCGCGGGCCCTGGTATTCCCCCGCAGTCAGGCCGTGCTCGGCCAGGGCCTCCAGGTACGGCTCCAGCCGGAAATGGTCCTGCCAGCTGGAGAACAGCGCGCCCTTGCGCCAGGCGCTCTCCAGCACCGGGCCAAGCCTGCGGTCCCCGCGCGAGAACACGCCCTCAAGGCAGCTCATTTCGGGCTGATGGTACTTGAGGGTGATGCGCTTGTGCGGCTTGAGCGCGTCCTTGATGTAGTAGACTCGCCGGCGGATCTCCTCCATGCCGATTTGCGCCGCCCACTGGAAGGGCGTGTGCGTCTTGGGCACAAAGGGCGACACGGCGGCGGTGACCTGCAAGCGCTTTACATGCCGGCCCGCGGCGTCGCGGCACTTGATGCACAGATCCACTATGGCGTCCAGGTCGGCGTCGGTCTCCGTGGGCAGGCCGATCATGAAATAAAGTTTTACCTGCTGCCAGCCGTGTTCAAAGAGGGTGCGCACGTGCTCGATGAAGCCCTCCTCGGTGACGCCCTTGTTGATGACGTCGCGCAGGCGCTGGCTGCCGGCCTCGGGCGCTATTGTGGCTCCGGTGTGGCGGATGCTGGCTATGCGCTCCATGATATTTTCGGAAAGGGAGCCCACGCGCAGGCTTGGCAGGGAGATGGACACCTGCTCCGCCGCGCAGCGGTCGAACACGGTGTCGAACAATCCCTCCAGGGCGGAGTAGTCGCCCGTGGAGAGGGAGAGCATGGAGACCTCCTCGAAGCCCGTGGCCGGAATGGCCTTGGAGAGCATGTCGCCCAGTTGTTTGGGCGTTCTTTCGCGCACGGGGCGGTAGACCATGCCCGCGTGGCAGAAGCGGCAGCCGCGCGTGCAGCCGCGCGCCAGCTCCAGGGTGAAGCGGTCGTGCACGGCCTGGCCAAAGGGCACGGAAGGGGCGAGCGGGAAGGGCGCGCTGGAAATATCGGTCACGATGGCCTTCTCCACGCGCGGCAGATCGGGATCGAGCGGGCGCACGGGCGTTCCCGGCCCGTCCCAGGCGAAGAGCGCGGGCACGTACACGCCGGGCAGTCCGGCCAGCTCGCGCAGCATGCGCGTTCTGGGCGTGCGCGCGCGCCGCGCCGCCGCAATGCGCTCCAGCAGCTCCGGCATCACCGCCTCGCCGTCGCCCAGCACCATGAGGTCAAGGAATTCGGCGAGCGGTTCGGCGTTGTAGCAGGCGCCGCCGCCGGCCATGACGATGGGCCAGGGCGCGCCGTCGTCGCCGTCGGGCTCGCCCGCCCCGTCGGGTCCGCCCGCTCCGTCGGGCCCGCCCGCTCCGTCGGGTCCGCCGGTCAGGCGCTCGGCCGCGCGCAGGGGAATGTGCGCCAGGTCCAGCATCTCCAGCACGTTGGTGAAGCACAGCTCGTGCGTGAGGCTGAAGCCCACCGCGTCCAGCCGCGCCAGGGGCGTGTCGGTCTCCATGGTGGCCAGCGAGGTGTCGTGCTCGCGCAGAATGCCCGCGGCCTCCTGGCAGGGGCAGTACACGCGTTCGGCGAAGAGGCCCTCGCGCTCGTTGATGGCCGTGAGCAGGATTTTTTGCCCCAGGTAGCTCATGCCCACCTCGTAGAGGTCGGGGAAGGCGAGAGCCATGCGACCGCGCACGCTGGCGGGGTCTTTGAGCGTCACGCCCCATTCGTTGCCGAGATAGCGGCTGGGACGGGGCAGCAAGGGCAGCAGTTCCTTCACGCGGGGCTCCTCTTTAAATGTGGGGATGTGCCCGCTGCAAACAAAAGCAGGGCGGCGGGAGCGTGTTGTCCCGCCGCCCCGCGTGGATGCGGGCGGTTGCGGAGCTATTTGGTGATGAGCTGGGAGATGTTGCCCGCGCCCGGGGCGGAGAGGGTGAGGTTGCTCGCGGCCTCCAGGTACTTGGTTTTGAGCTCCTCCGGGGCCTTGGTGTACTCATAGAGCACATGCTTGGTGGAGATGGAGCCGGTGATCTCCTGCTCGAAGGGGTAGCCGAAGGGCAGAAGCATCATCTGCACGCCCTGCTGCATGGGAACGGTTTGCAGCACGGCGGGATCGGTGATGGTCTGGCCGTCCTCGCTCCACTTGCCGATGACGGTCTCGCCGTTGATGAGCTTGACCAGGCGGATATCGTAAGCCATGTGGGGTACTCCTTGGGTTATGGTGAGCCGGAAGGTAGGGGCTCCACCCCGTGCTGTCAAGGTTGCGCTGGCGCGCGCCTTGCCAGCTGTCCGCGCGCGGGCTAGCATGCCGCAAAATCCACACGCAAAGGTCGTCGCCATGCCGAATTCCTCCGTCTTGCGCGCGCGCCGCGCCGCGCTTTTGTCTGTTCTGCTGCTGGCGCTGGCCGTGCTGCTGTCCGCCTGCTGGGTGCCGGAGCGCTACATGGGGCGCATCAAAATCGGACGCGACGGCTCCTACATGCTCTCGCTGGACGGCACGGCCCTTAATCCCGAGGCCTGGCAGGCTTTGCGCAGCCCGCCGCCCGCCAAGGAGGGTGGCAAGTCCAAGCCGGAGGAAACAGCAAAGCGCCGGGATGAAATTCTCGCGCCCATGCTGCAGGAGCTTGCCCAGCTGAAGGCCAAGGGCGTGGTCGATGAGGCGAAATCCATCGGCGACGGGCGGGTGCGCTTCAGCCTTATGGGCGCATGGCGCATCGACCGTTCCGTGCTGGTGTTTCGCGAGCTCAGGGAGCCGCTGGCCTATACCGTGCTGCCGGACGGCACCGTGCGCGTTCGCGTTAAGGACGCCGTGCAGAGCCGGCAGGCTTCCGCCCTGGGCGTTAAGACCGATGGCGACCTCTCCATTGTGGTCGCCCAGGGGGTGGAGGTGCTGGAGCACAACGCCCAAAAAACGCCCACGGGCCCGCGCGGATCCTATCATTGGAGCATCGGGCCCGGCACCAGGGAGGCCCCCTTTCTGCGGCTGCGGTTCCCCCCGGAAAGTGGCGTCGGCGGGGCCGCGCCGGAACCGCAAACGCCCAAGCCGCAAAAAAAGCTTGCCCACCACTGAGAAACGGGATAGTAACCCCTTCCGTTCCGACGCACCGGAACGCTTATGGGGATGTAGCTCAGCTGGGAGAGCGATGCGTTCGCAACGCATAGGCCAGGAGTTCAATCCTCCTCATCTCCACCAAGGAAATCAGGGGCTTGCGGAATCGAATCCGTGAGCCCCTTTCCTTTTTCCTAACTTATTCCTAACGGCAAGCGGTGTGTGTGGGGCCGAGCCGAGCGGCACGGACACGCCAACGTTCGTGTTCGAGCCCGTATCGTGGTCATAGATGTCCTTGTAGGTCAGCGTGCCGGTATCGAGCTTGAGGTTGCCGGTCCCGGAGGCGATGACCGCGCCCTCGACATCGGTGTTCTTCTCCGTGCGGATGTCCACGGAGTTCGTGCCGATAAGGGAATTACTTAAGTAAATGCATTACTTTTGGAGATAACAGTATAGTCAAAAATGACCGTTTCGCACACATGATAGGTTTAGTAGAGCAATACTGACTGCGGTATCTATATGATATATCATTGCTATTGAATAATCGTAATTTTAAATTGTAAGTTTACTACTAGCCTAAATTA
>MNUQ01000085.1 GCA_001871085.1 Desulfovibrionaceae bacterium CG1_02_65_16
CATCTTTTCCGAACCCTTCGACATCAAGGACGCGCACAGCCGGCTCGGCGTGGCGCTGACGCTGGTTCCAGCCGCCCTGTGCATCCTGTTCATCTCCAGCCCCTTCGACGGGCTCGTGGTCTCGCAAATCCTGCTCAGCGTGCAGCTGCCCTTCACCATCTACCTGCAATTCCGCCTCACGGCGTCGCGCAAGGTCATGGGCGAATTCGCCAACACGGCTTGGCACAACTTCGTGCTGGCGGCAATCAGCGTGGTTGTGATAGGGTTGAACATACTGCTCCTGTGGGACACGCTTTCCGGCGGCGTGGGCGCGTGAGCGACGGCAACCAATCCGGCCAACAGAGACGGGACACCATGACGGACAGCTTTCCCTATGAGGTGAAGGAATACTCGGCCCAGGGGGCGCGCACGGTGGCCATCGAGGCCATCCGCGAGGTGCCGCTGACCATTTACCTGAACGGCCGCGAGGTGGTGACGCTCTTGTGCACCGGCAAGTACCCCCGGCATCTCGCCGTGGGCTTTCTCAAAAGCGACGCATTGATAACCGATCCAGCGCAGCTGGCGGGCGTCAGCATCAAGGACGAGGGCGAACGCATCACGGCGGATGTCACCGTGCACCACGACCCTTTTTCCGGCGGGCGCACCATCCAACGCTCCATCACGTCCGGCTGCGGCAAAGGCACCAACTTCGACCGCAATGTTGAGACCATCTCAAAACGCCGAGTGTCCTCCACCCTCAAGGTGCGGCCGGCGCAAATCCTGGCGCTCGCCGCGGAACTGAAGCGCCGCAGCACGCTTTATGACCGCACGCGCGGCTGCCATAACTCCTCGCTGTGCACGCCGGACGAGATGCTGCTCTTCCGCGAGGACATCGGCCGCCACAACGCCATCGACATGATTGTGGGCGAGTGCTTTCTCGACGGCATTGAAACAACCGACAAGATGATCGTCTCCACAGGGCGCGTGGCCTCGGAGATTCTGCTCAAGACCGTGCGCATCGGCGTTTCGCTGCTGGCCTCCACGGCCGTCGCCACCAGCTTCTCGGTGGAGCTGGCGCGCAAGATCGGCATGACGCTTATCGGCAACATCAAGGCGGACAGCTTCTGGGTCTACAACGATCCGGGCCGCATCCTCGCCGACTAAGGCCCATTCAGGCTCGCCCATTCAGGCTCGCCCATTCGGGTCCCATTCGGGCCTCCATTTTGGCCTCCAGTCAGACCCCCATTCGGACTCGCCGCGGGACACGCCCAGCGGGTTGGACGAACCGGTGCGGACTATCGGGGCAGGGTCCGCAGCCACTCCAGCACAAGGGGAACGGCCGCGCGCGGCGAACAGCGCCCAGGAAAAGCCAACGCGATAAATGGAGTGCGCATGGCGCCTCGAAAAGGTAGGCGGAAGGATCACTGCCCGGCGGCGGTCATAAGCCCGCGCAGCCACTGAGCCACATGGCGCGCGGCATAGCGCGGCATGGCAAAATGATCGCCGGGGACGGTCTCATAGGCGCTGGCCGGATTCCGGGGAGCCTTATCAAACGCGTAGGACTCACCCAAAAAGCGCAAGGGGTCCTGCTGCCCCACCACCCACAGCAGTGGCACGGAATTCTTCAGCGCCGCGCAGGACTTGGGCATCACCGCGTCGCCGTCTGGATCGTTGTAGCTTAAATAGACCTCGGCCGTGGTGGAGAGGTCATAGTCTCTGTCGGCGTTGAAATCCGTGAACAACGAACGCTTGGACCCGCCGCCCACGGTGAGCATGGAGCGCGCCTTGCGCACATCGGGCAGAAAAACCTCGCGGTGCAGAACCGGATCGTGCGCGGGAGCCAGCGCGGCCACGGCGAAAACCCCCTCGCGGTGCGCGGCGAAAGCCAGCGCGGCGTTGGCGCCCAGCCCATGCCCCACAAGGGCTATGCGCGTGCAGCCGTCCACCCGCAGCCCCTCCGCAGCCATGCCGATTTCGACCAGCGCCTGCTGGAAGGTGGCGTCGAAGCCGCGCTTGGGCGACCACGGCATCTCGGGCATGACCACCAGGAAACCGACATTGCGCAACACGCGGGAGAGCTCGCCCAGGCAGCGCTCGGGAGACACGCTCTTGTCATGCAGCAGCACAACGCCAAGCCGCTCCTGCGCGTGTGCTGGCGGCGCCACGCAAAAACAAAACAGCGCTAGAAGCGTCGTGAGGCTGAGTGCACGCAAAATTGCTCGCAGCATGTCCGCTCCAGAGGCTTGCCATGGTCAGCGCGGCAATCCCTGCCGCATTACTATTCTTGATATAGCGTGTGGGCCTTGTGATGGCAACCACGCGGATGTGGCGAAAATATGACGGAACAAGCATGGTGCGAAAATGCGCGCCATGAAATTGTGTTTGAGATTGCGGCTGGCGTCGCTGCTGGTTAATCGCCGCAGCGTTCGTTGAACTGGCGCAGGCGCTCGGCGTAGGGAGGATGACCGAAAAAGGCCGAACCGGAGACGAGCACGTCCGCCCCGGCGGACACAAGTTCGGCGCAGTTGTCCAGCGTCACGCCGCCATCCACCTGAATGAGCGCGGTCGACCCGCACTCGCGGATCATGGCCTTGAGCTCGCGCACCTTGTCCAGGCAGAAGCCGATGAGCTTCTGCCCGCCAAAGCCGGGGTTCACGCTCATGACCAGCACCATGGAGAGCTGCGGCAGCAGGTAGCGCACGGCCGAGAGCGGTGTGGCGGGGTTGAGCGCCACGGCCGGCTTGCAGCCCGCCTGCCCGATGGCCGCGCATACGCGCTCCAGATGGTTGGTGGCCTCGGCGTGGACGCAGATGAGGTCCGCCCCGGCCTTGGCGAAGTCGTCGATGTACCGGCCCGGCTCGTCAATCATGAGGTGGCAGTCGAAGAAGAGCTTGCTTGTTTTGCGCATGGCGCTGATGACCGGCGGCCCGAAGGTGATGTTCGGCACGAAGCTCCCGTCCATAACGTCCAGGTGCGCCCACTGGATGCCGGCGGCCTCCAGGGCGGCCAGCTCGTCGGCCAGGCGGGCGAAGTCTGCGGAAAGCAGCGAGGGCGAAAGGATCATGTCGGGCTCCTTGGGCTAATCGGCGGCGTCGCCCATGGCGAAGTCCACCTTGATCTTGAAGAGCTTGCTGGCGGGCAGGTTCATCACCTCCACGCCGGTCTTCGCCGTAATGTCGGCAAGAGTGGCCTCCACGGCCTCCTCCGACGGGGCGATGAGCGCGAACCAGACATTGAACTTGTGCGCGCGCAAATAGTTGTGCGTCACGCCCGGGTGGCTGTTCACGGCGGCAACGAAGGCGTCCAGCTTGTCCTGCGGCACCTCGGCCCCGCACAGGGTGGACTTCCAGCCCAACTCGCGCGAGCCGAAGTTGGCGCCCATGCGGCGTATGACCCCCTCGCCCTTGAGACGGCGCACGCGGGCCAGCACCTCGGCCTCGGTGAGGCCCACCTGCTCGCCGACGACCGCGTAGGGGCGCGGAGCGATGGGGAAGCCCGACTGGATGATGTCGAGAATCTGCTTGTCGTAGTCGTCCATGGCTATTCCTGCTTTTCCCGCAACTTCACCGGCGTGTGGGAGCACAACGGCTCCTCGCCGAGGTAGTTGCCGCGCATGGTGGCCGCGCGCGCGCGGCAGCCGCCGCAGACCTTCTCGTATTCGCACACGCCGCACTTGCCGTCGTAGACCTTGGGATTGCGCAGGTTAAGGAACTGCGGGCTGCTCTTCCATATCTCTGGAAAGGGCGTTTGGCGCACGTCGCCGCAAACGAGGTCCAAATAGCCGCAAGGCTGCACAATGCCCGAGTGCGAGATGAAGCAGAAGCCCACGCCGCCCAGACACCCGCGCGAAACCGCGTCCAGCCCGAAGGTCTCGAAGTTGACGGGCACGCCCTCGGCCTTGGCCCGCTGCCGCAGAATGCGGTGGTAGTGCGGGGCGCAGGTGGCCTTCAACTGCATGTTCGTGGTCTTGCGGAAGTCATAAAACCAGTTGAGCACTTCCTCGTACTCGTTCGCGCTGATGACCTGCGCGCCCAGCTCGGCCGCGCGGCCCGTGGGCACAAGCAGAAAGATGTGCCAGGCGCTGGCCCCGAGGTTCTCGGCCAGATGGAAGATATCCTTGAACTGATGCAGGTTGTCCTTGGTCACCGTGGTGTTGATCTGGAACTCCATGCCGACATCCTTCAAAAACTGAATGCCCTTCATGGAGGCCGCGAACGCGCCCTTGACCCCGCGGAATTCATCATGGGCCTCGGCGTTCGGCGCGTCGATGGAGATGGAGCAGCGCTCGATGCCGAGCTCTTTGATCTTCTTGGCGTTTTCCGCCGTGAGCAGCGTGCCGTTGGGCGCCATGACGCAGCGCAGCCCCTTGCTCTTGGCATAGGGGATGAGCTCGAAGATGTCGTGGCGCATGAGGGGCTCGCCGCCGGTGAAGATGATGATGGGGCTGCCCGTGGCCGGGAAGGTGTCGATGAGGGCCTTGGCCTCCTGGGTCGACAGCTCGCCCTCGTAGGGCTCCGGGTGCGCCTCGGCCCGGCAGTGCTTGCAGGCCAGGTTGCAGGAGCGCGTCACTTCCCAGGCGATGAGACGCAAAGGCGGCATGCCGTTTTTGCCCTCAATGTGCTGCTCGCCAGGGTGCTGGCCCACACTGCCGGGGTGGCCGCCTGAATGACCGGGATGGCCGGGATGTCCGTGCTGCTGTTCGCTCATGGTGCGCCTATTTGTTCAGCCAGCCGAGGACATCCTCGGCGAAGTAGGTGATGACGATGTCGGCCCCGGCGCGCTTGAACCCGGTCATCATCTCCATGACCGTGCGCTGTTCGTCGATCCAGCCGTTCTGCGCGGCGGCCTTGACCATGCTGTACTCGCCGGAGACGTTGTAGGTGGCGATGGGCGTCTCGAAGGTGTCGCGCAGTTGGCGGATGACATCGAGGTACGGCAGGCCGGGCTTGACCATGAGGATGTCCGCGCCCTCGTCCAGGTCGGCGGCGGCTTCGCGCAGGGCCTCGCGGCTGTTGGCCGGGTCCATCTGGTGCGAGCGGCGGTCGCCGAACTTGGGCGTGCTGTCCGCCGCCTCGCGGAAAGGCCCGTAGAAGGCCGAGGCGTATTTCACCGCATAGCTCATGATGGGCGTGCTGAGGAAGCCGTTTTCGTCAAGGGTGTCGCGGATGGCCAGGATGCGGCCGTCCATCATGTCGCTGGGGGCAACCATGTCGGCCCCGGCGCGCACATGGGAAAGCGCGGCCTTGGCCAGCAGCTCAATGGTGGGGTCGTTCTGGATCTCGCCGCCCTTGCTCACCATGCCGCAATGCCCGTGGGAGGTATACTCGCACAGGCACACGTCGGTTATGACCACGAGTTCGGGGAAGCGGTCCTTGAGCCTGCGCACGGCTTCCTGAACGATGCCCTCGTCGGCGTAGGCCTGGGAGGCCAGCTCGTCTTTCTCCTTGGGGATGCCGAAGAGCAGCACGCTCGTCAGGCCGTTCTTGACGGCTGCGGCCACCTGCTTCTCCAGTTCGGCGAGCGAGAGCTGGTACTGGTCCGGCATGGAGCCAATGGGCTTGCGGAAGGATTTGTCGTCGGTCTCGGCCACGAAATAGGGCATCACGAGATCCGCCGGGCGGATCTCATTCTCGCGCACCAGGGCGCGGATGCCGGGGGTCATGCGCAGACGGCGGCCACGGTAGAATTCGGTATCGAGCATGATGGCGGCTCCTTGATTGCGCGGCGGCGCGGGCGTTGCCGCCTCCGCCGGATGGGAAACGGGCCCCCCTGCCGGAGGGCCCGCATAACGGGCTAGTCTTTCTTGATCTCTTCGTCGGTAAGGTAGCAGGCGGGATCCTGCGCCCAGATGTCGCCGTAGTAGGCCTCGGCGCGGGCGCGGAAGTTGCCGCCGCAGATGTTGAGGAACCGGCACTCGGCGCAGCGGCCCTTCACGTAGGGCTTCTTGTCCTTGAGCTTATGCAGCAGCTCAATGTTCGGATCGTCCCAGATTTGGGAGAAGGGGCGCTCCAAAACGTTGCCAAACACATGCTGCCGCCAGAACTGGTCCGCGTGGACCTTGCCGTCCCAGGAGATGCAGCCGATGCCACGGCCGGTGCTGTTGCCCTCGTTCATCTGCAACAGCTCCATCACCTCGGCCGCGCGCTTGGGGTCTTCCTTCAGCATGCGGAAGTAGACGAGCGGGCCATCGGCGTGGTTGTCCACCGTCAGCACTTCCTTGGGGATGCCCTTGTCGAACAGCTTGCGCGTCTCATCCATGATGAGGTTCACCACGGCGCGCGTCTCCGCATGATCCAGGTCCTCTTTGATAAGATCGGACCCACGGCCGGAGTAGACCAAGTGGTAGAAGCAGATGCGCGGCACCTCAAGATCGCGGAGGATCTCGAAAAGCTTGGGCACTTCCTGCTGGTTGCGCTTGTTGATGGTGAAGCGCAGGCCCACCTTGAGGCCCTCGGCCTGGCAGTTGGCCACGCCCTCCAGCGCCTTCTTGTACGCGCCGGGCACCTTGCGGAAGTGGTCGTGCACCTCCTCGCCGCCATCAAGGGAGATGCCGACGTAGGACAGACCGACCTGCTTCAGTTCGCGGGCTTTTTCCTTGGTGATGAGGGTGCCGTTGGTGGAGATGACCGCGCGCATGCCCTTCTGGGTGGCGTAATTGGCCAGCTCGACCAAGTCCTTGCGCACCAGCGGCTCGCCGCCGGAGAACAATATCACCGGCGCGCCGTAAGCCGCCAGATCGTCGATCATGGTCTTGGCCTGGTCGGTGGAGATATCGTCCACGCCCTGGTCCGGATCAACCGCCTGGGCGTAGCAATGCACGCACTTGAGGTTGCAGCGCTTGGTCATGTTCCAGACCACGACGGGCTTCTTGTCCGCCGAAAACTGCAGCAGGTGCGAGGGCAGTTTCCCGGACTGGCGGTTGTAGCGCAGGGCGTCGGAGGGCTCAACAGCCCCGCAGTAGAGCTTGGAAATGCCGATCATGAAAACCTCGTTTCTTCAGAACGTTGGTGTCGCGCCGTAGCGCGCAAATCGCCGTGAGGCCCCTCCCCTATCACATTCGCGGCCTGGAGCAAACCCGAAAAAAAGGGGCGGTCTGACCGCCCCATAACTAGGAATTATTCTTGCTAGTGTCCAGTCATTTTCCACTCATGTCCAAACGCACCTCCACGCGGCGGTTGCGCTGCTTGTTGGCCTTGCTGGTATTGGGCACCAGCGGCCGCGTCTTGCCCCAGCCCTCGGTGCGCAGTAGCTTGGGATCTATGCCGCCGCGCTCCACGAGGTATTCCTTCACGCTGCGGGCGCGATTCTCGGAAAGCGTCTGGTTGTAGGCCAGCGTGTAGTCCGAGTCCGTGTGGCCGGAGATAAGGACATGCCGGCCCTTGAGCTCCGAACTTTTGAGCGACTTGATGAGCTCGTTGAGCAGCGGGTAGGAGCCCTCGCGGATGCGCGCGGAGTCCACGTCGAACTCCACCTTGAGCTTCACGGAGTCGCCGGGGGTTGGTCCGGCGGCGCGGCTTTGGCCAAAGCCCGCGTTGGACGATGAGGGCGACAGCCCGCTGGCGACGATGCCCCGGGTCATGGCCGAGGACGTTTCGGCAAAGCCCAGCTCCTCGTCGCTGGGCGGCAGCCAGCTCTTGAGCGGAATGGCCATGTCGTGCGCAATGGCGGTTATGGCCTCGGTGAGCGGCGAGTCGGAAAGACGCGTCTCCACGGTGAAGACGATCCAGTCCTGGGTGCGCTTGGCGTTCACGCGGGCGCTCTGATCCATGGAGATAAGCAGATTGCCGGTCTTGGTCTCGTAGATGCGCACCTGCAGGGTGATGGCGGTGCTGTCCACGGAGCCGCCGGTGATAAAATACGGCACAATGCCCACCACCACGAGATCGGCTCCGGCGCGGCGCGCCACGTTGATGGCCTGCTCCGGCCCCCGGTAGATCAGCTGCGGATCGTACTCAATGGTCTGAAAGACCTCCTCGCCGGTCCAGGTCTGATGGAAAATGCGGCCAATCTCCCGGCCCACCAGCAGATGGTTCTCCATCCTCTGCCCCATCCAAAAGGGATACATGAGCACCTTGGGCGAATCGAGCAGCCGCGCCTTGGGCCGCACGTTCACCGCCAGCCGCGATTTGTCCACCTTGGCGTCGATGAAGACCTTGCTCTGCTGGGTGACGCCGGGCTCCACATGGGCGCAGGCGCTAAGGGCCAAACCGGCCAGGGCGAAGAACAGCAGGACGCGGAGGGTTCGTTTCATGGGCATGCTCGCTTGGGTTGGGGACCAAAAATCCGCGCGCGACAAAACGCCGACGCCGGCGGAGGTTCTCGGCCATCTGAAGCAAGATGCGTACCGCAAGGAACACAAGGACAACACGAGCCGATCGGCAAAATCAGGCTCAGCCGGGTGGACGGCCTACTGCAGCAGGCGCGTGGGCGCGGGAGCCTGCCCCATGGCGCGCAGCAGCTGATCGCGCGACTGCACCAACCCCCGGCGCAGCTTTTGCCGCTTGCCGGCGTCCAAACGACGGAATTCCGGCGTTTCGGCCAGGGCGGTCAGCCGACGCATCTCCTCATTCACAGCGGCTATGCGCGCCTGCAGACGGCGTTCAGGCGGGCACACGCGGCGGGCCGCCTCGGCCAGGGCGCGCACCTCCTCGGCCAAGCGCAGCAGCCCGCCGGGGTTCTGCTCCCTGGCGACGCGGCGGGCGGCGCACAGGGCGCGCCATTTGCGCGTCAGCCAACCGAGTACGGGTCTGCTCCTGTCCTCGGCCAAGGCCCTACCCCTTGGACATGCCCTGCAAAAGGCCGATGATGGCCGCGAGCATCATGAGAATGGGCACCAACACGGCGAACATGGACGCGGAGAAGCGGGTGCGGTGCGCCTCCTTGAGGCCGATGACGGTGAGGCCGATGCTCCAGACTCCGCCAATGAGCGGCCCCACGCCAGGGATGACGCCGAGAATGAGCGGCGCGGCGGAATAGCACAGCACGCGGAACGTGGCCTCCCCGCCGGACGCGCCGGAGCGGATAAGCTTGAGCAGCAGATGAATGATGCCGGTCATGAGCATGAGCCGCATCACAAGCAGCAGCGGGTAGACGATGAACAGCATGATCGGCGCGGCCTGAGCCAGCCCGAGGCCCATGTCCATGACCTCCGGGCTGCCGAGATACTCCGCCGTGGCGCCAATGCCGGCCAGACTCCACAAATACTGGCAAACGACCATGAACTCCGCCAGCAGCAAGTGGAAAACCAGCGGCTTGGCCATGCCGCCGTGGGTGGGCATGACGCGGAAGAACGGGGCCGGTGCGATGAGGACCATGCGGATAGTGCCCCACAGGCCGGGGAAGAAGCCGTGGCGCGGCAAATCCTCAAAGGGCACGGGCGAGGCGGCGGCGGGCGCGTTCAGCGCGCCGACGGGCATGCCCCCCACGGGAGCCCCCCCCGGCAGGGCGGACGGATCCGTCTGCACGGGAGCGTTCAGGGGCGTGGGGCCTAAAGGTTCGGAGGAAGCGGAGGGCGACGCTGGCGTTGCAGATTGGCCAGGGGCGGAGGTGTCGGGCTGGCCCGGTTTGCCGGCGGCCCCTTGCAAACGCCGCCACGCCTGGCTTGCTGCGGCGCGCTGAGCGGCCATGGGATCCGGCGGCGCGGCCGAAAGGTCCTGGCCCCCCGGCAATCCGCCGGGCGCTCCGCCAGGCTGCGCGCCAAAGCCCGTCGCAACCTTCGGCGCCAGGGAGGCAGGCGTCTCGGCATCCAGATCATCCACCACGCGGAAGCGAAACTTGTGGGCGCATTTGGGACAAGTGGCCATCTGGGCGCGCGGGGGTATCTTGGTCTCGTCGATCTCGCGGCCGTAACCGCACAATGGGCAAAGAATCCGCATCCGTGGTCCTTCTGGAATAAGGTTGCAACAATGGACGAAGTCTAGGCGCTTCCGCCAAGGGAATCAAGCGCCGGCGCCGCGCCGGTTTTCAGCCCAGCTCCTGCGGCAGCAGCAGACCTCGCGGCGCGGCGGAACGCGACGGATCGCGGCGGCCGACCAACGCGCGCGGCACGCTGGGATACTCCGAACTCAGGGCATGGCGCACAGCGCCCGCGCCAGCCGCGTCAAAGCCCAGCAATTTACGGCGCAGCTCGGCCTCGCTTTTGCGCAAACGGCTCAGGTGCATAATCTCCACATCCAGCGCCAGTCCCCGCCTGCCGTCCAGGCCGGCGAGCCGCTCATGCACTGGGTTGACGAAGCGCAGATCCGGCGTGCGGCGGAACAGCCGCAGTTGCGGATCCGGCCACAGGCCAAAGCCCGTGAGCACGCGGTCCGGGGTCGGATAGAGGGTGACGCGCGGGAGCAGCCAGCCGTCCACGCCCGGCACGCCGCACAGCCCCGGCAGCGCGGCCCAGTCCTCGGGAGAGAATCCCTCGTCCGCGTCCAGGTAGAGCACAAAGTCCCCCTGGCACGCCGAGAGCATGAAATTGCGCTGGGCCGAAAAATCCCGGTTGAGCCGGCGGGCGCCCTGCCACACGGGAAAACGCCGCGGCACCGGAATGTCCGGTATGACGTCCGCATCCCACACCAGCACCAGCTCAAAAAGCCAGGGCGGCAACTGGGCGAAAAAAATTTCCAGCCCGGGCTCGGTGGGCGAAAGAATGGCCGCGACGGAAAGCCTGGGCATGGGCGCGTGGCGCGACAGGGCCACGGGGTCGGAGCGGGTGAGCAGCAGTTCAAGCGGACGCAGTTTGGCCTTTTCCGCTGGCGGCAGCTCCGGGGTGGGCAAGGTCATTATTTCACCGCCAGCCCCAAACGGCAGTCCCGCGCGGTCCAGCAGCAGCAGCAGCGCCCAGGGCGAGGCGTCGAGCGCCAAACGCGCGCGCGGCGGCGCATTGTCCGGTCCGGGCTGGCACCAGCGCAGCCGCCCGGCGGCCAGCAACGCGCGCGCCAGGCCCAGGTTCTGCTCGCAGACCAGGAGAGTGTCCGGCGGCAGCATGGCGGCAAGGGCCTCGGCCACGGCCCCCGAGCCCAGACCAAGCAGCGTCAGACGCGTCTTGCCCGACCGCGCGAAGGCTCCGGCGCAGCGCTCGGCCATACGCCGCGCGGCGTCTGGCGTGGGCGGAATCCGGACAGCCGGCGCGTCCTTGAAGTCAAAGGCCAGCACCTCCGCCGCATAGGCAAACAAGGAATCCATTTCGTTCATGCGCCAACCACTATGCCCTTGCGCGCCAGCACGTCCAGATACATGTCGCCCAGGCGCGCCGCGATATCCTGGGCGCGATAGAGCCGCACAGCCTTTTCGCGCCCGGCCTGGCCCATGCGCCGTGCCTCGTCCGGCCGTTCGAACAGCCTGCGCACAGCGCCCGCGTATTCCTCCGCGGTTCTGGCCACATAGCCGGTCACGCCGTCATCCACCAATTCCAGCTGAGCGTTGTCGCGGTCGTCAAGGCTAGGGTGCGTCACCACGGGCAGGCCGCAGGCCATGGCCTCGGCGATGACCAGCCCGAAGCTCTCGCCCGCGTCATTGGCGTGGGCCAGCACGGATACGCCTCCGTAAAAGGCCGCGAGATCCTCGTCCACCTCGATGGGTGGCAGAAACTCAACGCAGCCGCCAAGCCCGTGCTCCAGCACAAAGGCCTCGGCCTCGGCCACGCCGCCCACGATGCGGCAGCGGAACCCCGGCGTGGAACGCGCGAGCAGGGGCAGAATATCCAGCGCCAGCCGCGCCCACTTGCCGGGGTCGGCCCGGGAGATGCGCCCGAGGACGGGCACGCCGAAAGCCGGCCCTTGCGGCAGCATTGCGGTGAAAAAGTCCGTATCCACAGGATTGTACAGCATGGCATACGCCGGCCATGCGGGTTGAATGCCCGTGTGCCGGGCATAGCGCCGCGCGCAGAAGTCCGAAACAAAAATGTGCGTGTCGATGACCCGGCCCGAGGGCGAGGGGTCGGGCCGGCCAAAGACGTTGGTTTCAAACACCGCCACGGGATTTCTTGCGGCGTAATCGCGCACGGGGCGCAGGAAGTCCGGCTCGGGCCAGCCAGCGCGGTGCAGGTGGATGACTTGCGGCCGGAACGCGGCCAGCGCGCGGGCCAGCGGCAGTCCAACGAAGGTTGCGCTGCCGCCCGCGCGGATCTGCGCGGCGCGCGGCCCATCGAGCTGACTGTGCACGGCCGTCTCGAAACGCGTGGAATCCAGATGGCGCAAGGCGAGCTGGGCCACCTTCTCCGTGCCGCCAAGCCCCAGGGACTTCAGCACATGCAGCACGCGCACGCGCGAGGATTGCGCCATTACGCCCCCCCGGCTCGCGTTCCGGGCCCGCCTTCGCCATCCGGCAAGGGATCGTCGCCCGTTTTCTCTCCCGGCATGAACGGCCGGGCGAGCATAACCTCGATGTCCGCCAGCAGTTTGTCGCGCAAGGCGTCGGCCGCGCCCTGGTCCGCCATGGCCATGTCCAGCTGGCGGGTATGCACCAGCAGGTAGCCAAGGATGCGCAGGCGGTCGAGAATGAAGCCGTGGCGGCGGCTTTCGGCCTTGGCGAACAGGTTGTCGCCGCGCAGCTTGGTCTGAAAGCCGTGCCGCTCCAACACGTCGCATATGAGCGCGGCGCGCAGATTGCGCCGGCTCTCGTCCGCCGCGCCGCCGCTGAACTTGAAGCCCGCGTAGCTGTCGAAGCCGCCCTCGGCGAGCATGGCCTCAATGGTGGTGAAGTGAAAGCCGAAGCGCGAGTTCAGGCAGGCGTACCGGCGCGAAATCATGAAGACGTTGCGCTCGTTGAAGCCCCCGGCGGCGCCCTCGGCCAGCTCCGGATTCATGGTCGCCTGCAGGAACACGCTCATGAGCCCGGCGCCGCTTGGGGCCGGCGGCCCGGCCCAGGGCACGGCGGTTATGCCGTCCCAAATGGCCAGCATGGGCGGGCTGGCGATATCCGCGAGATTGACGAAACGCTCCGGCACCTCGCGGCTGAAGCCGTCGTCCAGGTTCACCACCCACCACTGCATGGGCACCTTGCACACCAGCTGCTTGCTGGCCTGGCTGGCCAGGCCGCTTTTTGTCCCGAAGTCGAACATGCAGCGCACGCTCATCTCGTGGGCGAAGCGGGTGATGTCGTGGTACGTGGCGCAGGCCTCCGGCCGGAACTCCGGGGCCTCCGGGTCCGTGAGGTTGAGCGGCAGAATGAGCCGGGAGACCTCGCGCAGAGTCTCGTACACGGGACTGCCGGCCATGAGCGGGGCGTGCGGCGTGGCCTCGGCCAGCAGCGCCTCCACCCGGCCCGCGTAGATGCGCCGGCCCAGCGCGTCCACGGTGACGGTCCCGCCCTCGGCGAAGCGCGCGCTCGCGCCATCCACATCAAACAGGGCCGGCACGCCGAACTCCCGCGCCACGTTGGCCAGATGCCCGGTGATGCCGCCCTGCTCCGTCACCAGCGCCGAGGCGCGGGAAAGCAGCGCGGCCCAGCGCGGCAGGGCCATGGGCGTCACCAGCACGGCGCCCTCTGGAAAACGCAGGGCGTCTATGTCGCGCCGGGCCACAAACACAGGCCCCGCGCCC
>MNUQ01000042.1 GCA_001871085.1 Desulfovibrionaceae bacterium CG1_02_65_16
TCTGGTACGTGATTACGTAGTGCCCTGGAGTTGACGCTCTGCTATCGTATATGAGCTTTCAGCAACTATGCCCCAAGGATTTCGCACATGCTCCAAAAGCTGACATCGAACTTCGCTCCGGCCGAACGCGCTCACAGGGACGTTGTGCTGGCACAGTATCAAACCTTTATCGGTACCCACTGCCGGGCCTTCTTCGATACGCTGCCGACCATGATCCTCGCGCTGAACAGCTATCGCCAAGTGGTGTTCGCCAACCGCGCCGCTGTGGAGTTCCTCGGCCAGTCGGATCTGGAGCAGGTGCTTGGCGAACGTCCGGGCGAGGTCCTCGGCTGCATCAACGTTTCCGCCGGGCCGGGCGGTTGCGGCACCGCGCGGCCGTGCCGCAACTGCGGCATGATCCACGCCATCCTCGCGGCCATTGACGGTGCCACGGCCGAAGGCGAGTGCAGGCTTCTGCGACGCGAGCAGAGCATCCTCGAAGGCCTCGACATGCACGTCAACGCCACCCCGCTGACGTTTGACGGCCAGCAGTACATCATCTTCGCCATCACCGATATTTCACACGAGACGCGCCGGCGCAGCATGGAGCACATCTTCTTTCACGATGTGCTGAACCTTGCCGGCGGCATCAACGGCCTCATTGAGATCCTGCTCGAAGGCAAGATCGACGGACACGACGCTGAGCTTTCCGTGCTGCATTCCGCCAGCAAGACGCTGGTGGATGAGATCATCGCCCAGCGTGAGCTTTTGGCGGCCGAGAGCAATGAACTCAAGCCCGAATTCGCGCCTGTCGTTGCCCGCGAGGTGCTGCAGCAAATCAAGGGCTTGTACGAGTCCTCGAACGTGTGCCAGGGCCAGCGCATCCAGGTGGACGAGCGCTGCCCCGAGGCGCCCATCGTCACCGACGGGAGGCTTGCCCAGCGGGTGCTCGGCAATATGCTTAAAAATGCCCTGGAGGCCGGCCAGCCCGGCGATACCGTCAGCCTCTCCTGCCGCGATGAACTCGACTCGGTGCGTTTTACGGTGCGCAACGCCACCGTCATGCCGCCGGAGGTGCAGGAGAACATCTTTCACCGCCGTTTCAGCACCAAAGGGGATTCGCGCGGGCTGGGCACCTACAGCATGCTTCTGCTCACTGAGCGCTATCTTGGCGGCTCCGTGGGCTACACCTCCACCCCCGCGCACGGAACGGCCTTCTACCTGCTCCTTCCCAAGCATCCGGAAAAAGGATAGGAGAGGGCTGCCAATCAATAGCGCAGCAGGAGCGGAATGATGGAGACGTCACGCGCGACTCTTTTCAGCGGTGGAGCCAAGGGCTCCGAGGCGGCCTTTGGCGCCGCTGCGGAGGCCCACGGCCTGGACGAGGTGACCTTCGTATTCGCCGGGCACGAGGCGGTGCGCCAGCGTGGCCAGCGCGAGCTTTCCGCCGAGGATCTGGCCCTGCGTGACGTGAGCGTGCAGTATGTGACCAAGCTGATGCGCCGCGACTACCCGAGCCACACCACCGACGAGACGAGCTTTCGCCGCCTGCTGCAAAGCATTTGCTGGCAGGTGGCCTCCGGCCAGGAGGTTTTCGTGGTGGGAGAGATTCTGCCCGACATGACCGTGCGCGGCGGCACCGGCTGGGGCGCGGAGTTCGCCAAGCTGTGCAACAAGCCGCTCTTCGTCTTCGATCAGCAGCGCCTGGGCTGGTTCCGCTGGGAGCCCACGCACTGGCTGCCCGTCAAGTCCCCCTGCATCACCCGCCAACGCTTCACCGGCACGGGCACCCGCTCCCTCACCGAGGCCGGGGACCAGGCCATCGTCGATCTCTTCACCCGCAGCTTCGGCCGTTAGCCTTTCAAAGGCACGGCGTTGTGCCCGTAGATGCCTCCGGCGGCCGGGGAGCTGCGCGTTCCCCGGACCTCAGCGGGTATTTTTTCTCTATGGGGTTCCAAGGGGCGACTCCCCTTGGCCTGCGGAGCATGTCCCTCGGCAGAGCGTCGCGGCCGGCCGTGCCGGTCACATGCGCTGAGCGAGCACGGCGAACCGGCCCTTGTCGCGTCCGCGGGTGGGGAGATTGAGGTAGTCCGCGCGCAGCACCCGCATCCCCCGCGCCTTGAGCGTGGCCACTGTGGCGGCTGGCGTGAGCGAGTCGTAATGGAAGCGCTCTCCGAACATCTCGTCATCGAAGGCGGGATGGTCCGAGCCGCCGCAGGTGAGCATGAGCCTGCCGCCGGGAGCGAGGCTTTCGCGCAGCCGGGCCAGAATCGGCGCGTGTTCAGCGCGGTCGATGTGAAACAGCGCGTCCCAGCAGATGGCTGCGGCAAAGGGCCCGCCAAAGACGCTGGTCTCAAGGCGGGCCATGGTCCAAATTCCGGTGGGCAGCCGCCGGCGGGCTATGGCGAGCATTTCCCCGGACTGGTCGATGCCATGAACGGCGAAGCCCCGGTGCAGTACTTCCTCGGCCATGGGACGCCCTGTACCGCAGCCTGCGTCGAGCACCAGCGCACCGGAGGGCGCATCCGCAAGGAGCAGATCCAGATAATCGCGCTCCCGCCGGGCAAGGCCGCGCCGGGCTTCGTCCCACTTGGAGGCGATGCGGTCGTACGCCGCGCGGTTCATCGTCCGCCAGCGCGGCGGTCGGCGAATGCGGGCAGCCTTCCCTGCCGGCGCAGGCCCTCCACAAGGCCGAAGCTGCCGGTGAGCATCATGTCGCCGCCGGGCGCGGGGAATTCCGCGTCAAAGCCCTCCAGCATGCCCCGCCTGGGGCCGATGACCACTGTGTCGGCGAAGCCGCCCGCGGCCTCGGGCAGGGGCAGATGCATGGCCCCATGGCCCCGGTCGTCGAAGACCTCCTCGAACGGCAGCAGCCCCTTGCGGAACCGCGCCAGCTGCCCCCAGAGCCGCTCGGCGTCGAGAAGTCCCGTGTGGTGCTCATACACGCCATGCACACGGTCCTGATGCACCAGGAAGGCCACGGTGTGGCTGTTGCCCACATTGACCAGCGTGAAGCCGCGCTCGGCCGAGCGGCGGCGCAGGGCCGGCTCGAACAGCGCGCCCAATACGGCGGCCGCGCCGGTATCGGCCACGGGGCGCCGCCGATGCTCGCCCGCAGGTCGATGAGCCGGGTAAAGCAGGCCGGAACGTCATGGTAGAGCAAGCTTTCCGGGTGGCCGTCGGCCTCGTGCAGCAGCTTTTCCCACAACACAAAGCGTCCTCGGCGGTTGCTTTGCCCGGGATGGAAGCCGTGATCCTGGGCGCAGGCGGCCACCAGCGCGGGCCGGGGCAGGCCGAGGGTGTCCAGGGCGCGCGCCCAGAAGGCCGGGTCGTAATCCACGGCCAGCAGCGAAAGCGCCCCAGCAGGCGCATCCTCGCGGATGGTCACGCCGCTGGCGGCCAGGGCGGCAAGGTCGTCGGCGACGGAGAAGGCCGCCGCGCGCGTGCAGGAGAAGGGCAGCCCCGCGGCGAGGTGTCCGCGCATGGCCGAGTGGAAGCCGCCTCCCATGTTGCAGCCGGTGAGGTGCACGGGCAGTCCCTGGGCTGTGGCCTTGCGGATGCGTCCGGCCAGCACCTTGGCGGGAGAGGGCAGCACGAGTTTGGGGCAGTTTTCAATTTCGCGGTCTGGGAAGTAGAGCAGCACGTCCTGCGTGCCGGAGCCGATGTCCAGACAGAGAATGGAGCTGGGAGGAGAGGAAATCGCGGACATGACGCCTCTAATTGATGCGCGCGCCGTCGGGCGCGTAGGCGTCCGGGGCAAGCAGGGTGATGTGCCCGGCCTCTGTGGCCGCGCCGAGCACAAGGACTTCGGACTTGAAGCCGGCGATCCGGCGCGGCGGGAAGTTCACCACGGCCACCACCTGCCGGCCCGCCAGCTCCTCTGGAGCGTACAGTTGGGTTATTTGCGCGCTGGACTGGCGCACGCCGAGTTCGCCAAAGTCGATCCAGAGCTTGTAGGACGGATTGCGGGCCTCGGGGAAGGGCTCGGCGCGCAGCACGGTGCCCACGCGGATGTCGATGTTGAAGAAGTCCTCTACGGCGACGCGCTCTAACGCCTGTGGCGGCTGCATATATCCCCCGGGATGACAGGTTGTTTCGACCATGGTACACAATGGCCGGGGTGGCAGGCAAGAACCGCGACCCAGGGAGTTCGTCCTTTGGCCCAGCCCGTTGTCCTCGCCTTGGCCGCCCTTGCGGTCCTGCTGTTTGTCCCCGCCCTCACCGGCGCGCTCTCCTTTATCGAAAATCTGCGCCTGGGGCAGACGGAGCGGCAGCGCGCGCTGCTCGGCGGTTGGCTGGCGGCTGGTCTGGCGCGGGCCTTTTGCAATTCCATATGGACCTTTTGGCTCACGATGCTGGCGTTGCCGCTTGGACGGCTCATGGGCTTTTGCCGGTCCGGCCGCCCCGCCTCCGGGGGGGGAAGACCTCCGGTGATTCTCGTCCACGGCCTGTACCACAATCCTGCCGCCTGGTTCGTCATGCGCGCGCGGCTTATGCGCGCCGGCTTCGCCGATGTGCGCTGTTACGGCTACCCAAGCTTTGGCCGCGGCTTTGCGGATATCGCCGCCGGGCTGGCGGAGCAGCTGCTGGCCGCGGCGCGCGACAGCGGCGAGGGCACTGGCGGCCGTGTGCTGCTGCTGGGGCATAGCCTGGGCGGGTTGGTCATCCGCGCCGCCTGCGCCGATGCGCGGGTTTGCGCGTCCGGCGTGCGCGTGGCCGGGGTGGTGACGCTGGGCGCGCCGCACCAGGGCAGCACGCTCGCCGGCATGCTCGGCATTGGGCGGCTGGCGCGGGGGCTGGCTCCCGGGGGCGAGGTGCTGCGGGCGTTGCGCGCTCTGGTCCAGGCGGCGGAGTCGGCGCGGCCGGCGCAAACGTGCGCGCCCTGGCTGAGCCTGTTCACCCCCACCGACGGCATGGTGTTGCCGCTCTCCGGCGCGCTCATCGGCGAGGCCGAACGCCGCGCGGGCTGGGTGGAGCGGGCGCTGCCGGCCATGAGCCATGTGGGGCTGCTGTACAGCGGGGCTGCCGCGCGCGAGGCGCTGGCGTTTTTGTCGGCCTGCTCGGCGCGAGGGGGCGTTGCCGGCTCCAGCAAAGAAGAAAGCCGGCGGGTCGCCCCGACGGCTTCATGAGCGCAACTCGCGCAAGGGCCTTTCGTATTGCGGACATCGCCCGTCAGCCGGGCTGAACGGGGTCGACCCGGACCGGGTAGGGCCCCTTAGGCCAAGCCTCGGCCGATCTGACGGGGGAAAAGACGCCTCGGGGCTCGTCGCCTCCGCGCACGCAGCGTCTAGCTTTCCCGCTGGGCTCCCAGCAGTTGGCGCAGGGCGGTTTTGAGCGCCTCGGGCTTGAATGGCTTGGTGATGAACCCGCTGACGCCGGCCTTGTGGGCCACATCGCGCTGGGAATTCTCCGACTCCGTGGTGACCATGAGAATGGGCGTGTCCTCGTAGCCCAGCGCGCCGCGCAGCTTGGCCACCAGCTCCACGCCGTCCATTATGGGCATGTTCATGTCCGTCACCACCACGTCCGCAAACTCGCCGCTTTCCACAAAGGCGTATGCCTCCTGGCCGTTGGAGGCCAGCAGCGGCTCAAAGCCCATGTCCGTGAGGATATTGCGGTACAGGGCGAGCATGCTCTTGGAGTCGTCGACGGCGAGGGCCTTGCGTGTGGCGGCTTTGGCGCGGGGCAGGCTGGCGGCGTCGGCGCAGGCGGCGTCCGTGCCCATCTGCTTCAGGCGTTGGGCGAAGGCGTCGAGAATGTCCTGATCCTGGGACTGGCACAGGGCGGTCATGAGCGACTCGGCGACGCCCGGCTCCTTGTAGAGCTCCTGGAACAGGCGCAGCGCGCGCGAGGCGATGATGGCCTTGGCGATGCGCGGGCTGTTCTCCGTGCCGGCGGTGATGCGCTCGGCGATGGTCTTGAGCACGCCCGGGGCGGCGTGGCGCTCCAGACCGGTCACCACGGCCATGAGGATCAGCTCGTCGTTCTCCTCCAGGCCGTCCACCAGGCACACCAAGCCTTTTAAGGTGCCGATGCGCCCAAGGGCCTCGAAGGCCGCGTAGCGCACGTTTGGATCGGTGAACCGGCCGGTGTCGAAGGCGCGCACGAGGGCGTCGGCTCCCTTGCGCAGGCCGATGAACCCGGCGATATTGCAGGCCAGAATGCGCATGTCGAGCGAAGCGGCGCTGTAAGCGGGCTCCAAATAGGGCAGGGCGGTCTCGCCCAGGCGCACCAGGGCATCGGTAATGATGCGCCGGGCCGTGGGGTTTTTGTGGTGCACGCACTCCACAAGAAAGGCGAGGCTCTCCGGCGTGGCTATGGCGGCCAGCGCATCAATGGCCTTCCAGGTGGTGATTCCGCAGGTGTCGTAGGCGTCGTCCGCCTCGGCGCCCTTGACGGTGTCCATGAGCGTGGGCAGGGCGAGGGGGTCGGCGTACACGCCGGCCATCTCCATGGCCATGGCGGCCAGCATGGCGTCCGGGTGTTCAAGAAAGGCGCGGAATACGGCCGCGCCGCCAGCGGGGCGGATTTTTGCCAGGGAGGCCAGGATTTCCACCAGCAGGTCGGGGTCGGTCTCGCTTGCGGCCATGGCCGAGAGGGGCTCGGCGGCGCTGGCGAAGGCATATTCCCCGGCGGTGCGGATGCACAGGGTCCGGAAGGGGACGCTGGCGCTCGCCAGGCCCTCAATGACGGCGGACTCGCTGGTGCCGAGCACGGCGTTCAGCGCGCCGACGACCATGTAATCAACGCCGGTGTCGCCCGTGGGGTTGGCGAAAAGGTCGATGAGCGCGGGAAGATCCTGCGGGGTCTTGCTCCCGGCGATATCGTTCAGAATTGTGATCTGATCAAGGAAGTCTTTATTACGGAATCCTTCCAGCGTGGCCATTCGCGGTCCTTTCCTGCGCCTGTCGGCCCGGGGCCGTTATTCGAAGCAAAACTCGATGGTGAAATTCCCCTGATCGGTTTCAAAGGGAATGGCCATGATGGGGGACTTGGCGATGTGGGTGATGCTGTGGTTGTCGCCCATGATGACGGTGGGCGTGGATCCCTGGAGCACCAGTCCTTTTTCCGCCAAGCCCGCGCGCGCCTGGCCGGAGATCATGTTGGTGATCTCGCCCACGGCGTCCTTCACGTCTTGGAGAATGTCCTGGATGTCGTCGCCCAGCATGTTTTTAACCATGGCCACGGCGCAGGACTTTTGGAAGGAGATGGACACGCTGCCGCGTTTGCCGTCGCCCGTCAGGCCCACAAGGCCGGTCACGTCGCCGGTGGCGATGGTGTTCTTCTTCACAAAGGGTTTCCCCGCACGGGGGGTTATGAAGGCCATGGTGCCGATGACATCCACTGCGGCCTTGACGAAAGGTTTGGCCAGTTCAACGTCCATGCGGGTCGTCTCCTTCCGGGCTCGTGTCTCAAATGGTCGTGCGCGGCTGCAACGCCATCAGGCCGCGGGCGGAATGCGCGGCGTTGAGGGAGATGCGGTGAGCGTGCATGAAAAGTTCTACGTGGCGAAAAGAGGCTGGTCAAGTGCTTTGCGCCGGAACGGGAGTCCCCCCGCCGGTTTGGGCGGCGTTAGCCGAAAATGAGGGCCAGGACCACCGCCAGCACAAGGGAGGGCAGCAGGTTGGAGAGATTCACGCGTTTTATGTCCAACAGGGTGAGGCCAATGCCCAGAATGAGCAGGCCGCCCGTGGCCGTGAGCTGGCTGATGACCAGCGGCGTGAAGTGCTGCTGGAACAGCCCGGCGAAAATGGTGAGCCCCCCCTGGTAGAGCAGCACCGGCACGAAGGAGAACAGCACGCCGGAGCCGAAGGTGGAGGCCAGCGCCACGGCGGCGAAGCCGTCGAGAATGCTTTTGGTGTACAGCACGGTGGCGTCGCCGCGAATGCCCTCGTCAAAGCTGCCCACAATGGCCATGGCTCCAATGCAGAATATGAGCGAGGCGGTGATGAGCCCTTCGGTGAAGTCGGGGTTGGCCGAGCGCAGGGTGGCCTTGGCGCATTCGCCCAGGCGCTCGAAGGCGGCGTCGAGCCGCAGCAGCTCGCCCAAAAGTCCGCCGAGCAGAATGGAGAAAATGAGCAGCAGCGGATTTTTGACCGTAAGCGCCATTTGCAGGCCGATGAGCAGAACGCACAGGCCCAGGCCTTGGAAGACGATGGTTCGGAAACGCTCGGGGAAGCGTCCGTGCAGGGCCATGCCGGCCAGGCTTCCGGCGATGATGGCGGCTGCGTTGACGAGCGAACCGGTGGGCACGACCATGTGCGGCGTCCTTTTCTTGCGTTTTGGGGGCCTGTTGCGAGGATGTTTGGGCTAGCACGACGGCGCTGGGGTTGCAAGCGGCCCCGCCGCGCACCTGCGGGCCATGCAGGCGCGGCTTGACAGGGCGTGTGCCATCTCCTATGAAATCCGCTCACGTGCCGGGATGGCGGAATTGGTAGACGCAGTGGACTCAAAATCCACCGGTGGCAACGCCTTGGGGGTTCGATTCCCCCTCCCGGTACCAAGAGACAATTTCATACCGTCCAGCATCGTCCAAAAAATCCTGAAAATACAGAGAGAAGCCCGGATTCATTGTCCGGGCTTCTCTTTTGTCGTCCATTGACAACTGGGGGCAA
This sequence comes from Desulfovibrionaceae bacterium CG1_02_65_16, assembly GCA_001871085.1. GTDB lineage: Bacteria > Desulfobacterota > Desulfovibrionia > Desulfovibrionales > Desulfovibrionaceae > Humidesulfovibrio. The sequence continues at coordinate 8,595 of MNUQ01000042.1, forward strand.
CTCTGGGGGCAACAGGGCGCTTACGCCTCGGAAACCCGAAAGGAGTTGCCCCCATGCCACTCACAAATACCGCAATTAAAAACGCAAAGCCCGCAGAAAAAACATTCCGTCTGTTTGATGAAAAGGGGCTTTACCTGGAGGTTGCCCCCAGCGGGGGGAAGTGGTGGCGGTTCAAATATCGCTATGCGCGCAAAGAGAAGCGTTTGAGCCTTGGCACATACCCCGATGTTTTCTTGGCGGACGCACGGGAGCGCTGGGACGCTGCCCGCAAGCTCTTGGCGCAAGGGGTGGACCCCGGAGTGGCCAGGAAGGAAGAGCAGGCAATATCGGCAGATGATGCCCGGACTTTTGGCGTGGTGGCTCTTGAGTGGTATGAAAAGCAGCGGCCCGGCTGGACTGAGAGCACCTCTTACAACATCATGCGCCGTTTGGAGCGAGAATTGTTGCCCCCATTCGGCACCCGCCCAATCAAAACAGTTGCCCCCAAAATGATTCTTGAGGCCATAGCCAAGATTGATGACCGGGGATGCCATGAAACGGCCCGCCGCGCGCTACAGTGTTGCGGGCAGATTTTCCGTTATGCCGTGGTTTCCGGCTATGTGGAGAATGATCCCACCCCTTCTTTGCGCGGGGCGCTTATGGCCGTGGTGGAGAAACACCGGGCCAGCATTACCGACCCCAAGGCCGTCGGGCCGCTTCTGCGCGCGTTATGGGAGTATGAGGGCTCGCCCATTACCGCTTGCGCTCTTCGCCTCGCCCCGCTCACTTTTGTTCGGCCGGGGGAACTCCGCCACGCCGAATGGTCCGAATTTGACATCGACGCCGCAGAATGGCGCATTCCCGGCCATAAGATGAAGATGAAAGAGCAGCACGTTGTCCCGCTCTCGCGGCAAGCCCTGGCCGTATTAAACGCCCTGCGGCCTATCACTGGGGGAGGGCGCTATTTGTTCCCTTCAGAACGCACCGCAGAGCGCCCCATGAGTGAGAACACGGTGAATGGGGCCCTGCGCCGCCTGGGCTATTCCAAAGAGGAGATGACCGGGCACGGGTTCCGGTCCATGGCTTCAACACTGTTGAATGAGCAGGGTTGGAATCGGGATGCGATTGAACGCCAGCTTGCCCATGCCGAGCGCAACGGAGTCCGGGCCGCGTACAACTATGCCGAGTTCCTGCCGGAGCGCCGCAAGATGATGCAGGCTTGGGCGGAGTATCTGGACGCGCTGCGTGAGGGCGGAAAGGTGACGCCTTTGTTCGCGGTGAGCGCCGGGGCATAGCGCGGGCTTGACTCTGTACCAGTAATTAGTACATTTCTCCACAAGGAAACGGCATGGGCTGGACGGTACGGATTTCCGCCAAGGCGCAAAAGAGGTGCCAAGCGCTCCCGGAGGTTGTCCGCCGTGCGTTGGCCTTGCTCATGGCGGACCTTGAGGATTTCGGGCCCGTGCGGGGCGACTGGCCGAATTACAGCAAGCTCGGCCCCGGCCGTCATCATTGCCGCTTGAAAAAAGGACGCCCGACCTATGTCGCCGTATGGGAAGAACGGGACGGAACCGTCAGACTGCTGGAGATAACCTATGCTGGAACCCACGGGAAAGCCCCTTATTGAGGCGGTCGCGCTCACTTTCACCGGACCTGCGGACAAGGCGAAGGAGGCCCTGGACGCCATGCGCGCGCTTGGGTTTCGGGAGTCCGGGGAAGCCGTGCCCTGGCGGGATGCGCTCGGCTATTCGAACGAACAACTGCCGGGCGTGTTCCTGTCCGGCGCGCGGTACCGCGAGGGCTTGACGCAGGTGGAGCTTTCGGAACGTACTGGCATTCCCCGGCGGCACCTTTCCGAAATGGAGAACGGCAAGCGGCCCATTGGCAGGCAGAACGCCCGTAAGCTGGCCGATGCCCTGAATGTCGATGCCCGGCGGTTTCTGAAGGCATAGCCCGTTGTTCCGGGCGAGGCATGGCCTTATGAACCATGCCGAAAGCCGCGAAGCTTGGCGGTTTCTCCATAGGTCAAAAGCAATGATAGGTGTGAGGCGCGCACGATGACTACGGACATAGCGATTAATGATCCTGTTGATATCAATATGCTACGTCAGCGGTGGCCTGGTGTTTCTGACTGCGAGATCGCTAAAATGGTGGAGAACCGTGAACTTATTGCGCATATCGAAAAGTACAGAAAGATTAACCCAAATAGTGGATCACCAGTGGCATTCGCATCACAAATGAAAACACGTATTGGCACGGATTCTTTCCTTGGTAATATAATTTATGAATGGGATAGCATTGTCTTTAGCCAAAGCAATATACGTGAAATAGAGGAAGCAAAGCCACATCTGAAATGGATTTCTTCAACGGATGAAGCTGACGACACAAGCTCATCGTCTGAAGCCATTGAGGAAAATGCTGGATGGGTTAATTGTGATACGCTTTCGAACAGATGGAGATTGAGTCCTTTTGATGTTGTCGGGATATTAAGAAATAGTGAGATTCCTGTACATGCGGATTATTCTAATGATCCGATTGTTGTCGATACGCTGGACAGATTTTCTGTCCATTCTATAGACCTCCTGCGCTGGGAAGCGGAGAACGCAGATAAAATCAATAATGCTCCAGTGCTGGCACAGGACGGGGCGCGCCTGCGTAGTGAGAATAAGGAACTTTCGGCTAAGGCGGCACGACTTGAGGCACAGAACGCAACTCTTCGTTCCGAGTTGGAAGCATGTTCAAGGGGCGGTGTCATTCCCCCAAAACAACCCAAGACGGCACCCGCAACCGAGGCGGCAAGCTCCAGGGGCGTGGACCGGTGGAAAGGCTTTGCGGCTCAAATGGTCAAGGTTGCTTTTGACTGCGCGACGGAAGGGGCGAAGCCAAGGAAGCGCCCTCAACTTCAAGCCATTGCCAAAAGGCATGGAGGCGAGCTTTCAAAAACCGCTCTTGAAGTTCTGTGGGCGGCATTGCCGGCTGAACATAAATCAACGGAGCCAGGCCCCCCACGGCAAAGCTAATTCCTTGATTCCGTGAAACGCCTTGATGCGCCTTGATTTTATAGCTCTCGCCCAAGCAACGAAATCCCCCAAGTCCGTCAGACGGATTAGGGGGATTTTTTTGAGTAAAGGAACGGAGTCACGGAATTGCCCGGAATGACTTGCTTCTTCTTGTCGGTATCCTCCGAGGAACATCAACCTTGGAGGATATCGCAGTGCCTACTTCCCGCATCGACCCCAACGGCCTCTATCGCATCAAATCCATCGTCCGCGTTCCCAATGGCTTGCCGCCGCTCATAGACGTTAGCCCCGCGACATGGTGGGCGGGGGTGAAGTCTGGCCGTTTTCCCTCGCCTGTCCGCAATGGCCGCATGACCTTTTGGCGGGGCTCGGACCTCTTGGCGTGTCTGGCCAATATGGGCGGAGAGGACGCGGCATGAGGTCGGTTGTCGAACCTCTCAGCGCCTTCCGCGTCGTCATCGATGCGGCTGGTCTGCACCCCGGCGAGCTTATCGCGGACGGCGAGCTGCACCGTTGCCCGGTGGACGGCAAACCCAACGCCAGGGACGGGGCTTATTTGCTTCATTTGGACCAGCCTGCCTCCGGTTGGTGGCTGAATTGGCGCACAGGAGAAGAAAACACCTGGACCGCCAAGAAGGAGCGCGAGTTGAGCCCTGACGAACGGCAGGCGCTCCATGCCCGTATCGAGGTGGACCGCCGCAAACGCGAAACCTTAAACACCGTGCGCCATGCCGAGGCCCGCGAGAAGGCCAGGGACATCCTCGCCAATGCCCCGGAGTGCCCGGCGCATCCCTACCTTGAACGCAAGGGCGTGCCGTGCTGCCCCGGCCTCAAGAGCGGTAACGACGGTCGGCTTGTGGTTCCCGTGCTCGCGCCGGAGGACGGCGAAGCCATGTCCCTGCAATTCATCGCGGCGGACAGTGACAAGCGCTTCCTCACAGGCGGTCGCGTCCAGGGTGGCTCTTTTGTGATCCCGGGCACCCCCGGCCGCCTGTACCTTTGCGAGGGGCTGGCGACGGGCTTGAGCATTCATGCCGCGACCGGGCAAACGGTTCTTTGCGCATTCAACTGCGGGAATCTCGAAGCTGTCGCCCGCCATGCCCGTGAGAAGCACTCGGACTGCGAAATTGTTGTGTGCGCCGATGATGACCGCGCTACGCCCGGCAACCCTGGCGTGAGCAAAGCGACTGCGGCCGCGTTGGCCGTGAGCGCGCTGTTGGCCGTGCCGAGGTTCACGGAACCGCTGGACGCACAAGGCAAGGCGCGCACGGACTTCAACGATTTGCACCAGGCAGAAGGCTTGGACGTGGTGCGGGAGCAGTTGGCCGGAGCGTCAAAGCCCGAGGTCGCCCCTGGGCTGAAGCGCCTTTTGCACGTGGTGAACGTGGCGGACCTGTTGAGGATGGACCTACCGGAACGCGGGCATATCCTCGCCCCCGTGATTCCTGAGCAAGGCCTTGTGATGCTCTACGCGCCACGAGGGTTGGGCAAGACATGGGCGGCCCTGAGCCTGGCCTATGCCGTCGCCTCTGGACAAAGCGTGTTTGGATGGAATGCCCCTACGCCTCGCCGCGTGCTCTATCTGGACGGCGAGATGCCCGCACGGACGAGGAAAGAGCGGCTGGCATCCATCACCGCCGGATGCGAAGGGGAACCCCCGGACGCGGATTATCTGCGCATTCTCACGCCAGACCTGCAACCGGACTACATGCCAAACATCGCCACGCCGGAGGGCCAAGCGGACCTTGCATCGTCGATTGAGGTCGTTGACCTCGTTGTGGTGGATAATATCGCCACGCTTGGACGCCACGGGCGCGAGAACGAAACAGAATCATGGGCACCTGTACAGGAATGGCTTCTGCGCCTTCGTCGGGCAGGCAAGTCCGTTTTGCTGGTCCACCATGCGGGAAAGGGGGGCGGACAGCGGGGCACCAGCGCAAGGGAGGACATTCTCGATACCGTCATAGCGATGCGCAGGCCGGGTGACTACCAGACGGAACAGGGAGCGCGGTTCGAGGTTCATCTTGAAAAGGCCCGTGGCATCTGCGGGCCAGAGGCGAACCCCTTTGAGACCGCGTTGCGCGTTGAAAGCGGCGTTGCGACCTGGACAACCCGGCCGATTGAGGACGCCGAAAACGCCCGCATTGTGGCCCTGCATAAGGAAGGGCTCAACGTGACGGAGATTGCCCTTGAGATTGGCAAGCATAAGTCCACCGTCTCACGCCGCTTGAAAGCTCTTGGCCTGGAGGCAGCATAATGGATGGTCTGAACCCCTGTGTTGCATCGTTGCGATCCCTGGAGAATGCAACAGCGCAACACGGGGTGAATTTGGCAATTGAGGGCGCAACAAACAGTGCAACAGGGGGAATAAAAGCGTTGGCAACTCATGTGTTGCTAAATTCTGCTGCGCAACGCTTTGCGCAACAGAAGGGCAACCACCCTGCAACAAAGGGGAGTGATCTATCGCACCCGTTGCCGCTCCCCGCAACTCTCTGGCCTGCCCCTGAGCCCTTTCCCTTGGAAGTTGGCTCTGTCCCTTGGCGCTATGCCTGCCTGTTTGCCCTTGTCTCCGTCTATGGAGCTGGGCTCACAAAAGACGCCGGGGGCGGGCTTGCCCTCGCCATTCCCTCTACCATGCCACCAGAAGCCGCACAGGCGGCGCGGGACGGTCTGGTGGAGTTGGCCGGGTACCTCGGGGGGCGACTCCCTGCAAACAACAGGAGCTAGCAGGCATGGCCAAGTTTCAGAAAGGACAATCAGGCAACCCCGCTGGCCGAAAGCCCGGCACGGTGAATGCCGCTTGCGGCTTTTGCGGGAAGCCGCTCAAGAAATCCTGCCCTTGGTGATTGAGCGCGCCAAGGCCGGGGACGCCGAAGCGCAGAAACTCATTTTGGACCGGGCCTTGCCCAAGCTGCGGTCCGTCACGCCCGCCGTTCCCGTCCCCATGCCGGACGGGGATTTCACGGAACAGGCGCGGGCGCTTTTGCGGGCCATTGCCGAGGGCGAATTGTCGCCCACCACGGCGGCGGAGGTGGCGGGCATCATCGCGCAAGCCGCCAAGGTGGAGGAAATCGACAACCTGCGGGACGAACTGGCCGCGTTGCGGGCCGTCCTGGAAGCGAGGAAAGCGCATGGCAAACGGAATTGAGGCATTGCGGCGGCAGTATGCGCAGCTGACCCCCTTTGAGCGGGCCAACATGAAGTTGCACGAAGCCACCACTGCGCAACGGGAGGCCGTGGCCGAGGCGCTGGCCGCGCCCACGTTGGGAGATGCCTACCGCGAGGCCGGGGCGACCTGCGCCCTTGTCCTGGTGACCGGGTACGCTCTGGCCCAATCCCTGAAGGCGGACCGCGCGCGCGTCGCCAATCTGGGACTTGCCCTGCGGGCGCAGGCGAAAGATGAAATATTTGGACTCGACAACGCCTATGACGCCGCCTTGGAGCGGGCCGCCGCGTTCGGCGAGGTGGCGGAAGGATGGATGACGGCGCTGGCCAAGCTGGAAGCGGAGACGGGCGGAGCGTTCGGGGCGGCGTCAAAACTCTTGGACGAGACCTACGCGGACGAGATGTTGGACAAGTCCAGGCACAGGGAGCACGGCACAGCGGATGATTCCGGGCAATTGGAGATGTTGCGCCATGCGTGGTGTGCTATGGACGGGGAGAATGGCTAAACACGGTACCGGCTCACGGCAAGGCCGGGGCGGCAAAAGCATTTTGCGGAAACAAACCCAGGCACTCAAAAGTCAAGCTAAATTTCACACCTCAAATCCATTGCGGGGGTTAGAGCTTTACCCTCAGCCCCCTAGCCAGCCCACGCGGCTTTCTGTACAGTCACGCCAACGAGGGGAGTTGCCGCCGCCATGCCAGATTCTAAAGCCGTTGCCGCCTTTATCGACCGCTGGTCCGCCTCCGGCGGCAACGAATTGGCGAACTCCCAGCCCTTCTTTAGCGAGTTCTGCGCCCTCTTCGGCTTTCCACCGCCCGACCCCGCCACCCCCGACAATGAAAGCAACGCCTATTGCTTTGAGCGCAAGGTCTACATGCCCATTGGCGGCGGCAAGACGGAGCTGAAGCGCCTGGACCTCTACAAGCGCGGCTGCTTTGTGCTGGAGTCCAAGCAAGGCCAGGAAGTCGTCACAAAGACGCCGCTCTCCCTGCCCATGCCGGGCCTTACCAAGTCTTCCGCCGTCAAACGCGGCTCCCGCGCCTGGGAAGACACGATGGCCCGCGCCAAGCGGCAGGCCGAACAGTACGTGCGCGTGCTGCCCGTGGCAGAGGGCCGCCCGCCCTTCATCATCGTGGCGGACGTGGGCTTTTGCTTCGATATTTACGCCGAATTCTCCTGCACCGGCGGCATTTACATTCCCTTCCCCGACCAGCGCACCAGCCGAATCAAGCTGGAGGACCTAGCCAGGGAGGAAGTGCAGGAGTTTTTCCGCGCCCTCTGGACCGACCCGTTTTCGCTCGACCCCTCGCGCCGCGCCGCCCGCGTCACCACGGAGATTGCCGACTATCTGGCCAAGCTCGCCAGCGCGCTTGAGGCCGCCGGCCACACCCCGGAAAAGGTGGCGGCCTTCCTCATCCGCTGCCTGTTCACCATGTTCGCGGAAGACGTGGGTTTGCTCCCGGCCAACTGCTTTCAAGACCTGCTCGCCCAAGCCGCCACATCGCCCAAAGCATTTCCAAACATGGTGCGAGACCTCTGGGTTGCCATGAACGCGGGCGATTATTCCGCAAGGCTTGGTGACAAGCTGCGCCGGTTCAACGGCAACGTGTTCGCCCTGCCCGAGGCCCTGCCCCTTTCCGGGGAGCACATCGCCATTTTGCTTGCCGCCGCCAAAGCCGATTGGCGCGAGGTGGAGCCCGCCATTTTCGGCACCTTGCTGGAACGCGCGCTTACCCC
>MNUQ01000046.1 GCA_001871085.1 Desulfovibrionaceae bacterium CG1_02_65_16
TATGGCCCAGACAAAAATGGAATGGTTTTGGCCGGGGAAAGGGCAAAAATAGCAGGTTGACAGGGTTTGGGGATGATCAAGGGCTGCCGCCCCTGCTCCCCCGCAGAGGGCATGCGCCCTCTGGACTCCCTGTCCCGGTCTTTTCGCGCGGAGGAGGGCTCTAAAATGCCGGTAACGCCGCTGGGACTGCGTAGAAGAGGGACGAGGCGACAAAATGGGCGGGGGCGGAGGCGGACACTGCGCTTTCCTGGGAGCCTCGTCCCTTGAAGCCGCGCGCGGTTGGCGCATGAGATGATGCGGAGAGAGGGGGGGAGAGGACAAGAGGAGCGCTATGATTTCCTCCTCTCGCCGCAAAGGAAAAGGCCTGGGCGCGTTTCCTGCGCGCCCAGGCCCTTTTCTTTGTACGGGGCGGGGGATTGACCCCTATGGCCCCACCGCCGTGCCTCTTTTGCCTTCGTTCCGCTATACGGGCACGCCCCAGATATCGCGCGCGTACTCGGCGATGGCGCGGTCGGAGGAGAAGTAGCCCATGCCCGCGGTGTTGAGGATGGATTTTTCAATCCACAGCTCGCGGCTGCGGTAGAGTTTGGCGACTTCCTTCTGGCTGTTCACGTAGGAGCGGAAGTCGGCCAGAACCATCCAGCGGTCGCCGTCCTTGAGCAGGCTTTCGACGATGGGCCGGAAGAGGTCCGGCTCAAGGGGCGAGAAGTGGCCGGAGGCGATGAGGTCGAGCGCCTGATGCAGCGCGTTGTCCTTTTGGTAGAATTCTGAAGGATTGTAGCCGCGGGCTTTGAGTTCGTTCACCTCGGGCGTGGTGAGGCCGAAGAGGAAGAAGTTCTCGGCTCCGACGCGTTCGCGGATTTCAATGTTGGCGCCGTCCAGCGTGCCGATGGTGAGCGCGCCGTTGAGGGCGAACTTCATGTTTCCGGTGCCGGAGGCCTCGGTGCCGGCGAGCGAGATCTGCTCGGAGAGCTCGGTGCCGGGGATGATCTTTTCGGCGTTGGAGACGCAGTAGTTGGGCAAAAAGGCCACGGTGAGCAGGCCCTTGCACTTGGGCTCGCGGTCCACCGCGTCGGAAACGGCGTGGATGAGGCGGATGATGAGTTTGGCCATGCGGTAGCCGGGCGCGGCCTTGCCGCCGAAGATGACGGTGCGCGGCACAATGTCGTGCCCGAGCTTGCCGGAGCGCAGGTCGTTGTAAAGGCTCACCACGTGGAGCACGTTGAGCAGCTGGCGCTTGTACTCGTGGATGCGCTTCACATGCACGTCGAAGAGGCTGTCGGGGTCGAGTTTGACATCAACCTTGTGCAGTACGTATTCGGCCAGGCGCTGCTTGTTGCGGTGCTTCACCTTGTTCCAGCGGGCCCGGAACTCGGAGTCCTCCGCGAAGGGCCTCAGCTCGGCGAGGCGTTCAAGCTTGGTGATGAAGCCGGGGCCAATGGCGTCGGCGATGAGTTCGGTGAGGCCGGGGTTGCACTGCCGTAGCCAGCGCCGCGGGGTTATGCCGTTGGTCTTGTTGTTGAAGCGCTCGGGGAACAGCTCGGCGAAGTCGCGGAAGGTGCTGTGCTTGAGGATTTCCGTGTGCAGGGCGGAAACGCCGTTGACGGAGTGCGAGCCGAGCACCGCGAGGTTGGCCATGCGCACGCGCTTGCCGTAGCCCTCGTCGATGAGCGAGAGGCGGGTGAGGCGGTCGTTGTCGCCGGGGTAGCGCTTGCGCACCTCGTCGAGGAAGCGGCGGTTGATTTCGAAGATGATCTGCATGTGCCGGGGCAGAATGCGCGTCATGAGGTCCACGGGCCAGTGCTCAAGGGCCTCGGGCATGACGGTGTGGTTGGTGTAGGCGAAGGTGCCCACGCAGATGTCCCAGGCCTTGTCCCAGGGCAGCAGGTGGTCGTCCAGCAGAATGCGCATGAGCTCGGGGATGGCGATGGCCGGGTGGGTGTCGTTGAGCTGCACGGCCACCAGGTCCGGCAGATCCTCGAAGCCTTGATGATGCTTGAGATGCCGGCGGGTGATGTCCTGGAAGGTGGCGGCCACGAAGAAATACTGCTGCTTCAGGCGCAGCTCCTGGCCCTCCACGAAGCTGTCCGTGGGGTAGAGCACCTTGGAGATGTTCTCGCTTTTGGCCTTGTCCTCAATGGCCTTGAGGTACGCGCCGGAGTTGAAGAACTCCAGGTCGAAATCGCGGCTGGACTTGGCGCTCCACAGGCGCATGTTGATGACGTTGCCGTTCTCGTAGCCGGGCACCATCATGTCGTAGGCCATGGCCATGACCTTTTCGCCGCCGTCCCACACGGCGCGCAGGCGCTGCTGGTCGTCGGTGTAGGTGTGAACGCTGCCGCCGAACTGCACGGGGTAGAGGTAGCCGGCGCGGTCGTATTCCCAGGGGTTGCCGAAGCGCAGCCAGTTGTCCGGGCGCTCCACCTGCCAGCCGTCCTGAATGCTTTGGTGAAAAATGCCATACTCGTAGCGGATGCCGTAGCCGTAGGCCGGAATGTTCAGCGTGGCCAGCGAGTCGAGGTAGCAGGAGGCCAGTCGGCCCAGGCCGCCGTTGCCCAGTCCGGCGTCCCATTCCACCTCGGAAATTTCTTCGTAATCCTGGCCCATTCCAGCCAGCGCCTCGCGCACTTGCTCCTCCAGGCCGAGGCAGAGGACGTTGTTCTTGAGCGAGCGGCCCACAAGGAACTCCAACGAAAGGTAGTACACGCGTTTGGAGCTGTCATCGTAGTAGGAGCGCTGGGTTTTGATCCAGTGTTCGGCCATGCGCTCGCGCACGGTGTAGGCCAGGGCCTTGTAATAGTCGTGCATGCCCGCGCGGGTGATGTCCTTGCCGAGGAAGGCGAACATGTGCTTGCGGATGTCCTCCTTGAGGTTCTCAACGGGGGAGCAGGTGACCTCGGGCGCGATGGGCGGGGACTTTTGGGCCGGCGCTGCGGGGCGTGTTGCGGCGGCGGGGGATTTCTTGGCTGGCATGGCTTCCTCGATGTCTGGTTATGACGCATCTATTACACCGATAACGATATGTTTGCCCCGGTTTGTAAAAAATTGCAAGCCGATGGAACGCCCGCGCCCGCAGGCGATGCGGGCTTGACGCGGGCCGCAGCGTGTGTATGTTTCATATACCCAGCTGGGGTATATGAGAACCGGGAGGTATGAATATGCGCGCAACGCGGCCATCCAGGGCCTGGAGCCCGTATGTCGCAGGAGCCCTGGCCGGGCTTCTGCTGGTGCTGTCGGTATATGTTTCGGGCAAGTATTTCGGCGCCTCCACAACCTATGTGCGCGCGGCGGGTTTCATCGAAAGCGCCGCCGACGCCGGACGCGTGGCGCAAATGGCCTATTTCGCCAAGGAAACGCCGAAGATAGACTGGCAGTGGATGTTCGTGGCGGGCATTGCCCTGGGGTCGCTTGCGGCGTCGCTCGCCAGCGGCACCTTCCGCATCCAGGCGGTGCCCCGGCGATTCGCCGCGCGCTTTGGCGAGCGGGCGGGGCTGCGGGCCTTGCTGGCCTTCATTGGCGGGGCGGTGGCCATGTTCGGCGCGCGCCTGGCCGATGGCTGCCCCAGCGGGCACGGGCTCTCGGGCACGTTGCAGCTGGCGGCCAGCGGCTATGTGGCGCTGATAGGCTTCTTTCTGGGCGGGCTTGTGGTGGCGCGGCTGGTTTACGGCCGCATAAGGAGTTAGCCATGCTGCTGTTGTTCGGACTTGTCACCGGAATCGGCTTCGGCATCCTGCTCCAGCGGGCGGAGGTCATCCGCTTCGACCGGCAGATAGGCGCGCTGATGCTTGTGGACATGACCATCGTGAAGTTCATGCTCACCACCATTCTTGTGGGCATGGTGGGCGTGCATTTGCTGGTGGACCTGGATCTGGCCAGACTTTCGCTCAAGCCGCTGGTGCTGGGCGGCAATGCCCTCGGCGGGCTCATCTTCGGCGCGGGGTGGGCGCTTTTGGGCTATTGCCCCGGCACGGCGGGCGCGGCCCTCGGCGAGGGCCGCGTGGACGCCCTTGCCGGCATGGCGGGCATGCTGGTTGGCGCGGCCGCCTATGCCGAGGCCTATCCAAGCCTGCTGGGCACGGTGCTGACCTGGGGGGATTACGGCAAGGTCACCCTGCCGGATCTTCTTGGCCTGGAAGCCGGCCCGGGGCGCTGGATCGTCATCGCCGTGCTGGTGGTCGGCGGCATTTTGCTGCTGCGTTTTTTTGAAAAGCGGGGGCTCTAGGCCAGCGCGTCGTCCAGCAGCGCATGCACGCGCTGGACGTAGTCGGCCAGCATGGCCGAACTCTCCTCGGTCAGGTCCACGAATTGGCCGCCCATGCTGATGTGGCCGTGCTGCTCGATGATGCTGCGCAGCACCACGGGAGCCATGAGCGGCTGGCCGCAGCCGAGGTCGCAGCGCAGCAGAATCCGCTCGCCGGTTTTGGCCGTGCGCAGGGGGCTGTTCAGGTTGGAGCGGGCGGAGAAGCGGCAGCCCTCGGGCGCAAGATCCACCACCATCACGTCATGATCGCCGAAGGCGCCGTGGATTTGTCCCGGCACCGAAACCTTGACCCGCTTGTTGCGGCGCAGCACCACGCGCTCCACCGTGTCCGGGTAGGAGAAGAACAGCAGTGGGGCGGGCTGGGCGACGCGGTTGAGAACCTCCGTGCGGAAGCCGAAGAGCATGCCCCCGGCGTTCAACTGCACAATGGCCCCCGGGTTCTGGTTCAGCCGGGCCAGGGTGTCTTGCGGCAGCCGTAGCTGCACGATGAAGTACTTGTACTGGTCCAGGCCGACGACGAGGCCCTCGTAGCGCTGCTCCACGCACAGCAGGCGCACGTAAATCTGGTTGCCCACCTTGAGCTGCAGGTGCACCCCGGGCAGCCGTTCGACCTGCCGCTCCTTATGGTTTTTCTCAAGGGCGGGCTTTCCGAGGCTGGCTTGCGTCGTCGCTTCTGGCTGCGTGTCCACTGGCTCTTGCTCCTGGCTTGGCGCGCTCGGGGTAAAGCCGCCGGTCCTTGTTCTCAACTACGTATAGCCTAAAGCGATGCCAGGGCGCAAGAGGCCTATAGGCGCGGTCTATAGGGCGGTGCGGGCGGGAGCGGCGGCGCGGGCGGCAAGGGTCTCCCGCATGCGGTCGAGCAGCTCCCCGGGCACGAAAAGTCCGCCCCGGCCGCGTCCAAGGGCCACGCCGGACTTCACCGAACCGTGGAAGTCCGACCCGCCGCTTGCCAGCAATCCAAGCTCGTCGGCAAGACGGGCGATGAGCTCGGTGTATTTGTCCGAATGCTCAGTGTAGTACACCTCCACTCCGTCCAGCCCCAGTCCGGCCAGCTCCTCCAGCATGGCCCCAATCTGCCGGGGCTGCTGCGAAAGCAGGTAGGGGTGGGCCAGCACGGCCAAGCCGCCGTCGGCGTGGATGGCGCGGATGGCTTCCGTGGGGGTGAGCTTGGCCTTGGGCACGTATGCCAAGCCGCCCGCGCCGAGGAAACGGCTGAAGGCCTCCTCGAAACTACGCACAACGCCGGCCTCCAGCATGGCCTGGGCCATGTGCGGCCGGCCCACCACACCCGCCGCGTGGCGCTCCACGTCCTCGCGCCGCAGGTTCACGCCCACGGCGCGCAGCTTCTCCAGCATGGTCTCGTTGCGCTTGGCGCGCGCCGTGCGCACGCGCGTCAGCTCCGCCGTCACGTGGCCGGGCCGCTCGTCCACAAACAGCGCCAGCAGGTGCGTGGGCAGGCCGCTGTAGTCCAGTGAAAGCTCGCAGCCGGGCACAAGGTCCAGGTCCAGTTTGAGCGCCTCCGCGCGGGCCTCGGGCAGTCCTTCGAAGGTGTCGTGATCGGTGAGGGCGATGGCGGCGAGCCCGGCCTCCTTGGCCGCGCGCATGAGCTCGGCCGGTGTGAATGTTCCGTCGGAGGCGGTGGAATGGGTGTGCAGGTCGACGCGTTGGTGCATGGTGGACCTCGCTGGCATAGATGGAAAACGATGGAACCCGACATATCTATTAGTCAACATCGATGTTTCGTCAAGAGGGGGGAGCCGCTTGTGTGCGGGGGGTTGCTCGGGTATAGGGAGTGGTCCCTTGAATGGAATGGAGGTGCTGCATGGGTATGGATGAAAAATTGCTGGAGCTTTTGGCCTGCCCCCAGTGCCGTGGCTCCTTGGCGCTGTTGCCCGGCAAGGATGGTTTGCTGTGCGCCGCCTGCGGCGTGGTCTACCCCGTGCGCGAGGAGATTCCCGTGATGCTGGTGGAGGAGGCCGTGCCCCTGGACAAATGGAGCGGCAGCAAGCCCGCGGTCTAGCGGCATTCGCCGGCATTCGCCGGCATTCGTCTCAACCTGGCGGCGAAAGTCCTGCTCGCCGCGCTTGCCCCCACGCGGGTTTTGCCGTAGGGAGGCCCATGATTTCGGGGCGTAGCGCAGCTCGGTAGCGCGCCTGCTTTGGGAGCAGGATGTCGCTGGTTCAAATCCAGTCGCCCCGACCAGAAAAGTACAATGGCTTGCAGCATAAAAACTGCAAGCCATTTTTCGTAGTAGGGCCAAGTAGGGATAAGGCCTATTCCTGGCGCTCCGTGAAACAATAAAAATCGCGCCCCATGCCGCCCCTCTGCGCTCATCCCGTGACCCGATGCGTGCCTATGTCATCCCGCCGTGATCTTCAGCCTCCTCCGCGCACCGCACGCACAGCGTCACCCCGGGCACGGCAGCGAGCCGCGCCGCTGGCATCAGCTCCCCGCATTCCGCGCAGATGACGCGGCCCTGGGCGTCGCGCTCCTGCGGGCCGTCCGGTTCGGCGTTCTGCGCCCGCGCCAGGCTCCATTTCAGAAAATCCTCAGCGCGTTCTTGCGCGCTGTCGATGCTGTCGGACATGGGCTATTCCTCCGTCGGGTTCGCCACGGCGCGCGCGGCGGTGATAGGCGTTGTGTCCGTCTTTTTCCCGCCTCCCGGCCCGTTGCCCGAGGCTATCCGGCCGTCAGCGCGGAGTTGAGTTTGTTGGACACGATGGAATTGACCGTGCTGAACACGCCGGAGTCGGAGCTGGCGGCGAGGTCGGTTGGGAGCAATTCGCTGCTGCTGGAGCTGTAGCCTTTGAGGCTGCCTGGCTGCCGCTGGTGGACAGGCAGGACAGGCTGCCCGTGGCGGCCGCGTTGGAGAATTGCGCGGCCAGCTTCTCCAGCTCGTAAGACTCCAGCGAGCTGGAGGAGGAATCCGAGGCGGCATCGTGCAGACTTGTGGCGATTTCGCTGGCCACCTCTTGAATTCCGTGTTGTTGGTCTTCTGCAGCGAGGAAAGGGAGCTCAACACGGACGCGGCCGTGGAGATGTTCGCCGCGGAGGATTCCCTGGACTCCAGAACGCTGTATGGATCATCGCTCAGACTGATGCCGCTTGAGCTGATGCCGTTCAGCCCCAATGCGTTGAGTGAATCCTGGGTGTTCCCAACTCCGATGATCGACATGGCGCTCCCTCCCGGCAGAGTCTTCCACCTCCAAAGGGCCCGCAGTGTTGAAGCAAGTTGCGGACCAGCGGAAGGCCGGGAAGCCTTTGCCGAAATGCCGCACAAGGCCGCCGTTCCCCGGAGCATACCAGGAAGCGGCCGCCCGCGCACAAAAAAATATTGACCTTAAGCCCGCGCCGCGATAGGCTATCGCGTCCGTTCGCGAGATGCGCCCATGTAGCTCAGTCGGTAGAGCACTTCCTTGGTAAGGAAGAGGTCAACGGTTCAATTCCGTTCATGGGCTCCAGCCCCACCCACGTTTTCCCCGATGCGCCCGCGCGCCTACGCGTTCTCCCGCCCCTGGCGGGATTTTTTTTGCCTGTCGGGCCTGTCCCGGTAGGCGCACAGGGGCGTCGCACAGGGTCGCGAGCCGATACCCCCTCTTCTTTAGCCGCGTGTGCAAAAGGGCGGAAGTCTCCTCCGGCCGTTCGCGTTGGCCTGCCGCCAGGCGCGCTTACTGCTTCGTCCCCGGGTCCTCCGGCCGGGTGAACGTGTAGTTGCCCTTGAAGAACTCGTCCACGTACCAGCTTATCTGCCCGTCGTCGGCCAGCATCATGTCCAGCAGGCGCACCGCGCCAAGCAAGCGTCCCACCATGTCGAGCTTCTGCTTCAGGTCGCTTTGCCCGTACTTTTTGATCTCGCCGCGCACCATGTCGCCCTTGATCGCGGTCTTGAAGCCCAGGCGCTTCAGAATCTGCGCGATGAGGGCCGCCCGCCGCGAGCGCCGGGCGATGTCCGCCGCGCCGCCCTTGAAGGAGAACACGATGTAGTTGTCGTTGATGGACGGCCCGCAGAAGCTGTCCACCACGGCGTAGTGGTAGCCCAGGCGCGTGTTGAAGTTGAGGTAGTGGTCGCTCACCACGGCGTAGCTGGGGCCGCCCATGCTGCCGTCGGCGTTGGGATCGCTCATGAGCCCTTCGGCCACGATGGTGGCGAAGCCCGTGAGGTTCACCCCCACGCCGCCCAGCCAACGCACGCCCGGATCGGTCATGCCGTGCAGCAGGGCCTGGAAGGGCGCGCTTTTCACGTGCTCCAGCTCCACCACCTTCTTGGGCGCGCCGGGGGTGAGGCCGCCGCCCATGTCCACCACCAGAATGTTCATGGGCAGGCCCGCGCGCAGGCGCACCGTGCCCCTGGCGTCGCTCATGTCGTCGCCGATGTCGAACATCTCGCGCATGGCCATCTCGTGGGAGAAGCGGATGACGTCGTGCAGGGTGCGGCAGCCCTCGGGGCTGAAGCTCCCGGCGCCGGCGTCGGTGAGGGTGAGCGGGGCCATGCGTTTGAGGGCCTCCTGCGCGGCCTTGTACACCGGGCTGCCCTTCATGAGGTTCACACAGGGCTTGTCGCGCGCAAGCTCCGGCACAATGCCCCGGTAGACCATGCGTCCGGTGGCGTCGAGGGTGATCTCCTCGCCTTGCGCGATGGCGTGCGTGGCGTTCTCCAGTCCAACCAGCGCCGGCACGCCGAACTCCCGCGCCACGCTCGCCATGTGCCCGGTCACGCTGCCCACCTCGGTCACAATGGCGCGGATGCGGTCCATGACCGGCACATACGTGGGCGAGGTTTGGCGCGCCACCAGAATGGCCCCCCGCGGCACGGCGGGCAGGTTGTGGTCGCTGGCGAGAATATAGGCCGGGCCGGCGGCGCTGCCGGGGGAGGCCATTTCTCCGCCGCGCAGCAGCGCCTCGCAGCCCGCCGGGGGGGCGGCCTCGGGCGCAAGCGCGCACCCGGGCCGGTCGGCGTGGGTCACGCCCAGGGGGCGCGCCTGCAGAATGAACAGCCGGCCCGCGGCGTCCTGCGCCCACTCTATATCCAGCGGCTGGCCATAGTGTTCCTCCAGCCGCACGCCATAGGCCGCCAGCTGGCGGATTTTGGCCTCGTCCAGGCAGGGGGCCGTGCGGTCGGCCTCGGGCACGGCCTCCTCGTGGATGCCGTCGCCGCCGCTCACGGTGAGCCGGCGCGGCTTGTCGGCCACCTCGTGCTTGAGAATCGCGGAGTCCTTGCGGCGCACGCTGTAGGCGTCGGTGCTGGCGGAGCCGTCCACCACGCTCACCCCCAGGCCCCAGGCCGCGCTGATGAGGATGTCGTCGGCCGGGGGCGTCCCCGCTACGCCCAGCGCACCGTTGGGATCGACGGTGTACAGCACGCCGCTGGCGCGCGCGTCGATCATGGTGACGCAGAGCACGCCCATGACCACGTCCTCGTCGGAGTAGCCCATGCTGCGGCGGTAGAACACCGCGCGTGGGCTGAAGGTGCTGGCCACAACCTCCTTCCATGCGCGGCCCACGTTTTGGGCGCTCACGTTGAGCACGGTGGCGTGCTGCCCGGCGAAGGTGGCCTCCGAATCCTCGCAGGTGGCGCTGGAGCGCACGGAGACGCGCACCTCCGGGCCCAGGAAATGCGCCAGCTCGGCCATGAGGCGGTCCATGCCCTCGGTGAGCTCCGCCGGCGGCTCGGCGGCCATGATCATGGCCTGGATCTCGTCGCTCACCGCCATGAGCCGTTCGGTGTCCGTCACGTCGATATGCCGCATGCGCCGCTCAATGCGCTCGGCCAGACCCGATGTTTTGAGGAAATGCTGGCAGGCGTAAGCGGAGACGGCGAAGCCGCGCGGCGTGGGCAGCCCGGCGCGGTTGGCCACCTCGCCCAGGTTGGCGGCCTTGCCGCCCACCTCGTCGGTCAGCTCGGCCGAGAGCGCCCGCAGGGGGATGATGAGCTCGCCTTTTTTGATGCGCCGCCGGTGCACCAGATCCTTGAGCACGGTGACGCCGATGCGCTCCGTGGCGTCGAACAGCCCGGGGTATTTGCCGTGGGACAGGGCGTTCAGGTCCTCGGCCAGATCGTACACCAAGCTGATGAGATCCTCGGAAAGGGTGAGCACCTGGTCGAGGGTGAAGGGCTTGTTCTCGTAAAGCAGATGCTCGAATTCGGTGAGAAGCTCCAGCGAGCGGTTGTTCTTGATGAGCAGGCTCTTGAAGTATTCGTATTTGCGCTTGACGATGTCGCTGTCGGCTGTTTGGCCTTGGCCCTTTTCGCCGCCGAGGAGCATGTTCAGGAACTTCAGCATGGGGGACTCCAGTGCTGGCCGTTTCCGGCTGGTTTTGAAACCGTCCGCGCGGGGATATGCGCCAGCGTCACCGTACGAGAAGCGCGCCGGGCTGGCAAGCGGACCAGACCGGCGCGCGCGGCATTGCGGGGCCGGGGCAAACAGGCTATCGTGCCGCCCGCGACGCATGGCCAACCGCGCCGCCCACGGCGCCCACGGCGCGCCGAAAACGCAAGGGAACAGGCGGACATGTACAAGAACAAGCGCATCCTCTGCACCATCAACGCCCGCGGGGGCAGCAAGGGCATCCCGGGCAAGAACATCCGCGAGCTGGGCGGCCTGCCGCTCATCGCCTGGTCCATCCGCGAGGCCCGGCGCAGCGCCTGCATCGACCGGGTCATCGTCTCCTCCGACGACGAGGCCATTCTCGCCGTGGCGCGCGCCCATGGGGCCGAGACGCCCTTTGTGCGCCCGGCGGAGCTGGCTCGCGACGACACCCCGGGCGTGGACCCCGTGCTGCACGCCGTGGCGGCTGTTGGCGGGCCGGAGGCTTATGACTATGTGGTGCTGCTGCAGCCCACCTCGCCCCTGCGCACGGTGGAGGATGTGGACGGCGCCGTGAAAATGTGCCTGGACAACGGCTGGCCGTGCCTCATCGGCGTGGAGGACATGCCCGCCAGCCCCTATTACGCCTTCACCATGGATGAGGCCGGCCTCATGGTTCCGGTCATCAAGCAAGAACGTTTCCACACCCGCCGGCAGGACCTGCCCCGCACCGTGAAGCCCAACGGCGCGGTCTACGTGGCCGACTGCCGCTGGCTGGCCGCCACCCGCAGCTACCTCACCCCGGAGACGCGCGGCTACCCCATGCCCCGCGAGCGCTCGTGGGACATCGACGAACTGCTGGACTTCGAGATCTGCGAACTCATCCTCAAAAAGAACGGACGAATCTAGCCAATGAGCGAAGCGAACAATCGCCCCGAGGGGGGGCCAAAGGCCGCGGTCATCGGTCTGGGCGGCATGGGCCGCCGGCACGTGGCCGCGCTCGACAGCATAGGCGTTCCCGTGGTGGCCCTGTGCGACGTGAACCGCAAGGCCGCGGAGGAATTCGCCGCCGGCCGCCACGACCAGGCCGCCGTCGTGTCCGACTGGCGCGATCTGCTCTCCCTGGGCGGGGTCGACCTGCTCTGCGTGGCCACCAATGGCCCCAGCCACCGCGACATCGTGCTGGCCGCCGCCGCGGCCAAGATTCCTTACATCCTGTGCGAAAAGCCCATGAGCACCAGCGGCGCCCACGCGCGCGAGATGGCCGCGGCCTGCAAAAGCTTTGGCACGCGGCTGGCCGTGAACCTGTGCCGGCGCTTTCTCACGCGCTGCCTGCTCTTCCGTCAGGCGCTCGCCAGCGGGCTGGTGGGCCGGCCCCGGCGCTTCTGGTCCATTGTGGGCGGTGGCGGCGTGGGCTGCGTGGGCCTGCACTATTTCGATTACGCGGCCTGGCTGTTCGACGCGCGGCCCGTGTGGGTGCGCGCGGAGCTGACGCGCGACCCCGCGCCCAACGTGCGCGGCCCGCAGTTTCTCGATCCCGGCGGACAGGTGAGCGTGGGGTTCGAGTGCGCCGACGGCTGGCGCTTCACCGGCGATTTCGAGCTTTCCGAGGATGTGCCCCGCAACTCCCGCTGCATTGTGGTGGGCACGGAGGGCGTGGCCGAGACCGACGACTTCTGCCCGGCTCCGGCCGGCGCGGCCAGCGCCCTGGTGCGGCCCCTGTCCCAGCGCCACGTGGTTAAAACGCGGCTGGTCGTGCCGGAGCAAACCGCCCTGGAGCACGGCCCGGCGCTGGACATTGTGCAGGCCACGGCCGACTGCCTGGCCGACCTTCTGGGCGCGCACGAGCACGACACCGTGCAGGCGGGCATCAACTCGGTGGACGTGGTGCTGGGCGCGCATCTTTCCTCGCAAAACGGCGGCGCGCGCGTGGATTTGCCGCTCAAGGGCGCGGGTTTGCAGCTCGATGTGCCCATCACCTGAGCCGGCCCCGGCCGCCAAGAAGGATCGCGCATGAGCCAGAAGGAACAGAACGCCCCGGTGCGCCTGGGGCTCATTGGAGCCGGGAACATCGCCCGGCAGCACCTGCTCGCCGCCGCCCGCCTGCCGGAAACGGTGACGGTGGCCGGCCTCACCTCGCGCACGCGTTCGCGCGCGGAGGCCCTGGCCGGGGAGTTCGGCGTGCCGCTCGTGGCGGAGAACCCCGCCGAGCTGGTGCGCGCCGCCAAGCCCGACGCGTTGATGGTGCTGGTGCCGCCGCAGACCATGGCGTCCATGGCGATTGCGTGCATGGACTACGGCCTGCCGCTGTTTCTGGAAAAACCCGTGGGGCTCAGCGTGGCCGAGGCGGAATCCGCCGCAGCCGAGGCGGGCAGGCGCGGCGCGCGGACCATGGTCGGCTTCAACCGCCGCCACTACACCGTGTTCCGGCAGGGCGCGCGGCTCATCCGCGAGCGCGGGCGGCTGCTGGCCGTGCATGTGGAGGGCAACGAGCGTATGGCGCAGGTGCGCGGCCTGAACCGCTTCCCCGACGAGGTGCTGCGGGCCTGGCTGTTCGCCAACGCCACGCACACCATCGACCTGCTGCGCTACTTCGGCGGCGAGCCGCAGGAGCTCCACGCCCTGTGCTCCAGCCTGCGCGAGCCGCTGGGCGACCAGTTCGCGGCCTGCCTGCGCTTTTCCGGCGGGGCGCTGGGCTCGTACACGGCCAACTGGCACTCCCCCGGCGGCTGGGGCGTTGTGCTCAAGGGCGAGGGCGTCACCGTGGAGTTCAAGCCCCTGGAGTCCGGCCGCGCCACCTATGCCGACGGGACGACGCTGGCCATTGAACCCGAGGCCGACGACCAGGGCGTGAAGGCCGGCTTCATCGGCCAGCTGCGCGCCTTTGCCGGGCTTGTGCGCACCGGCGTTCTGCCCGCGCCCTCCCTCGACCTCGCGGGCGCGCTTTTGACCATGCGTCTGGCCGGCCGCCTGGCCGCCGCA
>MNUQ01000139.1 GCA_001871085.1 Desulfovibrionaceae bacterium CG1_02_65_16
TGGGCCTACGCCGCCAGCTACGGCAGCTCAGACGAAAGAGCCAGCGAGTTGCCTCGCTGGCTCCATGAATACAACTATTTTAGGAATCACAAGTCCTTACAGAGGGAAACGCCCATGAGCCGTATCGGCCAGGGAGTGAACAACGTCTTGCAACTCCACAGCTAGCCCCAAATGGCGTAGCCCAGGGTCACCAGCGCAATGCTCGAAGCGCGCAGCGCCTGATTGGAGATGATGAGGTTGAGCGCGAGCCCGGGCTTGAAGATGCCCGCGTAGTACGGGAACTGGTGGCGCACCGCCCGCACCGGCGAGGAGAGAATGTTGCCCACCAGCAGCGCCAGCACCAGCTGCTTCAGCGTCAACCCGCCTGTGGCCACCAGCGCGCCGGCGGCGGCGTAGCCCGCGGTGGTCTCCGCCGCCATATGGAAGGCGATGATGCCCATGGCCTGCGGAGGCAGCCAGGAAAGAAAGGCCACATGGTGCGCCATGTAGTCCTCCATCACGTCGAACACGCCCCAGCGCTTGAGGAAGAAAAACGCCACATAGATGGGAATGGTATAGAAGACCATGCGCGGCAAACGGCGTTTGAAGCGCTTCATGGTCTTGTCCAGCGCGCCGCGCCAGTCCCAGCGTTTGTCCTCGCCCAGCAGGCAGGACACGCAGCCCTCGGGCAGGGGCGGCAGCGTCAGCCGGCCCAGCAGCACGATGGCGAACGTGCGCAGAAACGCCGCCAACACGGTGAGCCCCACATACAGCGCCGCCGCCGGCCCAATGAACGGCGCGGCGATGAAGAACAACGTGGGCAGATGTAGAAAGTACGTGGGCAGGCTGTTGAAGAGGTTGGAGAGCACCACCTCGCGTTTGCTCATCTCGCCGCGCTCGTAAGCGTCGGAAAGCATGGTGTTGGCCGCCGCGCCAGAAAAAAACGCCAGCGAGAAGCTGGCTCCGGCCACATCCTTGAGCCGCCCCAGGCGCACCAGCGGCTGCGCCACCCTGGCCACGCCGCGCGTCCATTGCAGGGCCTCGATGAGCGTGCCCACGAAAAGCCCGATGCTGACCGACAGCAAAAGGCGCGACAAGGGCACGGCCAGCCCGTGCCACAAAGCGGGCAGGGTCAGGGTTTGCGCCACGGCGTTCATACGGGGCTAGGCGTCCCGGCGGGCTGCAAATTCCGCCAGCTCTTCCGGGGACATGTGGCGGGTGTGCGCCTCGGCCGGAAAAACGCCGGAGCGCACCTCCGCGCAATAGGCGGCCAGGGCCTCTTTGGCCGGGGTCCACAGGTCGGCATACTGTTTGACGAACTTCGGTTTGATGCCCGGGCACAGGCCCAGCACGTCGTGCTGCACCAGCACCTGCCCGTCGCAGCGCGGCCCGGCCCCAATGCCGATGGTCGGGATGGCCAGCTCGGCGGTAATGCGCGCGGCCACCTCATCGGGCACGGCCTCCAGCACGATGCCGAAACAACCGGCATCGGCCAGGGCGCGGGCGTCGCCCACGAGTTTTTGCGCCGCGCGGGCGGTTTTGCCCTGGGCCTTGAACCCGCCGAAACGCGCCACCTGCTGCGGCGTAAGCCCGATATGCCCCATGACCGGAATGCCCGCGTCGAGCATGGCCGTTATCTGCGGCAAAAACTCCGCGCCGCCCTCCACTTTGACCGCGCGCGCGCCGGCCTCCTGCAGAAAGCGCCCGGCGTTGGCCACGGCCTCGGCCACGCTGCCCTGGTAGGAAAGAAACGGCATGTCGGCCACGAGCAGGGCGTGCTTGACCGCGCGGGCCGTGGCGCGGGTGTGGTGCAGCATGTCGGCCATGGTCACGCCGAGGGTGTCGGGCAGGCCCAGGCAGACCATGCCCACGGAGTCGCCCACGAGGATGGCGTCGGCCCCGGCGGCGTCGGCGAGCAGACCCGTGGGATAGTCGTAGGCGGTGAGCATGGCGATTTTTGCGCCGCCCTTGCGGGCGAGCATGTCGGGCGCGGTGAGCTGTTTTTCGGACATGGAGTCTCCCCCCGCGGTTTTGGCCCCCGCCGAGAGGGCGGCGGGAACGCGCCGGGGCGGCAAGGCCCCGCTCCGCAGGTCGTGGGCTCAAGTAGAACCGCGCGGGCGGCGCGTCAAGGCGCGCGCCTTTCCTCACAAGCCGGCGGGCCGCATCAAAGGGCCGGGGGAATGTGCGGGACGCTACAGCGGCCACACGGACGCGAACGCGCCCTTGTACAGCCCCTCGGCCGTGGCGGGCACGGCCACCAGCCCGTCGGCCGCGAGAAGCGTCTTCAAAAGGCCGCTTTTGCCCAACACGGGGTGCGCCAGCGGCGGCTGGCCCGCGCGCGGTTCCAGACGCACGCGCACAAAGTCCTCGCGTCCGGGCCGGCCGGCGATGTTGCGCGCCAGCTCGGCCACAAAGGGCGGCTCGGCGGCCGTCCCCTCCCCGCCGGCCAGACGGCGCAAAAAGGGCTTGACCAGCACGGTCATCACCACCTGGGCGGAGGTGACCTGTCCCGGCAGGCCGAGGATGGCCTTGCCACCATGTTGACCGGCCGCGCCGCCCTCCGCCCTGGCGAGGATGGTGGGCTTGCCCGGGCTGATGGCCACGCCATGGGCCAGAATCTCCGCGCCGGGCTGGGCCAGCATGGCGGCCACGGAATGGTCGCGCGCGCCAATGGAGCTGCCGCCGGAAAGCAGCACCACGTCGCATTCGGCCAGCGCGCAGGCAAGGGTCCCGGCAAGTCTCGGCAAATCGTCGGGCACGATGCCGTAGGCGCGGGGCAGCGCCCCGGCCTCGGCCGCCAGACAGCAGAGCGCGCTGGAGTTCACGTCGCGGATTTGTCCGGGTCGGGGCGTTGCGTTTGGGGGCACCAGCTCGTCGCCGGTGGAGACCACGCCCACAACCGGCCGCCGGCCCACGCGGACCACGGTTTGCCCCAGCGCGGCCAGCAGGCCCACATCCTGGGCGCGCAGCACGCGTCCCCTGGGCAGGGCCGATTCGCCCTGGCGCACGTCCTCGCCGGGGAGCAGCACGTTTTCGCCCGGGGCCGCGCTCTTGCGCACCTCAATGGTTGCGCCCGAACCACCGCCCGCGTCGCCGCCGGGCAGCAGCTCGGTGTGCTCCACCATGACCACGGCGTCGGCTCCCTCGGGCAGGGTGCCGCCGGTGGGAATGCGCGCCGCCTGGCCGTAAGCCAGCCGCACGGCCGGACCGCCGGGCATTCCCGCCGCCCAGTCGATGCGC
Organism: Desulfovibrionaceae bacterium CG1_02_65_16; assembly: GCA_001871085.1. Taxonomy (GTDB): domain Bacteria; phylum Desulfobacterota; class Desulfovibrionia; order Desulfovibrionales; family Desulfovibrionaceae; genus Humidesulfovibrio. The sequence continues at coordinate 3,220 of MNUQ01000139.1, forward strand.
AGATCGGCCACGAGGTCCACATAGGCCGGGTTGGTCTCCGTGGCGCCAAAAACGTCGCGCGCGCTGACGGCGTAGCCGTCCATGGACGCGCGGGCGGTCTGCGGCAGGTCCTCGGGCGCTGGCAGGTCGCACGCCAGCACGCGGCCCAGCGCCTCGGCCAGGGGCGCGTCCTCCTGGTCCAGCGCGGGAAAGTCCGTCAGCAGCGCCATGAATTCGGCGCGGCTCACCACGTTCAAAAAGCCATGGGCGTCGAGACGTCTCGCGTTCATGTCGTCGGGGGCGGGCATAGGCTCACTCAAGATGGATATCCACCGCGCCGGGACCGAAGCCCTTGAGCTCCGCCAGCATGGCCCGCAGGCCGCTTTTGAGGATGCGCTCCACAAAGGGGTTGAGGGGCAGGGGCTTGCCGCCAACGCTGATGCGCATGCCGCTGTTTTGCGCCTTGCAGTCCTCCACGGTGGCCTCGCCCGCCACAATGTCCACGGCAAGCCCCCGGCAGTTCTCGCGGCCGCAGGCCCCGCAGTCCAGCCCGGGCAGCAGAAAGCCGCTGCCCTTGGCGATGCGCGCCAGGCCCGCCACGTCACGCGTGGCCATGAGCCCGTCCAGCGCGTGGTCGCCATAGGCGGCGAAGGCCAGCTCCGGGTCCAGGTCCCTGGCGGTGGCCTCGTCGTCCGCAATGATGATGCGCGGCATGAAGCCCAGGGTCTTGCCGCCCTCCAGCACCAGAAAGTCCGTGTTCACCAGCGGGATGAGGTCGGTCAGGCTGCGCTCGCCCGGCCAGGAGACGAAGCTGCCCCCGGGCGAAAAGCCCATGACCATGTCCGCGCTGGTGCGGAAGCGCGCGGTGTCGGTCTCGGCCTTCTCATCAAAGCCGTGGTGCGAATGCTTGACCAGGGTGACGGAGAGCCCAAGCTTTTTGAGGGCTTCGGCCAACTCCAGGGCGAGCGTGGTTTTGCCGGACTTCTTGTAGCCGACGACGGCGATGGCGCGCATGGCATCTCCTTGGCGATAATGTTGCCCGGGGCGTTACGGCTCGCCCGGGTACGGGCCGGGTGTGGCGGAGCGTGGTCCGCGTCTAGTCGTCCTGGCCGCCGCCCACGCCCAGCGCGTTGATGAGCGACAGCAGCAGGCCCGGCTTATCGTGCAAATCGCTGGACTGCAAAAACGCCATGCGCTGCCGCAGGCGCGAGCGAATGGTGGCCAGATAGGCCACGCGGTTCTCCACGTTGTCCGGGTGGTAGCGCTCGTAATAGCCGGGCAGAATGGCCTCCACGCTGGCGCGTGCGGGAATCTGCGCGCCGGGCAGAATGGCCAGGTCCTCCCACTCCAGCTCGTTGAGCAGCAGGGCCGTTTGCAGCCGGAGCGAGGTGGCCAGCGGAATGCCCCGCAGGTCCATGTCCGACGCCTTCCAGAACCCGCCGGAGTTGAAGCAGTAGCCAACGGCCCCCTGCTCGAAGACCTTGGCGAAGGCGCGCACGTCGCGCCACAGCTCGTACACGCGGAATGGGTTGGCGAAGGGCACGAACACCAGCTTGGCCAGCTCCTCCTCGGGCACGTTCTCGGCGCGGTTGCGGCGCGTCATGAGGCTTGCGCCCATGGCCACGGCCAGCCCCGGGCTCTTGAAGCGCATGAGCGGCGGCAGGCACGAGTCCTTCATCAGCCAGCAGATGAGGTCCGGGAAGCCGCAGCGGTTCACGTACGCGCCCAGCAGATCGCGGTCGAAAAGCGCCCGGCCGTTGGCATTGCGCAAATCCTGGCCCAGCGGCAACACCTTGCCCTCCACCTCCACCAGCCCGTGGTTCATCACGCTGATGATGTAGCGCCAATCCGGGTGGCCTATGGGCCGGGAGTCGGTCTTGTCGAACAGCGTGGGCTCCCACACGCGGCACACCTTCTGCTCGCAATCAATCTGGAAGGCGTCGTCGTGCAGCACCACCTTCTTGAAGCCGGCGGGCAGGGTGCCGCCGTTGTCCGCGCTGTTGGTGTGCGAGCTCTTGCCCGTGCCGGAGAGACCGAAAAAGGCCACTGTGCGCCGGCCCACGGCGCGCGCGCGCGCGTCCCCGCAGTCCGAAAAATCGATCTCCTTGATGCCGCCGTGGCAGGCGGCCATGCCCAGGCGCATGCCGCTGGTCCAGGCGAGCGTGAGGGTGCCTTTTTTGCGCTCGCCAAAGTAGCGCATGCCCAGATTGAAAATGACGTTGGCTTTCTCGTCGACCAGCGCCAGCTGCGGGCCGCCGTGGTTGTGGTAGTAGGGATCGGCGTTGGCCCACAGGTTGTCGCCAACGACCAGGATGTCCTGAATGGGCAGTTTGGCGCTCTTCTCGTAGGCCTGGGCCAGCTCCGCATAGGGCGTGAAGTTGGCCAGCCAGTTGAAGATATTGACGGCGTCGTCCTGCGCGCCCACCAGCGTGGCCTTTATCATCAGGTCGCGGTCCAGGCCGAGCACTGCGTGGGCCTTGATGAGCGGGCGCTTCTGGAAGTCGAACATGGCCTCGCGCAGGTCGCCCAGCACCCTCTGCTGGTCCGGCGGGGTGAGGGCGTTCAAAAAGCGGCGGGCATTGGCGCTGCGGCCAACGATGCGGCCATGGCAGTTGTTCAGCACGCGCGCGCCCTCGGGCAGGCCAAGGCGTTTGGCCGCCGGCGGGTACACGGGCATGTCCGTCACGCACACGTCGGATTGCGCCAGCGCCAGTTCGTAGGCCTCGGCCGCTGTGACGGCGCGCACGCGGGGGTCCAGGGCGACGGTTTCGGCTATGGCCCGCAGGGGGGGCATTTTGGCCAGGTCGGGTCCGTAGTATTCGTAGCTGGACTGGCTCGACATCGATCCTCCGGTGTGGCTCTCCGCCTTGGGGCGACAAAGGCCCCCGCGCCAGCGCCGCGCAGGGGCGGCCGGGGCGGGGGGTATCCTCGCGCAGGGTGGCAGAATAGGCCAGAACCCAGGGAGCGGTCAACAGCGGACAGGCCGGCAGGGAGGGCTGGAAGCGCCGCCCTTGCCCGCCGTCGCAGCCTTGGCCGCCCCCCCTTCCCCCGCGCGCGGTTTTGCACTACTAATGGGGCAGGCGGACCGCACACCGCCTCCTACACTCATGTCCAAAAGGGACGGTACTTCCCATGCGCATCTCCGACAGACTCAAAAAGCTCAAGCCCTCGGCCACGCTGGCCGTCAACGCCAAGGCCCAGGAGCTTAAGGCCCAGGGACGCGAGGTGGTGAGCCTCGCCGTTGGCGAGCCCGACTTTCCCACGCCCGCGCACGTATGCGCCGCCGCCAAGAAGGCCATCGACGACGGCTTCACCCGCTACACGCCGGTGCCGGGCATTCCCGACCTGCGCGCGGCCATAGCCGGCTATTACGGCCAGTTCTACGGCGTGAGCGCCAAGTGGGAAAACGCCATCGCCACCTGCGGCGGCAAACAGGCGCTGTACAACCTGCTTATGGCGCTTTTGAACCCCGGCGACGAGGTGCTCATCCCCGCGCCCTACTGGGTGAGCTATCCCGCCATGGTGGAGCTGGCCGACGGCGTGCCCGTCATAGTGCCCACCACGCCGGAGAGCGGCTTCCGCGTCAGCGTGCGCGACCTGGAGGACATGTGCACCCCGCGCACCTCTATGCTCATGCTCAACACGCCCAGCAACCCCACCGGCTGCCACTATCCGCAGGAGGAGCTGGACGAGATAGCCCGTTGGGCCAAGGCGCGCGGCATCTTCATTATTTCCGACGAGGTGTACGACCGGCTGGTATACGACCCGGCCAAGCCGAGCACGCTCTCGCACTTCTGGCAAAAGAACCCGGAAAACGTGGCCATCGTCGGCGCGCTGTCCAAGAGCTTCTGCATGACCGGCTGGCGCGTGGGCTGGACCCTGGCCCACGCCGATTTGGTGAAGGCCTGCGCCAAGATCCAGGGACAAAGCACCTCCAACGTCAACAGCGTGGCGCAAAAGGCGGCCGTGGCGGCCCTTACCGGCCCCTGGACGCTTATCGACGAGATGCGCGCGGCCTTTTTGCGCCGGCGCGACATCGCCCTCTCCGTCATGGCCACCTGGCCGGGAGTGAGCTGCCCCAAGCCCGACGGCGCGTTCTACCTGTTCCCGGTGGTGGACAAGCACTACACGCCGGAGATGCCGGACTCCGCCGCCATGTGCACGCGTCTGTTGGAGGAGGCCGGCGTGGCGCTGGTGCCCGGCAGCGCCTTCGGCGACGACCGCTGCGTGCGCTTCTCCTACGCCGTGGCGGACGAGGTGCTCATGACCGCGCTGTCCAAGGTGGGCAAGGTGTTGTTCGGCAAATAGCCTTCCGCGCCGGCGCGCGCCCGCGGAGGAAGATGGAAGAACCCCTGCCGGGGCCGCAAGACTTTGGCAGGGCACAAACCCGCAACAGCCCGACACCGGGCGGGGAGGCTCCATGACCGCAGGCACCACGCACAAGGACGTTCTGGACTGGGCGAACGCCCGCTGGGACCGCCTGCCCGCGCACCCGGGCCTGCGCGCCCGCGCGGACGAAATGGCGCAAAAGCTCGCCGGCGAGGTTTCGGCCGGCCGGCTGCCGTTCCTCTCCCTGCCCTTCATGCCGGAGCTGACCGCAACGCTGGCCGAGTTGGAGGCCGGGTTCCTGCCGCGTTTCACGCACATGCTGCTGCTCGGCATCGGCGGCTCGGCCCTTGGCGCGCGGGCGCTGCAAAAGGCCTTCGCCCCCGGGCAGGACCTGCCCGGCCACACGGGCAAGAGCCTGTGGATTTTGGACAACGTGGACGCCGCCACCCTCACCGCGCACCTCTCCCGCCTGCCGGCGGCCCAAACGCTGGTCTACGTGGTCAGCAAATCCGGCGACACCATCGAAACCATCGGCCAGTACTTCCTGGTCAAGGACTGGCTGCGGCGCGAGCTGCCGGCCGGCTGGAAAGACCACCTGCTGCTGAACACCGATGAAAAGAAGGGCTACCTGCGCCAGGAGGCGACCCAGTTTGGCATGCGCACCGTGCCCGTGCCCGACAACCTGGGCGGCCGCTACTCGGCCATCAGCGCCGTGGGGCTGGTGCCTGCGGCGTTTTTGGGCATCAACTGGCGGGCGCTGGCGCAGGGTTTCGCGGAAGTGGCCGCGCCGCTGGCCGCGCCAGGGCTGGAGGCCAAAACGCTGGCCGGACACCCGGCCTTCGAGCTGGCTGTGTGGGCCAAGGCGCTCATGGACGCGGGCATGAACGAGCTCATCACCTTTTTCTACATCCCGCAATGGGCCAGTTTTGCGGATTGGTTCGCGCAGCTCTGGGCCGAGAGCCTGGGCAAAAACGGGCAGGGCAGCCAGCCGCTGCCGGCCGTGGGCGTCACCGACCAGCACAGCGTGAACCAGATGTTTTTGGACGGCCCGCGCAACAAGGCCTGCCTGTTCGTGGAGCGGGCGTTCTCTCCGGATGACGCGGACCAGGGCCCGATCTTCCCAACGGACATGCCGGAGAGTTTCAACTACCTGCAGGGCAAGCGCTTTGGCGAGCTGTTGCCGGCCGAGGCCCTGGGCACGCGCATGGCCCTGTGCAAACATCAGGTGCCCCTTGCGGGCCTGCGCCTGGGCCGGGCCAACGAGCACGCGGCGGGCAAAATGATGGCCTTGCTCGGCGCGACGACGCTCTTGACCGGCTGGCTGATGGGCATAAACCCCGTGGACCAGCCCGCAGTGGAGCTGGGCAAGCGGCTGGCCAAGGCGCGGCTTGGCGCGGCGGGGCTGGAGGCGGAAAAGGCCGAGCTGGCCGCCTTTACAAGCGTCGCCGCCGGCGAGCGGGGGTTCTAGGGCCTTGAGCATCTATTCCAGCCTGCTGGGCGGCCACAAGCCCCTGCAGTTCGTCAAGGTCCTCACCTGGACCTTCCTCATTCTCATTTTGAGCACCAACCTGGCGCTCTCCGTGTTTCTTTCCAAGCACGCGGAGCGGGTGCTTCTGGAAAAGCAGAAGGAATTCGGCCTGCTGCTCTCCGAGAACCTCTCGCACCAGATCTTCACGCGCTTCACCCTGCCCACCATCATCGGCTTTGGGCAAATCTCCCTGCGCATCCCCGACCAGTTCGCCCGGCTGGACCAGGTGGTGCGCAGCACCATCCACAGCTTCCACGTGCAGGAGGTGCGCATTTACGACCCCGAGCTGCGCGTGACCTACTGCACCGACCCCAACCTTGTGCTGCGCACCGGGCTGGCGGGCGAGGGCGTCAAGCGCGCCCTCAACCACGAGGAGGCCAGCTTCGAGCTGTTCAGCAAGGTCTCCGGCTTCTCGGCCATGTTCAAGCTGGAAATGCGCCCGGGCAGCGTGGTGCTGCGCGGATTCACGCCGCTGCGCATGGAGCGCAACTTCGGCCCCGGCGTCAAGAACCCCATCATGGGCATCCTCGAATTCAGCCAGGACATCACCGACGACTACATGGCCGTGGTGAACTTTGAGCGGCTGGTCTACTCGTCCTCGCTCATCACCAGCATGGTGCTCTTCTCGCTCATCATCAGCATTCTGCGCCGGGTCGACCGCATCAGCGCCGAGCGGCAGGCCGAAAAGGAAAAGCTCATGGCCGAGCTGCACCAGCAGGAGAAGCTGGCCGGCATGGGCCGCATGGTGGCCGGCGTGGCGCACGAGATCAGAAATCCGCTGGGCATCATCCAATCCAGCGCCGAGCTGGTGCTTAAAAAAGCCAAGGCCGACAACCATCCGCACACGCGCATAATCGAGGCCATTTACGACGAAAGCCGACGGCTCTCGCGCACGGTGAACGACTTTTTGGACTACGCGCGCCCGCGGCTGCCGCGCATGGGCGAGGCGGACCTCTGCCGCATCCTCGAACAGGCCTGCGTGTTTTTGGAGCACGAGTGCGAGGACAAGGGCATACAGCTTTTCCGCGAGTGCCCGGAAAACACCCTGCTGCGCGGCGACCGCGACCTGCTGTACCGCGCGGTGTACAACGTGCTGGGCAACGCCATGCAGGCCATGCCCCAGGGCGGGCGCATCGAGGTCTCGGTGCGGCCGGACATTCCCGCCGAAGGCCAGCCGGAACGAGAGGGCGGTCCCTGGCTGGTGCTGTGCGTGCACGACTCCGGCCCCGGATTTGACGTGCAGAACATGGACAAGATGAAGGACCCCTTCTTCAGCACCAAGGACACCGGCACGGGGCTGGGGCTGGCCATTGTCACCAGCATTGTGGAAAGCCACGGCGGCGGCGTGGCGCTCAAGAACCATCCCGAGGGCGGCGCGCTGGTGGAACTCATCCTGCCCGCAGTGGGTCCGGTGGCCGGAGCCGGCGACGGCCCGGTGGACAACAACGCGGCCGGCAACAACGCGGCCGGCGGTCAAACCACCGCAGAAGCCACGTCCCCCTCGACACCCGCAAAACCGGCCGACGCCTAAGCGCAAAAGCAACGGAGCCAGACCATGCCAGGCAATATTCTCATCATGGACGACGAGCAGAACTACCTGCTCGTCCTCGACGCCATTCTCTCCGACGCGGGCTACAAGGTCACGCCGCTTTCCGACCCCGAAATGGGCCTCGCCTTCCTTGAGGAAAGCGAAGTCGACGTGGTCGTCACCGACATGAAGATGCCCAAGTTCACCGGCAAGGACGTGCTGGACCATGTGAAGAAGCACTATCCGCACATCCCCGTGCTCATCATGACCGCTTTCGGCAGCATTGAGGCCGCCGTGGAGGCCATGCGCACCGGCGCCTTCGACTACATCACCAAGCCCTTCTCCAACGAGGAGCTGCTGCTCTCGCTCTCCAAGGCCATGCAGTACGCCCGCGCCCAGCAGGAGAACATGCAGTTGCGCCGGCAGATTCAGGAGCGCTTCGGCACCAACAACATCATCGGCCGCGACAAGAGCATGCGCCACGTGCTCGACATGGTGCACCGCGCCGCGCCCAGCCGCAGCACGGTGCTCGTCACCGGCGAATCCGGCACCGGCAAGGAGCTCATCGCCAAGGCCATCCACAACGAAAGCCCCCGCAAGGACGGCCCGTTCGTCTCCGTCAACTGCATGGCGCTCAATCCCGGCGTGCTGGAAAGCGAGCTGTTCGGCCACGAGAAGGGCAGCTTCACGGGCGCGGTTTCGCGCCGGCGCGGGCGCTTTGAGCTGGCGGACAAGGGCACGCTGTTCCTCGACGAAATCGGCGAGCTCTCGCAGGACCTGCAAGTCAAACTGCTGCGCGTGCTGCAGGAGCGCCGCTTCGAGCGCGTGGGCGGCACGGAGGCCGTCGAGGTCGACATCCGCATTGTGGCGGCCACCAACCGCGACCTGACCAAGGCCGTGGCCGACGGCAGCTTCCGCGAGGACCTGTTCTACCGCCTCAACGTCGTCAGCATCCCCCTGCCTCCCCTGCGCGAGCGCCGGGAGGACATCCCGTTTCTGGCCGCGCACTTTCTGGACAAGTTCGCCAAGGAGAACAGCCGCGAGTTCAAGGGCTTCAGCCCCTCGGCCATGGACTATTTGTCCGCCTACGAGTGGCCGGGCAACGTGCGCCAGTTGGAGAACGTCATTGAGCGCTGCGTGGTGCTGTCCTCAACGGACACCATCGACGCCGACGACCTGCCGCCGGAGATCAAGGACGAGGAGTCGCAGTTCAAGAGCGCCGTCGATTTGCTGCCCACCAAGCTCGACCTCTCGGAGACCCTGGAGAAGATCGAGGCGGCGGTCATCCGCCGGGCGCTGGTCAAGGCCGATTTCATCCAGGTAAAGGCCGCGGAGCTGCTGAACATCTCCAAGAGCCTGTTGCAATACAAGCTGAAGAAGTACACCATTTCGGCGAAGTAGGCGCCGTCCGCCTTTCTTGGCTCAGCCACGTCCCTGCTGTGCAATTGGCCGGGACTCTTTTTTGCCACTGCGCCGCAGATGCCGGAGTTCTAGTGCGCCTATGCTGGGATTTGTGTTACCTTGATTTTTGCAAAGCACGACAGCCGTAGTCGGCAAAAATTTACAAAGGAAATGGCGGATGAAAAGGTGCCTCTGCATGCTTGCGGCGATGTTTATCCTCGCCGGCTGCGCTACTCCTAAAAATTTCGATCTGAACGACGTCGTAATCACCCCCGTGGATGGGCAAATCGTCTCGAAGTACGTTCCGGGCAACGGCTCGCTTGAGATGCAGGAAGCGTTCGCCATCAATGACCAAGAGTCTCCTCGTGGTACGATCCATGTGGACTATTCAGTCATTGACGATGGCTCTGGACTACTATGGACGGTCACTTTTGCCTCGTCCGACACAATTCCCATCACGGCCAACGTCAGAAGCGACAAGCGCGGAAACATTGATTCGCTGGAACTGTCGCCAAAAGAACTGTTGCGGTCAAAGAATACCCCCCAAGGGGAAAAAACGGTTGCCATGGCCAAGGATCTGTTCCACTACGTTTTCATGCCCTTGCTGGATGCAGACGCGACCAAGACCAACGCGATTTCCGAGAGACCTCCGCTGTCCGTGTCGCTTGACGATATCAACCTCAACAAGAGTGCGAAGGCGGTCGTGTCGGGGATGACGACGTACAATGGCATCCAATGCTACGTCGTCAAGTACCATGGGGAAGGAACGATTACGGTGCCGTCCACCAGGGAGGTTCTCCAAAATGTGCGGGAAGTCTTTCTCCTGATCAACAAGGACACGATGATGCCGGTCGTCGGCGAGTCGAGGAACGTGACGCAAATAAACAGAAACACGCTGAAGACGGTGACAAACATCAGCCGGCTCAAGCTGGTTTCTTAGCCACGCGGTCGCATGCTGGGGGCGTCGTTCGCGGTGTCCCCGGCTTTCCCCCCTTCCCCACC
>MNUQ01000086.1 GCA_001871085.1 Desulfovibrionaceae bacterium CG1_02_65_16
AGGCGCGCTACCATATTTTCCGCGTGCTGCTGGCCAATAACGAGTGCGCCCTGGAGGCGCTGGCCGAGGCCGATCGCCTGCTGCGCGAGAACGAGCCCTCGCGCCTGCCCGCCGCCGTGCAGGACCTGCGCGACACCACCCTGGAGCTGGTGGACGGGCTGAACCGCCTGACCGGAAACGCGCACGCCGGTTTGTATCCCCGGCTGGCGCAGATTGAGCGCGCCCTTGACGCCGCGCTGGAGGGCTATGTGCGCGCGCCGCGCCGCACGTGGCTCACCCTGGCCGAGGTGCGCCCGGACATGCGCGCCGAGGCCGGAGGCAAGGCCCAGCCCCTTGGCGGGCTTATGCGGGCCGGACTGCCCGTGCCCGAGGGCCTGTGCCTCACCCGGCGTTTTTGCCGCGAGTATCTGCGCCGGGCCCGGCTTTCCGAACGCCTGGAGGTCATTCTGCGCGAGGCCGCCGGCCATTCGGGCCATTCGGCCGGGCATTCGCCCGTTGGCCATTCACCCGTTGGCCATTCGCCCGTTGGCCATTCGCCCGTTGGCCATTCGCCCGTTGGCCATTCGCCCGGGGGCCATTCGACCGCCGGTCATTTGGCCGCAGACGGGGCGCTTGATGCGCCGTCGCCGGTTTCGAATGGCGGTTCGAATGATGGGGGGATGGAGCCGGACCTGAACGCGCTTGCCGCCCGGGCGCGCACCATGATCGCCGCAAGCGAGCCGGACGCCGAAAGCGTCGCCGAGCTGCGCGCCGCCTGGGAGCATATCGCCGGGGAGGGCTGCGCCTGGACGGGCGGCGTCTCCGTGCGCAGCAGCGCGTCCTCCGAGGACGGCGGGGAGCGCTCCTACGCGGGGCAATATGCAAGCGTCCTTGGCGTTCGCAGCCTGCCGGCGTTCATCGAGGCCTTCAAGACCGTGCTGGCCAGCGCCTTTTCCGCCCGGGCGCTGGCCTACCGCGCCCTGGCCGAGCGCGGGGGACACTCCGGCGGCGACAGGGACGAGGGGCTGGATATGGCCGTGCTGTGCCAGCGCATGGTGGACGCGCGTTGCTCGGGCGTGCTGTTTTCCGTGGATCCGACGAATCCGGCGAATCCGGCGAACCCGGCGAACCCGGCGAACCCTGCCAATTCGGTCAATTCGGCAAGCACGCCCGGTCCCGAGGCCAGTCCCGAAGACGGGCGCATGTCCGAGCGAATGCTCCCCGAGCGGATGCTCCCCGAGCGCATGTCCGAGCGGATGCTCCCCGGGCGCATGTCCGAGCGGATGCTCCTCGAGCGGATGCTCCTCGAGCGGATGCTCCCCGAGCGAATGCTCCCCGGGCGAATGCTCCTTACCGCGGTGCCGGGTCTGGGCACCCAGGCCGTTTCCGGCCGCGCCCCGGCCGACGTGTACCGCCCCGCCCGCGACCCGCGCGCCGAGGACATCGCCGACACCCCGGCGGACATCGCCGAAAAGACCGTGCGCGAGGTAGCCCGGCCGGAAGAAGCGGGCGGCGGCCTGATTGTGCAGGACATTGCCGGGCCGGAGCGCTTCGACCGGCTGCTGGCTCCGGCCGAGCTGGCCGCCCTGCGCGACCACGCCCTGCGCATTGAGGCGCTGGCCGGCCGGCCCCAGGATATTGAGTGGAGCATCGACCACGCCGGGCGCATCTGGATTTTGCAAGCCCGGCCCGCAATGCTTGTCCGACCGGCCAATCGGACCAGCCGGCCGGCCATTTCGCCTACCCCGGCCAGCCATTCGGCCAGCCATTCGGCCAGCCATTCGGCGGGCCATTCGGCGGGCCATTCGTCATCCGGTAGCGCTTCCGCCGTCGCGTCTTCCGGTCGGGAGGCCGGTTCCGCCACGTCGGTGCCCGCCACGTCGGAGCCCGCCACGTCGGTGCCCGCCACGTCGGGGGCCGGAGCTGTGCTGGTGTCCGGCGGAGTGGGCGCCTCGCCCGGCAAGGCGGCCGGCCGGCTGGCCGTGGTGCGCTCGCGCGAGGATTTGGACGTGGCGGCGCGTGCGCCCAAGCCCGTGGTGCTGGCCCTGCACCAAAGCCTGGTGGACGCCGCCTCCCTGGTCCCGGAGGCCGCCGCGCTCATCGTGGACATGGGCAATCCCCTGGACCACCTCGCCGGGCTGTCCCGCGAGCTGGGCATTCCCATGATCACCGGGCTGGGCCGCGCCACCGGCCTCGCGCCCGGGGAGTGGGTGCTGGTGGATGCCGACCAGGGTCTGGTGCGCGCCGTGGATCCCGCCTTGTGGCGCGACGCCCCGCGCCCGGCCCCGCGCCGCGCCGGGGAGCAGAACGCCGCCGCCCGCGCCGTGCGCGAGCTGGTACTTGCGCTCAATCTCACCGACGCCTACGGCCCCACCTTCTCCATCCTTGAGGCCAAAAGCCTGCACGACCTGGTGCGCTACATCCACGAAAAGGCGGTCATGGCGCTGTTCGACGCGGGCGACGCCATCGCCGAGGACACGTTTTCGCTGGTGCGCAGACTGCGCGACCCCGCCGGGCTGCTTTTCCTCATCATCGACCTGGGCGGGGGACTGGCGTCGGGCACGCGCACGGAGATCGACGCGGCCGACGTGCTCAGCGCGCCGCTGGCCGCGCTGTGCCGGGGCATGAGCGCCCCTGGCCTGCGCTGGGGCACGCCGCCGCCCATCGCCGGGCTCTCCGGGCTGATGGCGCGCGGCATGCTCGACGCGAGAAGCGAGCGGCCCGTGGGCAATCCCAACTACGCGCTCATTGCGCGGGACTACCTGAACCTCAACGCCCGCGTGGACTATCATTTTGTGCTGGTGGACTGCGTGTGCGGGGCCAACCCGCGCGAGAACTCCGCGCGCTTCCGCTTCAAGGGCGGCGGCACCACGCGCGTCCAGCGGGAGCGCCGTGCGCGCTGCGTGGAGGAGGTGCTGCGCCATGAGGACTTCTTCACCTCGCGCCAGGGCGACATGGTCACGGCCGCCCTTTCCGAGGCCCCGCGCGAGGTCATTCTGGCCAAGGTGGAGATGCTCGGCCGATTTATCGGCTTCAGCCGCCTGCTCGATGCGGTGATGGTGAGCGAGGCCATGCCGCACCGCGTGGCCGAGGCCTTTCTCGCCGGCGACTATGGCCTGGACAGGCTATCCGTGGACTTGTCCGGCGGCGTAGCCGACGAATGACGCGGGCCGGTTCGGCGTTCCGCATAAAACTGCCGTCCTCGAAAATCCCCCTGCTTTAAGCGCTCCCCGTTGCGGGAGCGGACATCTCGAAGCAGCGCCGCGTGTGGCGCGGCGACCGCCGCAATCGTCTTGCGCAGCTGGGTGCAAGGCCGCACAGCGCACGCCGTGCGATCAGCCGGGAGCTTCCGCCGTGATTGCTCTTGCGCGGCGGCGCTGTTCTTGCCGCCTTCCTCGGATGGAAGAAGCTAGGGGGAGGCGCGTTTGCTGCCGTTGAACGGTGCGGCCTGTGGGGGAGTGTTGGCGGGAGCCTTGTGCGGCCTTATGCGTTATGAGTCTTACGCGTGGTGGAAGCGCACGTCCGGCAGCTCCACCGCCGTGAGCACGCGGCCCGCGCCGGTATCCACGCCGATGAGCCCGGGGGCCACCAGCGGCGATTCCAGCGGCACGTGGCCGAAGATGAGCGTCTTGCCGCTTTCGGGCCAGCCCGCCGCCTCGATGCGGCGATTGGACAGCAGACCGTCCAGAGCGAACTCGTCGGCGGCGTCCGGATTCACCCCATAGGCGATGGGCGAGTGGCAGAACACGAAACGCCCGGCGGAAAACCAGCGCGTGAGCCGGGCGAAGAACTCCCGGTGCGCCGCGGGCATGAAGCCGATGCCGCAGGTTCCCGGCGAAACGCCGTAGCTGTCCAGCGTGGCCTGAAATCCCAGCGTGCGCATGTGCCGCAGGTCGTCCGGCGAGCAGGAGACGGCGAAGCGGGCCAGCGCCGCCTCGTGGTTGCCCATGAGCAGCACCGTGTCCGGCCGTTTGGCGCGCAGGGCGATGATTTCGTCCACCACCTGCCGCGATTGCCCGCCCCGGTCGATATAGTCGCCCAGGAAGACCAGCAGCGCGCCGGGGTCCAGCGCGGTCAACCGGCCGAGCAGGGCGGCCAGCTGGTCGCGTCGGCCATGGATGTCGCCGATGGCGAAGATTCTGCGCCCGTCCGTCATGCCCGGTTCATAGCCCGCCCGCGCCCAGCCCGCAAGCCGGAGGGAAGGCGCGGGCGGGCATGGCCTGTGAACGCCACAGCGCTATTTGAGCGAGAACTCGGCGCGGCTCAGGCTTACGCCTTTCTTGGCCTCCTTGGCCGCCGCGGCGTCGGTCACGCGGCGGGGCGGCAGCAAAAACACGCGCCCGGCCTCGATCTTGCCGCCAGCGCGCAGCCAGTCGGCCACGGCGCCCGCCCGGCGGTTGGCCAGGTCGCGCAGATCGTCATCGCTCACGGGAGCGTTGGCCAGCATCAGCTTCTCCATCTCCGCCTGCGGCAGGCTCTTCTGCAGGCCTATGAAATTGCGCGGCTTGGGGAAGTTGGCCCGCTTATACGCCTGCGCCAGCAAATCCGGGTACTCCTGGGGGCTCACCACCACATCGTCCACGGAGCCGGCCTCCTTGCGGCCGCGCACCATCTGCGCCAGCTTGCGGGCCTTCACCTGCCGCTCCATCCAGGCGTGGCGCAGGCCCTCGCGGTCCTTTTCCGGGTCAACGCCGCCGGCCACCTCCAGCGTCAGCGCCGGGCGGTCGTCCAGGGCCTTGGCCAGGTTCTCCAGCCGTTTTTGCGATTCCGGCGTAAGCGCCGCGTAGCCGGGCGCGAAGTCCACGTGGGAGAGCTCCTCCCCGCCGCCGAACAGCGAGCCGATGAGCGCGAAGGGCGAGGTGAGCGCCTTGCCCAGAAGGTTGACGATGACCTGCACGATGATGCCGCCCACGGAGAACTGCGGGTCGTCGAGCGAGCCGGAGATGGGCAGGTTGATGTCGATTTCGCCGCGCCGGTTTTTCAAGAGCGCAACGGCCAGCGTAACGGGCAGCTTGGTGGCGCTGGGGCTCTCCACCCGGTCGCCGAAGGTCAGCTGGTCGAGGAACACGCGGTTTTCGGCCTGGAGTTTGCGGTCGGCTATTTTGTACACAAGGGTGAGGGAGAGCTTGCCTTTTTCCAGCGCGTAGCCCGCGTACTTGCCGAAGTAGGGCGACATGGGGGTGAGCTCCACGCCGCGAACCTCGGTCTTGATATCCAGCGCGGGCGAGGCGGACAGCGGATTCAGCGTGCCGGCGATGGTCAGCGGCGCGCCTTCGTAGTCGCCGCGCAGGTCCATGCTGGCTGTGCTGGCGGGGTCGGTGGAAAGCCCGGTGATGCGCCCGCCGATGTGCGCGAGCTTGGCCGTATAGTTGGGCTTGATGAAGTGGTCGGTGAAGCTCACGGCGCCGCCCTGGAGCGTCACCTTGCCGATGCGCACGGGCACGGAGGGTTGGGCCGGTTCGGCGGCGGCCTGCGCGGCCTGCGCGGCCTGCGCGGCCGGGGCGGGGGATGTCGCGGGCGAAGCGGGCTTGTCCCCGGGCTTGTCACTGGACTTGTCCCCGGGCGCGGCCCTGTCCTTGCCGGTCTCGCCTCCCTTCTTTTTGACCAGCCCGAGCACGTTGAGCTTGCCTTCGCCGCTCACGATGAGCCGGGCGTAGAAGTCCGAGAGCGCCACCTCGCCGATGGCCAGCGTCAACGGCTTCAGATTCACGTTCACCTGGCCCAGGTGCAGCGATTTCCAGGTGAGAAAGTCCGCGCTGGCGGCCGTTTTGTCCACGCTGTGGAAGCCGCCCAGGGTGAGCTGGCCCTTGAAGCCGCCTGCCAGCCCGCCATCGCTCGCGGTGTTGATCTCCAGCGCGCCATCGGCGGCGAGCTGCCCCTTGGTGACCGTGAGGTTCACCTTGTCCGCGAAGTAGGGTTGCAGCGGCAGCAGCTCAAAGCCGCGCAGATCCAGCTTGAGCTTGGCCGAAAGCGGGCTCAGGCGGACCGGGCCGCTTATGTTCAGCGCGCCCTTCTTGTTCAGCAACAGCGCAAGATTGAGGGCTGTTTCGCTTCCCGGCGCGGTGCTGAAGGTCCCCAGGGTCAGCTTGGTGAGCTCCACGGTCTGCTCCGCCGGGTGGCGCAGGGACTTGTCCATGAGGCGCAGGCTTGCGCCGGTGATTTCCGTCTTGCCCACCTCGACGGTCCAGTCCGGATTGGCGGATTTGGCCGCCTTTGACGGTTTGGCCGCGCGGGACTTCTTGATGAATTTTGCGAGGGTGTGCTTTTTTGCGGCAGCGCCGGGCGTCGCCGTGGGTGCGGAGGTTGTGCCGACTTTGCCGCCCGCGCCCGGCGCATTCCGCGCGCCCAGGGCGTCAAGTCCGGCGATGCCGCCGTCGGCCAGCCGCGTGACGGCCAGCGTCAGGCCGGAAAGCCCGGCCTCGTCCACATGGACCAGACGCTTGGCCGTGTTCACCGCGATTTTTTTGAGCTCAAAGCGCTCCAACTGGGCCGCGGGGCCGTCCTGCCAATGCAGAACAGCCTTGCCCAGGCGCAGGCCTTCGAGGGTCAGAATGATCGGCTTCGCCGCTTCGGCCTTCACTGCCGCCTTGGGCCCTTCGGGCTTCAAACCTTCGGGCTTTGCGGCGGCTTGCGGCGCGGGCTTGGCCGTGGCGGGGTGGGCGAGGCGGTCCGCCAGCCCCAGCCAGTTGAGCGCGCCGCCGCGCGCCCTGCGGGCGTAAATCTCCAGGCCGTCGATGCCGACGGCTCCGAAATGCAGCTGGCCGTTCAGCGCGGCCACATCCGTCAGCGGCACGTCCAGGCGTTGCAGGTTCAGCAGGGGCGCGCCGCCCTCCTCGCGCAATTGCAGGCCGGAGAGCGTGACCCGTCCGGTCAGTCCCAGCTCGGCCGGCTTGTCCGGCGGCTGGCGGAACAGCAAGGTCAGGTCCGTGTCCAGGCTGCCCCCGGCGATGGTGAAAGGCAGCGGAATGGGCAGGTAGGCCAGGTACTTGGTCAGGTCGAAATGCTGTAAATCGAGCTTCAGCTCGCTTTCGCGGTCCTCGGCGAAGGGCTTGCTCTTGCCGGCCAGCGTGAAGGGCGCGCCGTTGACCGTGGCGGAGAAGGCGGGCTCGGTGTACGTGTGCGCCTGGTAGGCCAGGTTGGAGATGAACGGCAGGGCGATGTTGATGTCCGTGATCTGATGCGTGCGGCCGGCCGGGCGGTCGTCGAACGTCACTGACCCGCCGGTGATCTTGATGTTGTTGACGGAGAAGCGCGGCGTGGGCGTGTCGCTGGGCTTCAGCCACTCGTCGAGCAAATCGGAGATGTCGTAGCGGCCGGCTGCCACGCGCGCCACATGGACGCGCGGATGCACCAGACGGAACTCCTCCACCACGGGCGCTGCGTGGATGACCGAGGAGATGTCGACGTCGAGGAGCATTTCGTCGAATCCCACGGCTTCGCCGCCGGCGTTGTCGCCCACGCTTACGCCCTCCACCCGCACCCGCATGGCATAGGGATTGATGTGGATGGCCTTGATGGCCACCGGCCGGCGCAGCTGTTTTTCAAGCAGGCTCACCAGGGCGGATTTGGCCAGCTGCGGCCCGGCGAAATAGCCGAAGGCCCCGAACAGCGCGGCCAAAACGACAAAGGCAATGCTGAAGATGCGTAAGCGGCGCAGCCAGTTGTTGCGCGCGTTTTTTGGGGGGGCGGGGCTGGTGTTCGCGTTGGCGGGTGTTGCTTTTTCCATAATTGCCGTCCTGTTCCGTTTCCGCCGCCGCGCGGCGAGGGTGTCGCAGTTATGCATAATAATAAGAAGAATCAGCGAGCGCTTGTCAAGGACTAACTCTCTGCGCTCGCCCGCGTCCTGTAGGAAACGGGCCCCCTTGGACAGCCGGGCCGCTTGTGTAGTGCAATGGCTTTGAGGCCGGACCCTCCGGCCTCACATGCGCCCTTGCCCGGCCCCACGGGGCCGGCCGTTTCCACGAGGCCTTGCGCCATGAAATCCGTCTGTTCCCCGTCCATTCTTGCCGAATGCCCCGCCGGGGTGGTGAAGCACAGCGACCCGCACGTGAAGGAGTGCCGCTCGCGCACGTGCCGGGGCCGCATTGTGCCCCTGCTGCTGCGGATGTGCCGCGCCGTGGCCGACCGCGAGGATTTGCCCCAGGCCCTGGACGCTCTGCTGGACTACATGCGCGAGGACATGGGCGTTAAGCGCGCCATGATCAACCTGCACGACCGCGAGACCGGCTGCATCTTCATCCACAAGTGCATGGGCCTCACGGAGGAGGAGCAGGCGCGCGGCGTGTATTTCCCCGGCGAGGGCATAACCGGCCGGGTGGACCAGTTGGCCCGGCCCATCATTGTGCCGCGCATCGGCGCGGAGCCGGCATTTTTGAACCGCACGGGCAGCCTCTCGCGCCCGGAGGACAGCGACAACGCGTTTTTCTGCGTGCCCATTCTGCGCGGCCGCAAGGTGCTGGGCAGCATCAGCGCCGTGCGTCCGTACGACGGCGAGGCCATGATGCAGAAGCGCGTGGGCGCGCTGGTGGTCGTTTCGTACATGCTGGCGCAGGCCGTGGAGCTGCACCTGGCGGAGCATGTGGACAAGGTGCAATGGGAGCGCCGCCACCTGGAGCTTATGGGCGAGCTCAGGGCGCGGTTCAAGCCTTCAAACGTCATCGGTTCCTCCAAACCCATGATGCAGGTGTTCCGCCTGCTGCACAAGGTGGCCCAGACCCGGACCACCGTGCTGCTGCTGGGCGAGTCCGGCGTGGGCAAGGAGATGATCGCCGGAGCCATCCACTACCAGGGTCTCAACCCCGGCGGGCCCATGGTGCGCTTCAACTGCGCGGCCCTGCCCGAAAGCCTGGCCGAAAGCGAGCTCTTCGGTCACGAGAAGGGCTCCTTCACCGGGGCGACCCAGCTGCGCCGGGGCCGTTTCGAGGAGGCGGACGGCGGCACGCTGTTTCTCGACGAGGTGGGCGAGCTTTCCCCCGGCATTCAGGCCAAGCTGTTGCGCGTGCTGCAGGAGCGGTCCTTCGAGCGCGTGGGCGGCAACAAGACCGTCACCGTGGATTTGCGCATCGTTGCCGCCACCAACCGCGATCTGACCGAGATGGTGGAGCGGGGGACCTTCAGGCAGGACCTCTACTTCCGCCTTAACGTGTTTCCGCTGTTGATCCCCCCCCTGCGCGAGCGCGGCAGCGACATTGTGACCCTGGCCGAGCATTTTGTGGCGCGCTTTGCGCGCGAGACGGAGAAGCGCGTCACGCGCATCACTACACCCGCCCTGGGCATGCTGATGAACTACCCCTGGCCGGGCAACGTGCGCGAGCTGGAGAACGCCATTGAGCGCGCGGTCATCCTCACCGAGGACGACGCCATTCACGGCTACAACCTGCCCCTCGCCCTGCAACCGCCCGCCTGCCCCGGCGAGGAGGGCCCGGCCGGGCTCGACGCGCGCCTGTCCGGCATTGAGCGCGAGATGCTGGTGGAGGCTTTGACCCTGCACCGGGGCAACACGGTTCTGGCCGCGCAAGAGCTGGGGCTCACCTACAGGAGCATGGGCATCCGCATGCGTCGGCACGGCCTGCGCTACGGCGATTTCCGGGCCATCCGGTCATAGGGCCTTCGCCGGGCCATTCGGCCGCCATTCGGCGAGGCAATTCGGCCGCCATTCGGCGAGGCAATTCGGCCGCCATTCGGCGAGGCAATTCGGCCGCCATTCGGCCGGGGGCGACGAACTTTCCGCACAGCGCATCCGCCGCGCCAACCGCCCGCGCAGTCCGCGTCCGCCGCAGTCCCTCTGCATATGGTTGCATGCCTCCCCCGATCTCCCCGTCGGAGCCGTGCCATTGCCCTGCGCGCTTGCGCCTTGTGCGCCCACGCCTTGGCATCTTGCCGGATTCTTTCCGCCCCGACGATTCCGCTCCGACGATTCCACCCTGGCGATTGTGTCGGCCGTGTCCGTTCTCGCGCCTGGGCCAAGCCCGCGCCTGGGCCAAGCCCGCGCCTGGGCCAAGCCAGGAATCGACGTTTGGGTACGAATGGGTTTGGGACGTTCCACAACGTAAAAAAGCTGTTGTTCAAGCGTGTTGCGAATTTTGTGCAGCGAATGCGCCGGCCGGGCGCACCGGGCGCGTCACTTCGTTCGCCTGGCGGATTTTTAAATAATACGTTGGTATATCAGTGCACTATGGAATTTTTTGCGCGGTTTGCCCCTCATGGCACGCTCTTCGCTCTAGCAGGCTCATCGACGGGCGCTTCCATCCCGGGAGCCGGCCAAACGCGAAGGAGCAATCATGCGCAAGATCGCCATCTACGGAAAGGGCGGCATCGGCAAGTCCACCACAACGCAGAACACAGCGGCGGCGTTGGCCCACTTCCACGGCAAGAAGGTGTTCATCCACGGCTGCGACCCCAAGGCCGACTCCACCCGCCTCATTCTGGGCGGCAAGCCGCAGGAGACCCTCATGGACGTGCTGCGCACCCAGGGCGCGGAGAAGGTCACCAACGACAAGGTCATCAAGGCCGGCTACATGAACATCCACTGCGTGGAGTCGGGCGGACCGGAGCCCGGCGTGGGCTGTGCCGGCCGCGGCATCATCACCGCCATCGACCTCATGGAGGCCAACGGCGCCTACACCCCGGACCTGGACTTTGTGTTTTTCGACGTGCTGGGCGACGTGGTCTGCGGCGGCTTCGCCATGCCCATCCGCGACGGCAAGGCCCAGGAGGTCTACATCGTGGCCTCCGGCGAAATGATGGCGATTTACGCCGCCAACAACATCTGCAAGGGCCTGCTCAAGTTCGCCAAGCAGAGCGGCGTGCGCCTGGGCGGCGTTATCTGCAACAGCCGCAAGGTGGACCGCGAGCGCGAGTTTTTGGAGGAGTTCACCGCGTCCATCGGCACGCAGATGATCCATTTCGTCCCGCGCGACAACGTGGTGCAGAAGGCGGAGTTCAACAAGAAGACCGTCACCGAGTACGACGACACGGAGAACCAGGCCCTGGAGTACAAGGAGCTTGGCCGCAAGATCATTGAGAACACCAACTTCGTCATCCCCAAGCCGCTCACCATGGACGAGCTTGAGTCCATGGTCGTCAAGTACGGCATCAGCGACTAACCGGAACGCCCAAGGAGACGCCACATGAAGATGATTCGCGCCATTGTCCGCCCGGATTCCGCAGACGTCGTCACCGACGGTTTGGCCGACGCCGGCTATTACACCATGACCAAGATCAACGCCTTCGGGCGCGGCAAGCAAAAGGGCATCACCGTTGGGGGCGTGCACTACGACGAGCTGCCCAAGACCCTCATCATGATGGTGGTGGAGGACGACGCCCTGGACGAGGTTTTGAAGCTCATCAAGTACAAGGCCTATTCCGGCAATTATGGCGACGGCAAGATCTTCGTCACCGACGTGGAGCAGGCCATCACCGTGCGCACCGGCCAGACGGGACTGTAGCGGGGGCCGCCATGAAGGAGATCATCGCCATCATACGCCCCAAGAAGATGCGCGCCACCAAGGACGCGCTGGAGGCCGCGGGCTTTCCCTGCTTCCTGGCGCTTTCCGTGCTGGGACGCGGACACCAGCGGGGCATCGCCGGCGAGGTGGCCTGCGAGATTCCCGCGGAGCTCAAGGCCCAGAACCGCCCCGGCGGCATGAAGTACATTCCCAAGCGCCTGCTCTCCATCGTCGTGCCCGACGAGAACGTCGACGCCGTGGTCGCCGCCGTGGTCACGGTGAACCAGACCGCGCAGATCGGCGACGGCAAGATCTTCATTTGCCCCATGCGCGACGCCGTGCGCGTGCGCACCGACGAGACCGGCGACCAAGCCATCCTGTAAGCGAGCGAGGAGCCACCCCATGCCATACCATGAGTTTGAATGCAGCAAGTGCATTCCCGAGCGCAAGAAGCACGCCGTCATCAAGGGCCCGGGCGAGGATCTGACCAGCGCCTTGCCGCTGGGATACCTCAACACCATCCCCGGCACCATTTCCGAGCGCGGCTGCGCCTACTGCGGGGCCAAGCACGTCATCGGCACGCCCATGAAGGACGTGATCCACCTGAGCCACGGGCCGATCGGCTGCACCTACGACACCTGGCAGACCAAGCGCTACATAAGCGACAACGACAACTTCCAGATCAAGTACACCTTCGCCACGGACATGAAGGAAAAGCACGTGGTTTTCGGCGCGGAGAAGTTGCTCAAGCAGAACATGCTCGAAGCCTTCAAGGCATTTCCGCACATCAAGCGCATGACCATCTATCAGACCTGCGCCTCGGCGCTCATCGGCGACGACCTCAACGCCATCGCCCAGGAGGTGATGGACGAGCTGCCGGACGTGGACATCTTTGTGTGCAACTCGCCCGGTTTCGCCGGGCCCAGCCAGTCCGGCGGGCACCACAAGATCAACATCGCCTGGATCAACCAGAAGGTCGGCACGGTGGAGCCCAAGGCGATCACCAGCGACTACGTCATCAACTACGTGGGCGAGTACAACATCCAGGGCGACCAGGAGGTCATGAGCGACTTCTTCAAGCGCATGGGCGTGCAGATTTTGTCCACCTTCACCGGCAACGGCTCCTACGACGACCTGCGCGCCATGCACCGCGCGCACCTCAACGTGCTGGAGTGCGCGCGCTCGGCCGAATACATCTGCAACGAGCTGCGCGTGCGCTACGGCATCCCGAGGCTCGACATCGACGGCTTCGGCTTCGAGCCGCTGGGCAACTCCCTGCGCAAGATCGCGCTGTTCTTCGGCATCGAGGAGCGCGCCCAGGCCATCATCGACGAGGAGACCGCGCGCTGGAAGCCGGAGCTCGACTGGTACAAGGTCCGGCTGACGGGCAAGAAGGTGTGCCTGTGGCCCGGCGGCTCCAAGCTGTGGCACTGGGCGCACGTCATCCACGCGGAAATGGGCCTGGACGTGGTTTCCGTCTACACCAAGTTTGGCCACCAGGGCGATATGGAGAAGGGCATTTCCCGCTGCGAGGAAGGGGCGCTGGCCATCGACGACCCCAACGAGCTGGAGGGCCTGGAGGCTATGGAGACCCTCAAGCCGGACATCATCCTCACCGGCAAGCGCCCCGGCGAGGTGGCCAAGAAGATCCGGGTGCCCTACCTCAACGCCCACGGCTACCACAACGGCCCCTGGAAGGGCTGGGAAGGCTGGGTGCGCTTTGCGCGCGACATTTACAACGCCATCTACTCGCCCATTCACGAGCTCTCGCGGCTCGACATATCCAAGGACGAGATTCCCGGCGACAAGGGCTTTGTGACCCAGCGCATGCTCTCTGACGCGAATTTGCCCGAGGAGGTGCGCAACTCCGCCACCCTGCGCGAGTACACCGGCAAGTTCGACTGCCTGGAGGCCCTGCGCCACAAGACTTATCCGACCTTTGAGCGCAAGGCCGCCGCCGCGGTGGCAGGCTAGTGGAGGGCGCAGCAATGGCAGACCAGATGGACGATCTGATGAAGAGCCGCATGGCGCAGCTGGAGGACTACATCATGAAGAACTGCCTGTGGCAGTTCCACTCCCGCAGCTGGGACCGCAAGGTGCAGAACGAGGGCGTGCTGACCAGGACCATGCAGATTCTGTGCGGCGAGCCCGTGGCCAACGAGACCCCAATCGACAAGTGCCACTGGGTGGACGCCGTGGTGCTGGCCGAGGAGTTCCACCGCCGCTGCCCCTGGCTGGCCGGCATGGACAAGGCCGAGGTGAAGACGCTGATGGGCGCCCTGCGCGAGCACATGGACTACCTCACCATCGACGGCTCGCTCAATCTTGAACTGACCGACCAGCACTACTAGCCCACGAGAAGGAGACGCACATGCACTGCGAGATCAAGGACAAGGAACGTGCTGGCATCATCAACCCCATTTTCACCTGCCAGCCCTGCGGCGCGCAGTTCGCCAGCATCGGCATCAAGGACAGCATCGGCATCGTGCACGGCGGGCAGGGCTGCGTCATGTTTGTGCGCCTGCTCATCTCCCAGCACCTGAAGGAGAGCTTCGAGCTGGCCTCCTCCTCCGTGCACGAGGACGGCGCGGTCTTTGGAGCGTGCGGCCGCGTGGAGCAGGCCGTGGACGTGCTGCTCATGCGCTACCCCCACGTCAAGGTCGTGCCCATAATCTCCACCTGTCTGACGGAGGTCATCGGCGACGACATCGAGGGCGTGGTGCGCAAGCTCAACGAGGGCCTCCTGCCGGAGAAGTACCCCGGCCGCGAGGTGCATCTTATTCCCATCCACACGCCCAGCTTCGTGGGCAGCATGATCAGCGGCTACGACATCGCCGTGCGCGAGTTCGTGAAGTACTTCGCCAGGAAGACCGAGCCGAGCGGCAAGCTCAACGTCATCACCGGCTGGGTGAACCCCGGCGATGTCACGGCTCTCAAGCACCTGCTCAAGATGATGGACATTGACGCCACGGTGCTCTTCGAGATCGAGGCCTTCGACTCGCCGCTGATGCCCGAGGGCAACCACGTGTCCCACGGCGACACCACCATCGAGGACTTGCGGGGAACCGCCAACGCGCTGGGCACCATCGCCCTCAACCGCTACGAGGGCGGCAAGGCGGCGGAGTATCTGGCCAACGAGTTCGACATCCCGACCCTCATCGGCCCAACGCCCATCGGCATCCGCAACACCGACACGTTCCTCAAGAACCTCAAGACGCTCACCGGCAAGCCCATCCCCGAAAAGCTCGTGCGCGAGCGCGGCATCGCCATCGACGCGCTCACCGACCTGACGCACATGTTTTTCGCCGACAAGCGCGTGGCCATCTACGGCAACCCGGATATGGTCATCGGCCTGGCGCAGTTCTGCCTGGACCTGGAGATGAAGCCCAAGCTGCTGCTGTTTGGCGACGACAACCAGGGTTACAAGACCGATCCGAGGCTGCTGGAGCTTGCCGAGAACGTCGACTACGACATGGAGATAGTGACCAACGCCGACTTCTGGGAGCTGGAGAACCGCATCAAGGAGGGGCTGGAGCTGGATCTCATCCTCGGGCACTCCAAGGGGCGCTTCATCTCCATCGACCACAACATCCCCATGGTGCGCGTGGGCTTTCCCACCTACGACCGCGCCGGGCTCTACCGGCATCCCATCGTGGGCTACGCCGGGGCTATCTGGCTGGCGGAGCAGATGGCCAACACGCTGTTTGCCGACATGGAGCACAAGAAGGTCCGGGAGTGGTCGCTGAACGTCTGGTAGGCGCGCGTCAGCGGGCAGGGGGGCCGCGGGGGCCGGGCCGGTTCAATAACCGTCCGGCCCGGCTCCCGCTCCAGACCATTTGGCGACGCAACCGGGAGGATGACATGAGCGCATCGGCCGATTTCTCAACGGGTCTGGCCTTCGACGGCCGGCCTGACAGGCACTATGTTTTCGCCTACGGGGCGAACATGCATCCGGCGCAAATCGCCGAGCGCTGCTCCCGGCCGGTGGTTCTGGGCCCGGCGCGGCTGCCCGGCCACGTCTTGGGTTTTTTCGGCCACTCCCATGTGTGGGACGGCGGCCACGCCACGGCCGTGCCCGTGCCCGGGCAGGACCTTTGGGGCGTGCTGTATGAGCTGAGCTACATGGACGCCCAGCGTCTGGACGCCTGGCAGGACGCCCGCCTGGACGGGGCTGGCAGCTACTTCCACTACCCCGCGCGGGTGTTCTGCTCTGATGGCGGCGGCCATGTGGCCCTGCTGTACAAGAAGGACGTGTTGGGCCCGCCCACCACGCCCAGCCGGGAGTACTTGGCGCGCATTATCGAGGGGGCGGCGGCCCGGGGCCTGCCCGAAGCCTACGTGGCGGTGCTGCGGAACATGGCGGCCAAGCCCGCCGGCTATGCCGTGCCGGACCGGGGCGGGGCCCTGCGCGAGCTGAACATTGTGACGAGCTGCGCCCAGTGCGACGGTTGAACGGTTGGCGCGCGGCTCTCCGGGCGTCCCCGGGCGTGATTTTCCCGGCCGGTGGTTGATTTTCGCGCCCGGACATGCTGTTTCTTGGGCGCGCGAAGGCGGCGGCGCACGCGCAGGCGGCCGGCACGGCGGACATTCATGAACCAAGCGCAGCACAGCAAGGAGACTCCATGAGCCAGAACATCCCGGAACAAGCCGGGCATCCCTTCGGCCCCATGCGCCGCAAGGACCGCGAAATGACGGACCGCGCGGAGATGGACGACGTGTTGCGCGCGGGCAAGGTGCTGCACTTGGCGCTGGCCGATGGCGACACGCCCTTCCTCGTGCCCGTGTTTTTCGCCTACGACGGCGAGAGCCTTTTCTTCCACTCGGCCCGGGCGGGCTCGAAAATCGACATCCTCAAACGCAACCCCAAGGTCTGCTTCGAGATCTCGGTGGACCACGGCGTCATCGAAAGCGACATGGCCTGCGACTTCGAGGCCAGGCATCGCACGGTCATCGGCTTCGGCAGGGCGGAGTTCGTGGACGACGCGGCGCAAAAAAAGGCCGCGCTGGATCGCATTGTGGCGCGCTTCACCGACAAGCGTTTCGACTATCCTCAGGCGAATTTCAAGGCCACGGCCGTGGTGCGCATCGCCATTGCGTCCCTCAAGGGCAAGCGGCACGGGGTTTAGCGCCGCATCGCGCCCGGCCCGGCGGCCCGGCGGCCCGTCGAACCGTTGACCGTCGACCAGTCGGCGAGGCGGCGAGGTCGAGAGGCGGAGAGTCGGCGCGTTGTTCCGCATAGAATGGGGTCTCAGGGGCTGCGGGGCCGCCTGCCGGACAGTCCGGCCGCGTCCCGCGGCCTCTTTTTTTGGCCCGTCGGATGCGGGCGCGGATGGCGGTGCTGATTCAGGGGCAAGCGGTCTTTGTCCCCCTCCGACGAAGGCGGCGGCCATGCATGGCGGATAGGCAGGGCGTTTGGAGCCGCGCGGCGTGTTGCGGCGGCTCCGGATCGGTATGCTTTTGGTAAGTAGCGACCCTTTCTGTGCGTTCTTGCGTTCTTTTCCGCAGGCGCGCAAAGCTTGGCGAAACAATCAGCCAATGAGGTGCCGCCATGAACATCATCGCCATCAATGGAAGCCCGCGCAAGAAGTGGAACACCGCAACCCTGCTCACCCAGGCCCTGGAGGGCGCGCGGGAGGCAGGCGCGCAAACCGAGCTCGTGAACCTGTACGACCTGGACTACAAGGGGTGCATCAGCTGCTTCTCGTGCAAAAAAATCGGAGGCAAGAGCTACGGCCGGTGCGCCATGAAGGATGATCTGACGCCGGTGTTGGAGCGCATCGCCGAGGCCGACGCGCTCATTCTGGGCACGCCCGTGTACTTCCACACGGAGACGGGCGAGGCGCGTTCATTCATGGAACGGCTGCTTTTCCCCTATGTGACGTATACGCCGGGCTACAAGGCCATCTTTCCCCGTCCGCTGCCCACGGCGCTCATCTATACCATGAATGTGGCCGAGGCCGACGCACCGCACGCCGCCATTGAATACGCGGCGGGCGTGTTCACCCGCGTGTTCGGCAGTTGCGAAACCCTGCTTTCCACCGACACGCTGCAATTCAGCGACTACTCCAAATATCTCTCCACCTGCTGGGACGGCGAGGCCAAGGCCAAACGCCGCGCGGAGATTTTCCCCCAGGATTGCGTCAAAGCGCGCGAGCTTGGGGCGCGGCTCGTGCAGGCCGGGGCCAAGGGGAAGTAGGGCATAGGGGCCAGACAGGTCAGCCGCAACCGCCGGAAGCCTTTTGCCAAACTCCGGCAGGTCGGGCCCAGACGCGGGTCTCTCTGAAAAGGAGCTCCAGGCCTTGCCGACCTGGGCGTTGTGTCGCCGGCGCGCCGTTCTGGTCCGCCAGCCGGGGGCCGTCGGCCAGGTTTGCGTCTTCTTGACAGCGGCGCGTGGCCCGGCTATGAGCACTCCATGAATCTTCACGCCGCCAGCTTCCTCTTTACCCGCGAGTTTTTCGGGTTTAGTCGCGCCTGCGGCCGTGGAGAGGCATGTTGACCAAGCGTTAACCAAAGCCTCTTCAGGAAGGGCCGCGGGCGAAAGCCGGCGGCCCTTCTTTTTCACCTCCCGCCGGCCCTGCCCGCCCCCCCCTCAGAGAGGCGCAACCGCAACGACCGGGAGGTCCCCATGCATCTTGGCAAAGCCATTCGTCTTGAGCGCATCATCAACCGCGACACCAAGCGCACCATCATTGTGCCCATGGACCACGGCACCACAGTTGGCCCGCTCCCGGGGCTGACGAACCTGCGCGAGGCCGTGCAGGCCGTGGTTGAGGGCGGAGCCAACGCCGTGCTGATGCACAAGGGCGCGCCGCGCTGCTGCCACCGCGCGCATGGTCAGGATGTCGGCCTCATCGTGCATCTTTCCGCCAGCACGTCGCTTTCCCCCCTGCCCAACGCCAAGACGCTGGTGTGCAGCGTGGAGGAGGCCATCCGCCTTGGGGCCGACGCCGTGAGCGTGCACGTGAACCTGGGCGACGAGAGCGAGGCGCGCATGCTGGAGGATTTCGGCCGCGTCACCGAGTCGGCCCAGAGCTGGGGCATGCCCGTGCTGGCCATGGTGTATGCGCGCGGACCCAAGGTGCGCGGCGAGTACGAGCCGGACATCGTGGCCCACTGCGCCCGCGTGGGCGTGGAACTGGGGGCGGATGTGGTCAAGGTGCCCTATACCGGCGACCCGGACAGCTTCGCCCGCGTCACCGCCGCCTGCTGCGTGCCCGTGGTCATCGCCGGCGGGCCCAAGTTGGAGAGCACGCGCGACTTTCTCGTCATGGTGCGCGACTCCATCCGCGCGGGGGGAGCCGGCCTTTCCGTCGGCCGCAACATCTTTCAGCACAAACGGCCGGACCTGCTCACCCGTGCCCTCGCCAAGGTGGTGCATGAGGACGCCAGTGTCGACGAGGCGCTGGCGCTGCTTGGCGACGAGGCCTAGCCGGCCGCCAAGCGGCATCGCGCCGGGGCGTGCTTCTGGCAACCGGGGGGAAACCTTTCCGAGGAAAGGTTCTCCCCCCGCCCCCCTTCCAAAGGCTTTCATAGGGGCTTTG
The DNA here is from genome assembly GCA_001871085.1 of Desulfovibrionaceae bacterium CG1_02_65_16. Taxonomy (GTDB): domain Bacteria; phylum Desulfobacterota; class Desulfovibrionia; order Desulfovibrionales; family Desulfovibrionaceae; genus Humidesulfovibrio. Next base: position 18,968 of record MNUQ01000086.1, read on the forward strand.
TCGCCGGCACCGTCAAAATCGTTTATCCCCGCGTTTACGGAGTAGGACGGCTGGGGCGAGCTACTCCGCATGGGGATTCCAAAGGGCGCATGCTCTTTGGCGGGTGCAAGGGGCAGTTCCCCTTGGGAAGTCCGTCGTCGGCGCCCGTTGCCGCGTCTTGCGGAGGGCGGTCTATGATGTGCCGGGGTTCTGGCGCTCCCGCTCCAGCAGCTCGACCATGCCGCGTATCTTGCGGGCGCTGGCGGTCAGGGCCGCGCGCTCCTGGGCGGTGAGCTCCAGCTGCATGACCTCCTCCACGCCGTTGGCCCCGAGTTTGACGGGCACGCCGACGAAGGTGTCCTCGATGCCGTACTCGCCGGTGAGGTAGGTGGCACAGGGCAAAATCTTGTGCTTGTTCATGACGATGGCCGAGACCATTTGCGCCACGGCCGAGGCCGGGGCGTAGAAGGCGCTGGTCTGCATGAGGCGGATGATCTCCGCGCCGCCGTCGCGCGTGCGGCTGATGAGCCCATCGAGCTGCTCCTGGCTCATCAGCTCGGTGACGGGGATGCCGGCCACGGTGGAGTAGCGGGGAATAGGCACCATGTCTTCGCCGTGTTCGCCCAGCACCATGGCCTGCACGTTCTCCACGCTGACGCCCAGCTCCTTGGCGATGAAGTACTGGAAGCGGCAGGAGTCGAGGATGCCGGCCATGCCGGTGACGCGCGTGCGCGGCAGCTGGCCGGCGCGCATGGCCACGTGGCACATGACGTTGAGCGGATTGCTGACGATGATGAAGAAGGCATAGGGGCTGTACTTGGCGGCGCTGGCCGCGCACCCGGCCACGATGCGTGCATTGATGCGCAGCAGGTCGTCGCGGGTCATGCCCTCCTTGCGGGTGGCCCCGGCGGTGATGATGACCACCTCGGACCCGCGCGTCTCCTCCATGTTGTCGCCGGAAACGCACACCGGCTCCAGCAGGTCGATGGGGCTGGCCTCAAGAATGTCCAGCGCGATGCCCTCGGCCTTGCCCGGGGCCTTGTCCACCACCACCACGCTC
>MNUQ01000052.1 GCA_001871085.1 Desulfovibrionaceae bacterium CG1_02_65_16
GCCCGGGGCCTTGTCCACCACCACCACGCTCTTGCACAGCTTGCGCTCAATGAGCCTGCGCGTCACCGCGCCGCCGACGTTGCCCGCGCCGAACACCGTGATTTTGCCGTTCATGAAGCCCCCCTGTGGCTGCCCGTGCGCCGGGTCCGCACGTGGCGCGGACCCCTAGAACACGGCTGGAACCTACTTTGGATGATGCCCAAGGCCGGGCGTAAAAGCAATGCCCGGCTAGCCGGCGGGAGGAAAGTTCAGGGTGAGCACGTTGGCCCCGTCCACCCGGGCATATGCCGCCTGGGACATGCCCCGGATGAGGATGAGGCCAAGCCCGCCGAGGACGCGGTTGTCCAGGTCGGCCTCCAGGTTGGCGGCCAGATCCGCGTCGTGCTCGGTGGGAAGCACGGGGTCGAAGGCCGCGCCCCAGTCGGTTACGGTGAGGGTGAGCGCGCCGCCGGCAACCTTGCAGTCGAGCTGCACCTGCGGATTGGGCTCGTCTTGCGGGTAGGCGTGGCTGATGATGTTCACCAGCGCCTCTTCCAGCACAAGCTCCACGCGTTGCACGGTCTGCTCGTCCAGGCCTGCGCGCCGGGCGCAGCTCTGGGCCAGCCGCAGCAGGTCCGGCAGGCTGGAGTCCCGCGCGGGCAGGCGCAGGGAGTCCATATCCGCTCCTAGGCCTTGGCCAGGGCTTCCTGGCGTGTAGGGAACACTGGCATGAGCTTGCTGAAGCCGGACACGGCGAAAACCTCGTTCACAATGCCGGACAGGCAGCAGAAGGACAGTCCGCCGCCAAGCGCCTTGAGTTTCTTGGCCGAGGCCAGGATGCTGCGCAGGCCCGCGCTGCTGATGTATTCCAGGCTGCTCAGGTCAACCACGATGCGGGTGGCTCCCTCGGCCGCGCATTCGGCGCATTTGGCCTCGAACTCCGGGGCGGTGAGCGTATCCATGCGGCCCACTACGGCGAGGATGCAGATGTTTCCTTCTGTGGTTTTGATGAAGTCCATGGCGCTCCTCGAAGGCGGGTTCAGCCCGCGTTTGCGCCGGCCCCAAGAAAGCGCAGGGCCAGCAGGGTGATGTCGTCGGACTGTTCCGCGCCGGCGGCGAAGGCGCGCACGCCGCGCTCCACACGGGCGCACACCTCGCGGGTGTCGCGGCCGGTCAGCTCCGGCGCCAGGGCCATCAGCCGCGGTTCGCCGTAAAGTTCGTTGTCCGGGCTCATGGCCTCGGTGACGCCGTCGGTGTAGAGCAGCAGCGTGTCGCCGGGGGCCAGGGTGAGGGTGTCCGTGGTGTAGGTGACGCCCTCCATGGCGCCGGCCACGGGCTCGCCGTGCGTGGGCAGGTACTGCGCGTCGCCGCCCGCGCGCAACAGCAGGGGCGGGTTGTGCCCGGCGCTGGCCACGCGGACCTCGCCGGTGCGCATGTTGAGCAGACCGCAGAAAATGGTCACGAACATGCAGGATTCGTTGTCCTGGGCCAAGTCGTCGCCGGCGCGGGCAAGGATGCGTCCCGGGTCCGGTCCGCGTCGTTGCGCCCGGGCGGCGTCCTCGCCGTCCTGCCTGCGCTGGCCCGCGCCAGCAGCGCTTTCGGCCACGGCTTTGATGAGCGTTTTGGCCACGGCCATGTAAAAGGCCGCGGGCACGCCCTTGCCGGACACATCGCCCACCAGGAAGCAGAACTGGTCCTCGCCGCAGGGGAAAAAGTCGTAGAAGTCGCCGCCGACTTCCCGCGCCGGGGTCAGGCTGGCGAAAAGGTCAATCTCCGGCCGGTCGGGAAAGGGCGGAAAGAGCTTGGGCAGAATGCCCATCTGGATGTCGTGGGCGATGCGCAGCTCGCTTTCCATACGTTCGCGGCTGGCCGTGGCCTGGGTGAGGTCGCGGATGTGCTGGCGCAGGCTGGTCTGCATGTTGGCGAAGCTTTCGGCCAGTTCGCCCACCTCGTCGCGCGCGGCGAGAACGGGCAGGGGGGCCTCAAGGTTGCCGCCGGCCACCTCGCGCGCGGCCGCCGTGAGCCGCCGCAGGGGCAGGGTTATGCTCCGCGCGATGAAGGCCACCAGAACGGCCAGAGCCAGAAAGCCGCCGCCGCCAAGAGCCGCGCTGACCATGGCCTGGCTGTGCACGTCGGCCAGCAGCTCGTCGCGCGGGTAGAACACCCCAAGCGACCAGCCCGTGCTGGGCAGGGGGGCATAGACAAGGAAGCCGTCCTTGCCGGTATGCAGGCTTTTCATGGCCACAAAGCGCGATCCGCCATGGATCATGTCCTGGCCGATGCGCCGCAGTTCGCGGTCGCCGTATTCCTCGGCCCGGCTGAAGATGGTTTCATTGAAGGCCACGCCGGGCGCGGGGTGCGTCACATAGGTGCCGGTCTTGGTGATGAGGTAGGCGTAGCCCGTGTCGAGCACGGAGGTGCCCGCCACCAGCCGCTTGAGCCATTCCAGCGAAACATCGGCCGTGACCACGCCGGCCACCTCGCGTTTGCCATTCTCCATGCGGTGGAAGGGCAGCGAGCAGGTGGACATGAGGATGTTGCCGCCCCCCTGGTCGAAATAGGGCTCGCTCCACACGGTGCGGTCCAGCTCGCGCGGGACCTGGTACCAGTCCATGCCGTGGTAGCGGTAGCTGTCGCCGCCGAGGTTTATCATCTTGGGGCCCAGAGGCGTGCGGCACAGATACGGCGCGTAGTAGCGCTGATCGGGCCGGTGGGCGAAGGGCTCGTAGGCCACGGCCATGCCGTATACGGCGTTGTTGTCGGCCAGGATGCGCCGCTGCTGGCGCTCGACGGCCGCGTCGGGAAGGTCGCCGTCCTCCAGGTCGTAGGCCACGCCCTGGGCCAGGCCGGGAATGGGCGCCAGCACGGCTTCAATGCGGCTCACCAGCGCCTGGGCGAGGGTTTTGGCGTTGGCCTCGGCGTTATGCAGCAGGGCCTCGCGCGCAATGACGTAGCTTGTGGCCACCACTGCCGCGAGCACCAGCCCCGTGGCCGTGAGCACCAGGGCGGAGAGCCGGAATGAGAGGCCGCGTTTCATCGTGCGACTCCCGATGTTGTGGGCGAGGGCGGCATGTCGCCCCCGCGTGAGAAGCGTTCAAAGGGCGGGGCGCTTTTGATGAGCCCCTGGCCGGCAAGGGCGTTCGCCACCCGTTCGTAGTCCGCGCGGGTAAGGGTGCCCAGGGCGGTGTCGCCGGGCTTTTGCGGCAGCATCACGTCGCGCATGCGCTCCAGCATGAAGCGCTGGTGCGCCCGGCTTACGGGCACGTGCGCCGCGCGCATTTGCCCAAGCACAATGTCCAGCGCCTCATCCGGGTGGGCGAAGGCGTACTCCCAGCCGCGCAGAGAGGCGTCGACCACGGCGCGGCACAGGGACGGGTCCTGGGCGAGGGTCTTGTCCAGCGTGTAGATGCCGTCCTCCGGGAAGTTCAGGTCCATGTCGCGGTAAAAGAACACGCGCAGGTCCCCGGGATTAAGCCCGGAGGCCAGCAGCGTATGGTATTCGTTGTACCACATGGCCGAGGCGGCGTCGACGCCGCCGAGCAGGAACAAGGTGAGGGTGCTCGACTGCGGGATGATGCGCGGGTGGATGCCGAGCCGCTGAAACAGGGCGCGCGGCTGCAGGCCGAATTCGTTGTCCCACAGGCCCACGCGTTTGCCGTCCAGGTCGCGCGGGGTTTTAATGGCGGAATCGGCGCGGACCACCAGCATGAGGGCGGAGCGCTGCACAAGCTGGGCCAGGTGCGCCACCGGCAGGGGCTTGGCCTGGCTGCCGGCCCGGCGTTCTATGCCCGTGGCCAGAAACATGGTGGCGAACTGGGCGCGGCCGTCGGCCAGCAGGCGCGAGGGCACCACGTCCTGCCCGCCGGGGATAAGCGTCATGTCCACCCCGGCCTGGCGGTAAAATCCCTTGGCCTGGGCCACGTAGAATCCGGCGAATTGGGCTTGCGGCTGCCATTGCAGCACCAGCGCGGCGTGTTTGAGCTCCGCAGCGAGGCAGGGCTGGGCCGCGCAGGCGCAAAACGTCGCCAGACCCAAGAGCAGCCTGATGCAAAACCCATGTTTCGCCTTGATATTCCGCATTTCTCTTCCCTACCGGGTAGGGGGCTTGATGTAAAGCCGCCGCCGGAATTTGCTGGGCGGGGCATACCGGCGGCAACCTCGGGCGGCCGCATCGGAAGGCCGTCGCCATCTCATGGAAGCGCAGGGCATCTTGCGCCGCGTGGCGGGGGACCTGCCCAAACCCGTCGTCGCCGCGTCTGCCGTGTGGATGTTTTTCGCATGTGCAGCTGCGCCCGCCGGGCGCGGGCGGATCAGGCCGTGTCGGCCAGGGCGGTTTTGCCATACACGGCCAGCACGTCCTTCTGACGCAGGGCGCCCAGCACCTCGCCCGTCTTCTCGTCCACCACGGGCAGCTGCGAGAGGCCGGAGCAGCTCATCACCTGCAATGCCGAGAGCAGGCTGTCCGAGGGATGAATGACCGTGAGGCGGCGCGAGGCCAGCTCGCCCGCCGTGAGCGTGGCGTTGGCCTTCAGGTCGGCCAGGGCGTGGCGGATGTCGCGGAAGGAGACGATGCCGCACAGGCGTCCGCGCGGGTCCACCACGTGCAGGTAGGAGGCGTCGTGCTGGCCGATGAGCCGCAGAAACTGCGGCAGGGGCATGGCCTCGGGCACGGTTTCGGGCTTGGGCGTCATGTGCTCGCGCACGGCGATGGAGCGCAACAGGCTCAGGTTGGCGTTGCGTTGCAGGTTTACGCCCCGGCGCAGCAGCTTCAGCGTGTAGATGTTGCCCTTTTTCAGCGTGGACGCCACAAATGTGCTTAAAATGCACGAGAGCATCAGCGGCAGGATGATGCGGTAGTCGTTGGTCATCTCGAAGATGATGAGGATGGCCGTGATGGGCGCGTGCGTGCTGCCCGCCACCAGCGCGCCCATGCCCACCAGGGCGTAGGCGCCGGGATTGCCCGTGAGCCCGGGCAGCAGCGCCTGCGCGGCGTAGCCGAAAGCCCCGCCCGTCATGGCCCCAACGAACAGCGAGGGCGCGAACACGCCGCCGGAGCCTCCGCTGCCGATGGTGACGGAGGTGGCGAGGATCTTGGCCAGCACCAGCGCCAGCAGCATGGGCGCGGCCAGCTTGTCCACCAGGGCCAGGTTGATGGCCCCGTAGCCCACGCCGAAAACCTGCGGCAGCCACAGCAGCAGCGCGCCCAGCATAAGCCCGCCCAGCACCGGCTTGACCACCGGGTGGATGCGCCGCATGGCGTCGAAGGCGTCCTCCGCGGCGTAGAGCGCAGTGACGAAGATTACGGCCGCCAGCCCGCAGGAGAGGCCGAGCACGGGGTAGAGCAGGTAGTCCCAAATGCCCGCCACCTGGTAGGCCGGGATGACGAAGGCCGGAAAATCGCCGAAATAGTGGCGCGAAATCACCGTGGCCGTGACCGAGGAGATGACCACCGGGGAAAAGGACGTGAGGCCGAAATCGCCCAGCAGCACCTCCAGGGCGAACAGCACCCCGGCGATGGGCGCGTTGAACGTGGCCGCGATGCCGGCCGCCGCGCCGCAGCCCACCAAGGTTTTCTGCTGCACCGGGGTGACGCGCAGGGCCTGGCCCACGGTGGAGCCCACGCCCGCGCCAATCTGCACGATGGGCCCCTCGCGTCCCACCGAACCGCCGGAGCCGATGCAGATGGCCGAGGCGAGAATCTTGACCAGCGCAACGCGTTTGCGGATGCGGCCGTTTTGCAGCAGCACCGCCTCCATGACCTCGGGAACGCCGTGGCCCTTGGCCTCGGGCGCGCCGTAATGCACCAGCAGGCCCACAATGAGGCCGCCCAGGGCGGGCATGACCACGAGCATCCATCTGGGCAGGCTGGACACGAAGTCGAGAATGTCGCCCGTTTGGCCATAGAAGGCCCCTTGGGCCATTTTGATGATGAAGCGGAACAACACGGCCCCATAGCCGCCCAACACGCCCACGAAAATGGCGACAACAAGCAGGGCCAGTTGTTGGTGGCCGCGCAACCATTCGGCCGGCCATCCGGTTGTCCAGCCGGCCAGCCAACCGGCTTGTCGTCCGGCCTGTTGTCCGGCGGGCGGGCCATTCGGCGGGCCATTCGGCAGGCCATTCGGCGGGCCGGATGGTTGGCCGCTTTGCGGGGTCTCACCGTTCGTCCCGCTCGCCGCGTTCTCCGCCGCTGTCGGCTCCGGGGGCTCTTGCGGCGCAGACGACTCTGGCGATTTTGGCTCGCGCACTTCCGCTCCTCCCGCGTGGCTGCAATTGGCCGCCCGTGCGCGGGGAAACGCCCGGGGCCGGCCGTCCTTTATGGTTGGGCTGAAAAGGGCGCGCTTGTCAATGCGCGCGGGGCGTTTTGCGCGCCGGGGGCAGCCGGGGCTTGACTCCGCGCCCCGCCGCTGGTCCAATCCGCGCCGGGAGTAGCACATGATCATCAGCGCCAGCCGCCGCACCGACATTCCGGCCTTGTACGCCGAGTGGCTCATGCACCGCGTGCGCGCGGGTTTCTGTCTCGTGCGCAACCCCTTTAACGCGCGCCAGCTGCGCCGCGTGGACCTTTCGCCCGCCGCCGTCTCAGCCATGGTCTTGTGGACGCGCAACGCCGGGCCGCTTTTGCCGTATTTGCCGGAGCTGGAGGCGCGCGGCCTGCGCTTTGTCTTTCAATACACCATCACCGGCTATCCGCGCGCGCTGGAGCCCGCCGCCCCGGCGGTTCAGGCCGCGCTGGCCGCCTTTCGCGACCTTTCGGCGCGGCTTGGGCCGACAGGGCCGGAGCGTGTGCTTTGGCGCTACGATCCCATCATTCTTTGCGGGGTCATGGACGAGGCCGCGCATGTGGCGAACTTCACCCGTCTGGCCGACGCGCTTGCCGGCAAGACCGCGCGGGTCACCATCAGTTTTTTGGAAATGTACCGCAAGACCGTGCGCAACCTGGCCCGCGCACCGGGGCTTGGCGTCATCGACCACGACCCGGCGCGGCTGCGGGACCTTGCGGCCCGGCTGGCGGGAATCGCCGGCGCGCGCGGCATCGTTATGCGCTCCTGCGCCTGCGCCGAGGACTTGTCGGCCATAGGCATCGCCCCGGGCGCGTGCGTGGACGGCGGGCTGCTTTCGCGGCTGTTCGGCATCGCCGCGCCGGCCGGGCATGACGCGGGCCAGCGCGCCGCCTGCCGCTGCGCCAAAAGCGTGGATATCGGCCAGTACGACACCTGCGTCCACGGCTGCGCGTATTGTTACGCCACGGCCGACGCCGCGCGGGCGCGGGCCCATCGCGCCGCGCATGATCCGCACAGCCCGCTGCTTTCCGGCTGGCCCGATGATGCCAGTCCCTCGGCCCCCTCGGCCCCTTCTGGGTTCCCGGCCAAGCCAGTCGGACCGCGCCAGGCTTCACTCATCTGACGGCGGCGGCCGCGCGCCGCCCCGCAACCGCGAGCACCGGAGCAATCATGCTGAACATCGGCTGCCACCTCTCCACCGCCAAGGGCTTTCTGCACATGGGCCGCACGGCGCTTTCCATTGGGGCGAGCACGTTCCAGTTTTTCATGCGCAATCCGCGCGGCGGCAAGGCCAAGGATCTCGTCCCGGCGGATCTGGCCGCCTTCGCCATGCTCGCGCGCGGGCGGAGCCCCGGGCCGAATGGTCTTGGGCCGAATGGCCGAAGGGCGAATGCCCTCGGGCCGCTCATTGCGCACGCGTCCTACACTCTGAATCCCTGCGCGGCCAATCCGGACACGCGGCGTTTCGCCATTGAGACCTTGCACGACGATTTGCGGCGTCTCGCGGCCCTGCCTGCGGGCACGCTGTATAATCTGCACCCCGGCTGCCACGGGCAGGGCGTCGTGGCGGGCATCAAAGCCATTGCCGCGGCGCTGGACGAGGCGATGCCGGCGGACTGCGCCACGGTTGTTTTGCTGGAGACCATGGCGGGGAAGGGCAGCGAGGTGGGGGGGAGCTTCGGGGAGCTGCGGGCGATCATCGACGCCTCGGCCCGGGCGGAGCGGCTGGGCGTGTGCCTGGACACCTGCCACGTGTTCGACGCCGGGTACGACATTGTGGACGATTTGGACGGCGTGCTTGCGGAGTTCGACGCGGCGATCGGTCTGCCCAGGCTGCGCGCCGTGCACTTGAACGACAGCATGAATCCGCGCGGCAGCCGCAAGGACCGGCATGCGCGGCTCGGCGAGGGGCATATCGGCATCGACGCCCTGGCCCGCGTGGTGAACCACCCCCGGCTGCGGCACTTGCCCTTTGTGCTGGAGACGCCCAACGACTTGCCGGGCTATGCGCGGGAGATCGCCCTTATGCGCGGTTTGGCTAAGGCGGAAGACTAGAGGCCCTGACGGCGGAAAGCGAAGGCGCTGGCGCGTAGCCGGGAAGCGTAGCCGCCATGCTTCGGGGCGGCATTCGCCGTGGCATTCGCCGTGGCATTCGCCGTGGCCTCCAGCGGAGAAGCGGTCGAAGGGGCGCTTTCGTCCGTGCGATGCCGGCCCGCATGGGCCCGCATGGGCCAGCATGGGCCAGCTTGAGGCTGTCGCGCCGCCGCGAATCCCCTGGTTCTGACCGGGAGGCCTAGGCGTTGCCGATGAGCATGCCGGTCAAAAAGACGAGCACCCCGCCGAGAACGACTTGCAGCGCGGCGGAGAGCATGGGCGTGTCCATGTACTTGGAGCGTATCCAGGTGATGGCCCCCAGCTCCAGCGCCACCACGGCCAGCGCCACGGTTATGGCGAGATTGTAGCTTTTGATGAGGAAGGGCAGCGTGTGACCGATGCCGCCCAGAGTCGTCATGACCCCGCAAACGACGCCGCGTATCCAGGGGTGGCCCCGGCCTGTCAGGCTGCCGTCGTCGGAGAGCGCCTCGGCGAAGCCCATGCTGATGCCCGCGCCCAGCGACGCGGCCAGGCCCACGAGAAAGGCCTGCCAGCTGTCGTGCGTGGCGGCGGCGGCGGCGAACACCGGGGCCAGCGTGGACACGCTGCCGTCCATGAGCCCGGCCAGGCCCGGCTGCACCACCTGCAACGCGTACAGCCGGCGCTGGGTGGCGTCCTCGGACTCCCGCGCCTCTTGTCCGAGGTTGGCCTGGGACAGGCGTTCGGCGTTGCGCTCGTGCCCGCGCTCGGCCTGGGCCAGGTCGTCGAGCAGGCGGCGGATGTCGGCGTCCTGCGCGCGTTCGGCGGCGCGCTCGTAAAACTGTCGGGTCTCAAGCTCCATGGACGCTGCGAAGCGGCGCACCTTGTCCAGCCCAAGCGGCCGCACCAGCCACAGGGGTTTGCGCTGCACAAAGCCCTTCACGTCGCCCCGGCGGATGAGCGGGATGTGATCGCCGAACTTTTGCTGAAAAAGCTCGGTGAGACGCTGGCGGTGGACCGTCTCCTCCGCGCCCATGCCCAGCATGATGGCGGCCGTGGCCGGATAGGCGTCGCGCAGGCCGTCGGCGAAGTCGGCATAGACGCGCTCGTCCTCCTCCTCCAGGGTGATGGCCAGAGCCAGAATCTCCTGCTCGCTCAAGTCGGCGAATCGCTTCATGGTTTCGCATCCTGTTGTTGCGGGGTGTTGCCGTTTGGCCCGCGCGCCGTGCGGGGCGGCGCGGCTTTGGAATACCGCCTAACGGTCCGGCTGTCATCCCGTGCGAATGCGCCCGGATGCAGATCAGAATGCCTGGATCAGCTTGCCGGGGGGCCGTCGCGTCGCGCGCGGTGAGTGTCACCCGCTGTTTGTGGAAGGACGCAAGCGGCTGCCGACGCCCCGCGCTGCTGCCGAAGCTCGGAACCGCACAGGAAGCACCGTTGCGGCTGGTCAAGCAGGTTCAGGTGGCGTGAGGAATCGACACGGGAAAGATGAAGGGGCTTGCCTTTGCGGAGGCAAGCCCCTTCATCTGGGCAGTGGGGGGCTCCCATAGAGCGGATGGGGCCCTCGATATGATTATTCTCCTTGGCCGTTCAAGCGAGGAGGCATGCGAACGCCTTTGAGCCAGAAGGACAACAGACCGCCCACGAGGAGGCAGATGTCCGCGGACAAGTACATTTTGAAGCTCCGCACGACCCAATACATGGGGAATTCCGTTGGCGTTCCAGCCACCCAAGCGGCCTGAAGCCACTGCATCACAAGAAAGAACCACAGCAGGACTGTGACTGTAAGGGCAGCAGCTCCTGCGCGTCGTTTTAGGATTGAAATTCGCGCTCCACCTTGATCCCCCCTCCGCCAGAGCAGCCAAAACAGGCAAAGACATGCTGGGCCGGCTAGAAAGGCAAAGCCCTCGAGCGCCTTCGGGAGTTGGCGAGCGGCATCCGGTGGCCAAGTTGTCATGGTCCAGAGCCATGAGTGGACCAGCGCTTTGACCAGCAGGGTTACCCCCAATACCACTAACGGCAACCATCGTTTCATCGCATTCACCCTGGTGGTCGGTCTCATCTGCTACTCCTGGTCGGTACGGCAGTAGTCAAGGACGTCACGTGCCTGCTCGTGGCAATCGTTCGCGCCAGGCACCCATATCCCGGAAGGGGCGCCGGGCTTGATCAGCTTGTTGACGCAATTTTCGTCAACGTTTGGTACGGGCCAGCATTCAGCGTTTGGCGCCTTGGATTGTCCTGTATGGTCAGTCCACTCCGTATCGACGAATAACCCGCCAGAATCGCCATTGCGCCCGGGGACACCTCTTCCTATTTCTCCCTGACCTGCTTCATATGTGTTTGTCTTGAGCCAATGGTGCGGAATTTTGGTCCACTGAAATCCAGGGATTTCGTTCGGACGCTCGCAGAACTCCACCTCCAGCCCCCACGCATCCATCCGGTTCACCGGGTCATCCACGCAATAGCCGTACCAATCTGTATCGCCAGCCCCGCGCCCTACCCCGTGCGCAAAAGCGGCGAGGCGTAGCCGCGACCGCAGCCTGACGAGTCTGCCAATATCGACGGGGCGAGGAGTTACACACCCCTCGCCCCATTTTCATTTGATGGGTGCCGCCGACCTCAGTTGTGCGCCTGCTCTTCCGTCGGCGGATTTGTGAAGCGCATGGGCAGTTCCTTGATGCGCCAGAGCTTGGTGGCGCCGATGATAAGGTAGGTTTGGATGAGCATCATGTACGCCCTGTAAATATCAAATCCAGGCGCGAATATTCTTTGAGCCCAGAAGAAATATACCGCGCTTATGACTATGAATGCGGCAAGAAGTCGACTGGCAATGCGGCTTCCGCGAAATGTCAACAGCGCTGTTACGAGCACAAACGCAAGATGAGACATCAGGATAGCCAGCAGCACAGGATCTTCGATCGCTTGTCGTACTCTTTGCAATACATGGCTTATCGTTAGCAAACAGTACACTTCAACAATGTACCACGCCTTTGACATCCACCGTCTCCTTTTGTTACTATTTCTTATCTTTCTCCACTTTATGGCGTTCATAGTAGCTCTCGAAAGGCCAAACGATAGGGTCAAGCATCGGGAATTGAATCATAAATGGCGGAACATCCTTACGGCCTTCAATAGGTTTGTAGTCCCCCTGCATGGTCCCGTTGTCATCGCACGGATACACCTTGCAGTAGGGGTTGTCATCGCGTCCGGTTCTGCCTTGCTGCGTGTTCCCACCGTCTGTCTTCTGCTCCTCGCCCCCGAAGCCGAACAGCGACCATAGCCCCCACATGTCCACCCGGTTCACCGGATCATCAACGCAGTAGCCATACCAGTCGTTGTCGCCGCCCTTTGCGCGCATGGAACTGGCGCTGAGGGTCGGGAATGAACCCCGAAGGGGGCGCGCCACACGAAGCGCGTCAGGCCGGTGTCGGCGTCGAAGAGCCCGCCCGCGAAGCCGATGGGCAGGCGCACCACATCGCCACGCACCTGCAACAGGTTGCCGAAGCTGTCGTATTGCATCGTCTGTACAACATGGCCATCCGTGGTGGCAAGGGCAGGGGCGTGCCAACCTGGTCGCAGAGCAGAAAGTACGAGTCCTCGCCGTTCGTCACGCCAACCGGCGTCCGTCCCTCAAGGTACGCCAGCCTCCACCACTCGCGCCCGTCGTGGAATTCCGAGAGCCGCAGCGGGTCCAGCCAGCGATAGGCCTCGAGCACGCGGCCGTTGATGCGCTTCTCCGTGCGCTGGCCCTTGGCGTCATACACGTAGTCGATGCGTCGCCCATCCGGCAGGTCCACGCGCAGCAGCAGGCCCGAGGGCTCGTAGTAATAGTGCGTCTCGCCTTGCCCCGAAGCGCTGGCCTCGATCTTCAGGTTCCGAAAGCCCGCGCGATCATGGCCGTACTGAACGGCCCCGGCCTGGAGTAGCCGATTGCCGGCGCTGTACGTGTACCTGCGCTCGCCACGGAAGCGCTGCGGGTTGATGTCAGCGAGGCGGCGACCCTCGTGGTCCTACAGGTAGGCCTCCAGCAGACCGCCCGAGCCATCGGCGACGCGGGCGAGGCATCCTGCGGAATCATACGCGTAGCGCCAGGTTTCGGCCTCGCCACCGAGGTTCAGGGTGCGCTCGGCGATGCGGCCCCTTCGGGGGTTTTGGGCATCGCGCCGTAACGAAAGAAAGGTGGAGGGCATGATAGCTCCTTGCGTTTGTGCGCCAAGCGGGATGCCCGGCACAAATTACGCAAGCATAACATGGGGTTTCGGGGCCGGACAAAAGTGGCATGGTTTTGGCCGGTAAAAGGACAAA
>MNUQ01000171.1 GCA_001871085.1 Desulfovibrionaceae bacterium CG1_02_65_16
AGGGCGCAACATGGCGGTGGCTTATTTCAGCCTGGAGTACGGCATCGCCATGTGCCTGCCCATCTACTCGGGCGGTCTGGGCGTTCTCGCCGGCGACCATCTCAAAAGCGCCAGCGATCTCAATGTGCCGCTTGTGGCCGTGGGCCTGCTGTACCGCGAGGGCTACTTCCGTCAGTACATGACCCCTGACGGCTGGCAGCAGGAACGCTACCCGGACCATGACTTTGAACAACTGCCCATTAAGCCCGCGCAGGACGACCTGGGCAACCAGGTGCGCGTGTGCGTGGACATTGCCGGGCAGAACCTCTGCGCCCGTGTGTGGGAAGCCCGCGTGGGCAAGGTGAGCCTGTACCTGCTTGACACCAACCTGCCGGACAACTCCCCGGAATTCCGGCAAGTGACGGCGCGGCTGTATGGCGGCGGACTGGAAATGCGCCTCTGGCAGGAAATTCTGCTGGGCATCGGCGGCATCAAGGCGCTCACGCAGCTCGGCATCGAGCCCATGGTCATCCATATGAACGAGGGGCATTCGGCCTTCGCCGGACTGGAGCGCATCCGCGTCTATATGCAGGACCACGGCTTGTCCTTCGAGGCCGCCACCGAGCTCACCGCCTCCTCCAGCGTGTTCACCACGCATACGCCCGTGCCTGCCGGAAACGATCGTTTTCCGCCCGAGCTGATGCAGAAGTACTTTGAGGGCTATGCCGCCAAGCTCGGTCTGGCCTTTAAGGTGTTCATGGCCCTTGGCCGCGAGGACCAGCGCGATGACGGCGAGCAGTTCTGCATGACTGTGCTGGCGCTGCGGCTCTCGCGCTTCAACAACGGCGTTTCCAAACTGCACGGCAAGGTCTCGCGCGCCATGTGGCGCAAGGTCTGGCCGCTCAACCCCGTGGAAGACGTGCCCATCGGCTCCATCACCAACGGCATTCACGCCGCCACGTGGGTCGCCACGGACATGTCAATTCTCTTTGACCGCTACTTGGGCAACTGGCGCGAGGATCCGGACTGCGCCCGCATTTGGGACCAGGCCGAGTCCATCCCTGATTCCGAGCTGTGGCGCACGCACGAGCGCCTGCGCGAGCGTCTGGTGGATTTTGTGCGCAAACGCCTGCGCAGCCAGCTGCTGGAAAAGGGCGCGCGGCAGAAGGAGCTGCAGATTGCCGACGAGGTGCTGGATCCGCAGGCGCTGACCATTGGCTTCGCGCGGCGGTTCGCCACCTATAAGCGCGCCAACCTGCTGCTGATGGACAAGGAACGGCTGGTGAAGCTGCTGACCGACCCCAAGCGGCGCGTGCAGTTCATCTTCGCCGGCAAGGCCCACCCCAACGACAACGAGGGCAAAAAGATCATCCAGGAGCTGCAGCAGCTCTGTCGTCGTGAGGATTGCCGCGCAAGCATGGTGTTTTTGGAGGATTACGACGTCAAGATCGCCAGCCGCATGGTGCAGGGCTGCGACGTATGGCTGAATAATCCGCGCCGACCGCTGGAGGCCTGCGGCACCAGCGGCATGAAGGCCATGAGCAACGGCGTGCTGCAGATATCCACCCTGGATGGCTGGTGGGATGAGGCCTACCGCGCCGACAACAGCCTTGGCTGGGCTATCGGCAGGGGAGAGGAGTACGAGGATCTCGCCTATCAGGACTTTGTGGAAAGCCAGACGCTTTTTAATTTGCTGGAGAATGACATCCTCGTCGAATTCTATGACCGTGGCCGGGGCAACCTCCCGCGCACGTGGATCCGCAAGATGAAGTCGGCCCTGCGCCAGCTTGGGCCGGTGTTCAACTCCCACCGCATGGTGGAGGAATATGTGGACAAGGCCTATCTGCCTTCCTGCCGCAACTACGTAAGCTTGGTGCAGGATGAATTCCGCGCCGCCAAGGATCTGGCCGAGTGGCGCACGCGGCTTATGACGCGCTGGAGCAATCTCGCCATCGCCGACATCCGCACCGAGACCCACGCCACGGTCTTTGTGGAGGAGCCCATCCTTGTGGAGGCGCGCGTGCACCTGGATGGCTTGTCGCCCTCGGACGTGCGCGTGGAGATTTACCACGGCCCGGTGAGTCAGGACAGCGCCTTCACCAGTCGGCGCACCACGCTTATGACTCCGGAAAAGGAACTTGGCGACGGCTGGCACCTGTATCGCGGTGAGGTTATGCCCCCGGAGGCCGGCCGCTTCGGCTTCACCGTGCGCATTCTGCCCCACCACCCGCTTTTGCTCGATTCCCACGCCCTGGGATTGATCCATTGGGCAACCGTCTGATTTTACATGAAGGGTCGATTTTCCTTCGGGAAAGAGGCCCTTTTTGTCGTTCATTTTTCGTAAAATGAAACTGCGGAACACTTTGGCGTCATTGTGCATAAATGACAAAAAACGAAATTTCAGACCTTTTTGTCATTCAATTGTTGACAGCCCAGTGGCGTTATGCTTTTCTGGCGACCCCCTGCCAGATGGTATGACTTTTTGAAGCAGAGGGAGGCGGCCAGCGGCCCCGTGCGCGTTCAGCCAAACCAATTGGAGCGAGGTAACGGTCTTGCTTTTTCAGCCGATCAACCGAAACTATCACGATTTTACTATTGTCCGCGACAAGGACCTGTGCATCAACTGCAAGGTCTGCGTTCGCCAGTGCTCCTACGAGGCCCACTATTGGGACGAGACGCGCCAGAAGGTGATGGCCGACAACGCCAAGTGCGTAGGCTGCCACCGCTGCGAGGCCCTTTGCCCAACCTCCGCGATCCTGATCCAGAAGAAGCATTCTGATTTCAAGGACAACGCGCTATGGCGGCCCGAGTTCATCAAATACATTTACAAACAGGCCGACACCGGCGGCGTGCTGCTGACCGGCATGGGCAGCCCGGTCAATATCCCGATTTATTGGGACAAGCTGCTGCTCGACGCCAGCCAGGTCACCAATCCCTCCATCGACCCCTTGCGCGAGCCCATGGAGCTGAAGACCTTCCTTGGCTGCAAGCCGGACAAGCTGGAGTTCAGCAAGACCAAGGACGGCAGTCCCAAGCTCAAGACCAAGCTCGCTCCGCAGATTGAGCTGAACTACCCGATCATGTTCTCCGCCATGAGCTTCGGGTCCATCAACTTCAATCTGCACATCGCCATGGCGCGCGCCGCCACCGAGCTGGGCATTTGCTACAACACGGGTGAGGGCGGGCTGCACAAGAGCCTGTACAAGTACGGCAAGAACACCATCGTCCAGGTCGCCTCCGGGCGCTTTGGCGTGCACCGCGACTTTTTGAACGCGGGCGTCGGCATCGAAATCAAGGTTGGCCAGGGCGCCAAGCCCGGTATTGGCGGCCACCTGCCCGGTGTGAAGATCAACGAAATGGTCTCGCAGACGCGCATGATTCCCCTCGGATCCGACGCCATTTCTCCGGCTCCGCACCACGACATCTATTCCATTGAGGACCTGCACCAGCTCATCTTCGCCCTCAAGGAGGCCAGCGAGTACCGCGTGCCCGTGAGCGTCAAAATCGCCGCCGTGCACAATGTGGCGGCCATCGCCTCGGGCATTGTGCGCGCCGGGGCGGACATCGTCGCCATCGACGGCATTCGCGGAGGCACTGGCGCGGCTCCGGGCATGATCCGCGACAATGTGGGCATTCCCATCGAATTGGCTTTGGCCTCGGTTGACCAGCGTCTGCGCGACGAGGGCATCCGCAACCGGGCCTCCATTGTCGCCGCCGGCGGCACGCGCTGCAGCGCCGATGTGGTCAAGGCCATCGCCCTTGGCGCGGACGCCTGCTACATCGCCACCTCGGCGTTGATCGCCGTTGGCTGCACGCTGTGCGCCAAGTGCTATACCGGCAAGTGTCCGTGGGGCATCGCCACCAACGACGCCCGCCTGGCCAAGCGCCAGAACCCGGAGGTGGCCGCCCAGAAGATGGTCAACCTCGTGCGCGCCTGGGGCCACGAGATTGAGGAAATGCTTGGCGGCATGGGCCTCAACTCCATCGAAAGCCTGCGCGGCAACCGCGACAAGCTGCGCGCCGTCGGCATGACCGACACCGAGATGGACATTCTTGGCGTCAAGCACGCCGGTCGCTAACAAGGGGGCGAGAAGAATATGAAACGCGTCTACCCTAACAAGGACGTCTGCATCGGCTGCCACATCTGTGAGCTGGCCTGCATCACCGCCCATTCCCAAAGCAAGGATCTCATCCTTGCCTACACCGTGGAGCGCGGCCAGAACGGCGTTTCCTCCTGCAAGCATGTGTACGAGAACGGCCCCACCTGCGTGGCCCTTTCCTGCCGCCACTGCGACGAGCCCGCCTGCGTGGCCGCCTGCATTTCCGGCGCGCTGCAGAAGGACCCGGAGACCGGACGGACCGTATACAACCGCGAGAAATGCGTCGGCTGCTGGTCCTGCCTTATGGCCTGCCCGTACGGGGCCATCGCCCGCCATCCGCTGGAGCAGAAAATCGTCAAGTGCGACCTGTGCTTTGACCGCCCCGGCGGCCCGGCCTGCGTGGCCGCCTGCCCCAACAAGGCGCTGAAGCAAGAGGAACGCTAGTGGGCATGTGCCCGTCACGAAACGTGAAAGCCTCATGAGGACGCTATGACTTACGTGATTATCGGCAACGGCGTGGCCTCCATCGGCGCCATTGAGGGCATCCGGCGGCACGACCCCAAAGGGCAGATTGTCATCATCGGCGCGGAAGACACCGCCGCCTATGGCCGTCCGCTCATCTCGTATCTGCTGGCCGGCAAGATCGGCCCCGAACGCCTCGCCCTGCGCGGCGCGGACTATTACGCCAAGAACGGCGTCGAGCTGAAGCTCGGCACCAGCGCCGCCAAGGTCGACACGGTCCAAAAGACCGTGACCACCGACAAAGGCGAGACGATCAAGTATGATCGCCTGCTGATCGCCACCGGCGGCGTGCCCTTTGTGCCGCCCATTCCGGGCGTGAAGGGCGCGGACATATACTCCTTCACCACCCTTGCCCACGCACAGACGCTCATTGAGCTTTCGAGCAAGATCAAGCGCGCCGTGGTCATCGGCGGCGGCCTCATCGGCCTGAAAGCGGCCGAGAGCCTGCACGATCGCGGCGTGAGCGTCACCATCGTGGAGCTGGCCCCGCGCATCCTTTCCGGCGGCTTCGACGAGAAGGCCGGCAAGCTTGCCGCCAACCGTCTCAAGAAGGTCGGCATCGAAGTCAACTGCGGCGTCACCGCCAAGGAGATTCAGCGCGATCAGGACGGTCACGTCAAGGGCGTGCTGCTCACCGACGGCCGATTCCTTGAAACCGACGTCGTCGTGGTGGCCATCGGCGTGGTGCCTCACAGCGCGCTGGCCAAAGAGGCCGGGATCAAGGTGGAGCGCGGCATCATCGTGGACGGCAAGCTGATGACCAGCGCCAAGGACGTGTACGCCGCGGGCGATGTGGCGCAAGCCATAGACATGCTCTCCGGCGAGCACCGCGTGGTGCCCATCTGGCCCAACGCCTACAACCAGGGCTACGCCTCCGGCCGGAACATGGCTGGCGCCAAGCAGCCGTACATGGGCGGCTTGCCCATGAACTCCATCAGCTTCTATGGCCTGCCCACAATCTCCGTCGGCACGGTGAATCCGCCCGAGGGCGACAAGAACTTCGAAATCTTCGCCCAACTGGACGAGGCCAAGGAAATCTACCGCAAGCTCGTCTTCCGCGACGAGAAGCTGGTGGGGTATGTCCTTGTGGGCGATATCGACAAGGGCGGCATGTACACCGCCTTCATCAAGTTCGCCATGCCGCTCGCCGGCGAGGCCAAGGACAAGCTCATCAACGCCGGGCCCGAGGTTTTCCTCTGGCCTGCGGAGCTGTTCGACGAGACCTGGAACCCCGAGCCGGCGCAGGCCGCCCGCTAGGCGCCCTGGCAGAACATCCGCGTAGGAGCACGAGTAGGATGAAAGCACCTGAACGGTATTACGACTTCCAGAAAGACATCTCCGGCTGCGGCGTCTTCGGGGTGATCCACAAAAAGCGTGGACTCATTCCCGGCGACATGCCCATCCGGTCCATGGCCTGCATGCACGACCGCGGCAATGGTCTGGGCGGCGGCTTCGCGGCCTATGGCATCTACCCAGACCTGGCCGACAAGTACGCCTTCCACCTGATGTGCGACACCCAGGCCGCGCAGGATAGCGCCGAGGAAGTGCTCAAGCACTACTTCACGGTCCATCTGGCCGAGCCCATTCCGACCCGCAAGGTCATCAGCATCAAAAAACCGCCCATCATGTCGCGCTATTTCCTGACCATCAAAAAGGACCGCCCGCAAGAAGTGCGCGAGCTCGGCGAGCAGGACTATGTCGTCGGCGCTGTCATGCACATCAACCACAAGGTTCCTGGCGCCTTCGTCTTTTCCAGCGGCAAGAACATGGGCGCTTTCAAGGGCGTGGGCTTTCCGGAAGACATCGCCGACTTCTTTCGTCTGGAGGAATACAAGGCCTACATCTGGACCGGGCACAACCGCTTTCCCACCAACACCCCGGGCTGGTGGGGCGGCGCGCATCCGTTCACGCTGCTTGACTGGTCCATCGTCCATAACGGCGAGATCAGCTCTTACGGCATCAACCGCCGCTATTTGTGCGAGCACAACTACCTGTGCACGCTCATGACAGACACCGAGGTCGTGGCCTACGAGCTTGATCTGCTCATCCGCAAGCACGGCCTCAGCAAGGAAATGGCCTGCAAGGTCTTCGCGCCGCCGTTCTGGGACGAGATTGCGCGGATGCCCAAGCAGGAAAAGGACGTCTACACCGCCCTGCGCATGGTGTACGGACAGGCGCTCCTGAACGGCCCCTTCGCCATTCTCGTGGCGGACAACACCGGCCTCTTCGGCCTCAACGACCGCATTAAGCTGCGGCCGCTTGTGGTGGCTGAAAAGGACGACATGGTGTTCATGTCGAGCGAGGAGAGCGCCATCCGCGAAGTTCAGGACGACCTGGACCGCGTGTGGATGCCCAAGGCGGGCGAACCGGTCATCGTGCATCTGGAGGCGTAGGAAATGGCCAAAACTTTCACCCTGGACGCGAGCGGCATCTACTACCGCCAGCTCAACGAGCAGATCCGCGAGGCCGTGGCCAATGGCGCCACCAAGATCGTGTTGAATAATGTCAATGGACAGCGCTACATAGCCGACGCCCTGGTGGGCGACCTTGAATTTGAGATCAATGGCGTGCCCGGACAGGACATGTGCTCCTTCATGCGCGGCCCCAGAGTCCGCGTGAAGGCCAACGCCCAGGACGGCGTTGGCAACACCATGGACGACGGTCTGGTGGTCATCGAGGGACTGGCTGGCGACGTTGTCGGCTACGCCATGCGCGGCGGCAAAATCTTCATCAAGGGCGACGTGGGCTACCGCGTGGGCATTCATATGAAAGCCTACATGGAGAAACTGCCCACCATCATCATCGGCGGCAAGGCCGGCGACTTCCTTGGCGAATACATGGCTGGCGGAATCCTTTTGCTTCTTGGCATGTTCTCTGATAAGCCGACGGAACCGATCGCCGGACGCAGCCTGGGAACAGGCATGCACGGCGGCGTGATCTATGTGCGCGGCGAGGTTCCGGCTGAGCAGATCGGCCCTGGACTTACCGCGCAGCCCGTGGATGAGGCCGATAAGGCCGTCATCGAAGAGCTGGTCAAGGAGTACGCCAAGGAGCTTGGGCTGAACGCCAAGGAAATCCTGGCGGCGGATTTTGTTAAGATCAAGCCCTTCTCCCATCGCCCGTACGGCAATTTGTACGTGCCGGCTTAAGGAGAGGGCGGACGCTTCCGGCAATTCGCCGGTGGCGCCACCACCCAGGAGGAATTCATGCTGTTTGACAATCTCGCATTCGCCATGGGCGGTGCCGGCGGCACCGGTGGAGCGCAGGGCAACCCCCTTGGCGCTTTTGTCCCGCTCATTCTCATGTTCGCCATTTTCTATTTTTTGCTCATTCGCCCGCAACAGAAAAAGGCGAAGCAGCACAAGGAGATGATCGGCAATCTTAAGATTGGCGACCGCGTCGTCACCAACGGCGGCATGTATGGAAACATTGTGCGCATGACTGAGATGACGCTTATTATTGAAATTGCCGACAAGGTGCAGGTGGAAATGCTGCGCAGCACCGTTGCCGACAAGGCGGAAGCCTTCGCGAAACTGGAAAAGAAGGGAAAGTAACTTTTCCTTTGAACTTCAGCCGTCAGGCATAAACGCGGACCTGGGATTACGCCCGGGTCCGCGCTTGTCTTTGTCAAAGGGCCGGCCGGCTGATTCCCTGCTTTCAGGATGTCCACCTCACTCGGACGCAATTGGGAGAGCACATGTACCGCAACCTGCGCTGGCGTTTACTTGTTACCCTCGCGGTGATCCTCATCGCCTTGGTGTTCCTGCTGCCTTCGGCGCCTGGAATCAAGGGCACAACGTTGGGCAAGATTCTGCCCGACTCGGCCATCAATCTCGGCCTGGACCTCAAGGGCGGCATTCACCTGACCCTTGGCGTCGATGTTGACAAGGCCATTGAGAACAACATGGGCACCCTTGGCCAGGATTTGAAGGCCAGCGCCCGCGAGGAGAACCTCGCCGTGCTGCGGCCCAATATTTTGCCTGGTCCCAGGCTTGAGGCCGTGCTTGTTGGCGCGGACAAGCAGGACGCTTTCGAGAAACTGCTCGCCAAGAGTTTCGCCTCCCTCAAGATCGACGCCAAGGAGAAGCAGCCCGAGGACCGCGTGCGCTATGTTCTCTCCATGACACCGGCCTATAAGAAGGAACTTTCCCGGCTGACATTGGATCAGGCGGTCAAGACCATCCGCAACCGCATCGACCAGTTCGGCGTGGCCGAGCCGGACATCCGCCGCCAGGAGGGCAACCGCATCCAGGTGCAGCTGCCCGGCCTCACCGACCCTGAGCGCGCCATCGCCATCATCGGCAAAACCGCGCACTTGGAGTTCAAGATCGTCGACGACTCCGTGGACCCAGCGAGCATCAAGGCGGGGCTGGTCGGCCCTGGACGGGAAATCACCACCATGGTGACGCACGGCTCCAAGGGCGGCGCCAATGAAACGCCCATCGTGCTCATGAAGGACGCAGTGATGACCGGCGAGTATATCACCGATGCGCGCGCCACCATTGAGTCCAACAACAACCAGTTCGCCGTGAGCATGAACTTCAACGCCCGCGGCGCCAAGGTGTTTGAGCGCATCACCGAGGAAAACATCAAGAAGCGGCTGGCCATTGTGCTGGACGGCAAATGCTACTCCGCGCCGGTTATTCAGGACAAGATCCCCGGCGGCCGGGCGCAGATTACCGGCAGCTTCACCCAGGACGAGGCGCGCGACCTGGCCATCGTGCTGCGCGCCGGCGCGCTCCCCGCGCCCGTCAGCGTGCTGGAGCAGCGCACCGTCGGCCCCACCCTCGGTCAGGAATCCATCGACGCCGGCATCATGTCCACACTGATCGCCGCGGTGTGCATCGTCGTGTTCATGGCGGTGTACTACGGCTTCGCCGGCATCTTCGCCAACATCGTGCTCCTGTTGAACATCGTGCTCACCATGGCCGGCTTGGCCGCCTTTGGCGCCACGCTGACCCTGCCGGGCATTGCGGGCATCATTCTGACCATCGCCATGGCCGTTGACGCCAATGTGCTCATCTACGAACGCATCCGCGAGGAGCTGCGGCTGGGCCTCAAGCCGGCCGACGCCGTGCACAAGGGCTATGACCGCGCCACACTGGCCATCATTGATTCAAACACCACCAACGTGCTGGTGGCGATCATACTGTACCAGTTCGGCACCGGACCCATCCGCGGTTTCGCCGTCACCCTGGTGCTGGGCATTCTCATGAGCATGTTCACGGCAATCTTCGTGTCGCGCATCATGTTCGACCTGTACATCAGCAAGCGCCCGGCCAACGCCGCGGTGAGCATTTAAGGGGACGCCATGAGCTTCCATCTGATCAAACCAAACACGAATATCGACTTCATCAAGCTGCGCTATTTCGCGTTCGCGCTCTCCGGCCTGATGATCCTCATCGGAGCCATCTCGCTTGTGAGCAAGGGCGGCCCGCGTTACGGCATCGACTTCGCTGGCGGCGTCATCCTGCAAACCAAGTTCGAGGCCGAAACCAAGGTCGAGAATGTCAAAAAAATCCTTGAGGCCACCAATCTGCCGGGCCTTGTGGTGCAGCAGCTTGGCAAGGCCAAGGACAACGAGTTCCTTATCCGCACCAGCATTGGCGACAACGTCTCCAGCGCTGCGGTGCAGAAAACCGTTTCCGAGGCCTTTGACAAGGACTTGGCGGGCAACAAGTACACGTTCAAGCGTATTGAAATGGTGGGCCCGAAGGTGGGCTCCGATCTGCGAGGCAAGGCGCTGGAGGCCCTGTATTACGCCATCCTGCTCATCGCCATCTACATCTCCGGCCGCTTCGAGCACCGCTGGATGGCGGCCGGCATCATGGCGGCCGGGCTTTTCGCCGGCATCACGGCGCTGCAATATCTCAACGCTCCGCAGGTCTGGCTGGTGCTGGGCGCGTTGCTCATCACCCTTGGCCTATGCTTTCTGCTCAAACTCAATTATGCGCTCGGGGCAATCGTCGCACTCATACACGACGTCCTTGTGACGATCGGCACCTTCTCCATTCTGAACAAAGAGTTCGACCTGACGATCATCGCCGCGCTCCTGACGCTCATCGGCTACTCGCTGAACGACACCATCATCGTCTACGACCGCATCCGCGAAACCCACGCGGCCCGGACTGAAGATCCGCTGCCCGTGGTCATCAACAAGAGCGTCAACCAGACATTGTCGCGCACGGTGCTCACCTCCGGTCTGGCCTTCCTGGCAGTGTTCAGCCTGTTTCTCTTCGGCGGCGATGTCATTCACGATTTCGCCCTGGCCATGCTCATCGGCATCATTGTCGGCACGTACTCGTCCATTTACGTGGCAGCGCCCATCATCGTCAGCCTGACCCCGGAGGACGCCCACACGCCCCCGGCCGCTCCGGTCAAGCCCATCAAGAGAGGCGGCGTAAAGCCGCTTGAGGTTTAGCGGCTGTTTCCGGAATCCCATGCCCATCAAAGGCCCCGCCTTCCAACAGGAAGCGGGGCCTTTTTGTTGGCGCGCGAGCAGAGGAAACGGCTTGTCCACAGTAAGTCGCTGGGGCTCTTCTCGGCCAGTTTTCCGCATTGCGGAAGCTATCGCCTGTGACACAAAAGGCGGAGGGGGAGCGTCTCGCCCGTTTGAAGGGCAAAAGAAAAGCCCCGTCCAGGCCGATTGCGGCGGAGACGGGGCCTTGATGACAAAGGAAGGTCTAGAGCTGGTCGATGAGGGTCTTTTTGATGGAGTCGATGGAGCCCTCGCCGTTGAGCTCAATGTATTTGCAGGCGCCCTTGGCGGCCAGCGCCTTGTAGAAGTAGGCGGCGGCAAGGGTGCCGGTCTTGGCGTCGTAGTAAATGTTGTGGCGCTTGTCGATGGCGCCCTCGTCCTGGTCGTCGGCGCGGGCCGTGAGAGCGCCGCCGCAGACGCGGCACTTGTCGCCGTTGGGCTTGATCGCGTCGATGAAGATGTTGTTCGGATGATTATTGTCGTTGGCACACAGGCGGCGGCCCATGATGCGGTTCTTGGCGACTTGCCGGGGCAGCAGGATCTCAATGACGAAGTCGAGCTTCACGCCGCCCTTCTGCAGGGCTTCCCAAAGCTTCTCGGCCTGGACCAGGGAGCGCGGAAAGCCGTCGAGCAGCCAGCCGTTGGAGCTGGCGTTCTTCAGCACATCGAGCACCATGGGGATGGTGATGTCGTCGGGGACCAGCTCGCCGCGGTTGATGTATTCCTTGGCCTTCAGACCAAGCTCGGTGCCGCCGCCGATGTGCTTGCGGAAGATCGCGCCGGACTCGATGTGGTCGAGGTTGAATTTGGCTTTCACCAGGGAGCCCTGGGTGCCTTTGCCGCTGCCGTTGGGGCCGAAGATCAGAATATTCATGAAGCCTCCTAAGGGAATTTGCTTTTTGCTTGTGCAAAAGATTCACAAGCTCTTAGCCGCACTCTTTTTTCCTGTCAATGGGCTTGAACTCCACGCCTGACTTGATGAGGCGCGCCTCTTTGTCGCCCGGGAAGCGCAGACTTTTTTCCGTGGCGTGCTGCCGCCACAATTCGTCCAGCCGGAACAGCGCGTCGGCCAGCGGCTGGCCCGGGCCAAGGCGCTCCAGCGCAATTTTAAAGAGGCGCAGGCGAAGCGCCGGATCAGCGGCGTTGAGCAGGGTGGCGGGCAGCAAGAGCGGCTCGCCGGGCGCAGTGCGCGGCAGCTGGGCCAGCAGCGGCGCAAGCTGCGCATCAAGATGCGACGCATCCAGCCGGGCCTGCCGCCACAGCCGCTTGGCAGCGGCAAGGTAGCCGGGGTTCTCGCGCATCAGGGCCGGCAGAACGCCATGCCGCAAACGGTTGCGTGTGGCTGCCGGGGTGAAGTTGCTGGCGTCCACGCGCCAGCTCTGACCACAGGCAGTCAAGAACGCCTCAATCACCGCGCGCGGAGTGAGCAGCAGCGGCCGCAACAGGTGGCGCGTGTCGTCTACGGCGGGCATGCCGCCCAGCGACGGCCAGCCCACGCCGCGCACAAGCCGCATCAGCTGGTCCTCGGCAAGGTCGTTCAGCTGATGCGCCACCAGCACGCGCTGCGCGCCGCATTGCCGCCGCACGCGTTCAAACAGCGCGTAGCGCGCATTGCGCCCGGCCTCCTCAAGTCCGATGCCGGCTTGATCGGCCAGGGCCTGCACATCGGCGGCCTCCAGCACAAGGGGAATGCTCCAATGCTCACAGAGCGCGCGCACAAACCCGGCGTCTTCGCCGGAATCCGGGCGCAAACAATGGTCGAGATGGACCGCCATGATTGAGCCGCCATTCTTGCGGCAGAGCAGGGCGGCAAGCAGCAGCAGGGCGGTGGAATCCGCGCCGCCGGAACAGGCCACGACGCAGCCCTCGCGCGTGAAGCCGCACCCGAGATCAATGACGGCGAAGGTCTCCACGCCGAGGCAGAAGCGCGCCCATTTCGCCGGCAGGTCCTCAAGTAGCGGAAGCGGCCGCTCCATTGCTATACGGCGATGTCCAGTTGGCGGATGAAGGCGTCGAGAAAGTCGATGATGTGCTCGCGTTGGGCCGGCGTGGCGTACATCACGCACTCGCAGCGCAGTTTTTTCTGTGCGCGCACCAGCAGCTCCAGCTTCAGCGTGTGCTCATCCACGGCCTCCAGCACAAACATGTGCGGGCCGCAGTCGGCGTGGGCGCGCTGCGCTTCGGTGAGCAGCTCCTGCGGCACGGGCAGGTAGAAGATGCCGTCCAGAGGTCCGGCGTAGCCTTTATCCTTCAAGGCGACAAGCACCCGGTCCAAGTGCTCGGGGTAGAAATCCTCAATGAGATAGCTGCGCATGCGCCGTCCTTACTGCTGTTTCGGCTGGTCGCCAGATTCGGTCTGGTCGGGCTCCGGGTCTCGGCAGCACTCGCACTCCAGCGGTTCTTCCTCAGCGGCGCTGCGGCGATCCAGATGCGCGTCCGGGTTCACGGCGTCGCCGTCCAAATTGAAGATGCGCCGCGTCACGTCGATGAAGCGTTCGGCCGAGCCTTCCTCGCGCGTGCGGCGTTTGAGGAAGCAGATGGGCTCGTGCAGCAGCTTGTGGCCAATGGAGCGCACCAGCACCTCCAGCGCCTCGTGCGTTTCTTCGTCCACTGGACCAAGGCGCTTGAGCGTCTTGGCGAGCTCACGCTGGGCCACGTCCTCCGCCCGGCCGAACAGGTCGGTGATGGTGGGCTGCAGCGCCAGCGACTTCATCCAGGTGGCGAAGGCGTCCACCTCCAGGTCCACAATAGCGCTGGCTTTAACCGCCTCGCCCTGCCGGGCGCTCATGTTTTCCTCCACAACCTCCTTCAGGTCGTCGATGTCGTAGAGGTACACGTTGTCCAGGCTGTTCACGTCGGGGTCGATGTCGCGCGGCACGGCGATGTCGATGAAGAACATGGCGCGGTTGCGGCGCTTTTTGAGCACCTCACGGATGTCCTTGGCGCGGATGATGGCCGTGGGCGAGCCGGTGGAGCTGATGATGATGTCCACTCCCCGCAGGCGCTCCACCATGTCCTCAAAGAAGACGGCCTCGCCGTGCATGGTCTTGGCCAGCTCCAGCGCGCGGGCGTAGGTGCGGTTGCAGATGTACAGCTTGTCGATGCCGAAAGTGAGCAGGTGCGTGGCGGCGAGCTCGGCCATTTCACCCGCGCCAATGAGCATGGCGGTTTTGCCGGAAAGCTCGCCGAAGATCTTCTTGGCCAGCTCCACCGCAGCGTAGCTGATGGACACGGCGCTGGAGGCGATGGCCGTCTCCGTGCGCACGCGCTTGGCCACGGAAAAAGACTTGTGCAGCAGGCGGTTGATGATGACGCGCGCCGTGCCCGTTTCAACGGCCTTGCGGTAGCTCTTTTTGAGCTGGCCGAGGATCTGCGGTTCGCCCATGATCATGGAATCGAGGCTGGCTGCCACGCGGAACAGGTGCGTCACGGCCTCAAGTCCCTGGTGCATGTAGGTGTGGGTGCGCAGCACGTCCAGCGGGCCCTGGCAGGTCTCGGCCCAATGACGCAACACGGCCTCGGTGATGTCCTGCTCCGCGCAACGGTCGGCGTCGGCCACGACGAGGATCTCCACGCGGTTGCAGGTGGACAACGCCAGAACCTCCCGCAGGGGGCAGGCGGCGAGCAGGCTCTTTTCAAAGTCCGTCACGCTGGTGAGGGCGAATTTTTCGCGCACGTCCACGCTGGCGCTGCGGTGGTTGAGTCCGACGAGGAAGATGTTCTTATCCATTACGGCTTGAACCCGTGGAAGGTTGTGGGAACCAGGAAGTTGATGCCAAGCATGGAGACGACCATGAGCAGAAAAACGCCAATGAGCAGAACTGCGGGCTTGCGGCCGCGCCAGCCGTAGGCCAGGCGCTGGTGGAACAGGTAGGCGTAGAGACCAAGCATCACCAGCGCCAGAATCTCCTTGGGATCAAAGGAGAACACCCGTTTGGACGACAACCAGGCCCACACGAAGCCGGAAACCAGCCCCAGGGCATAGAGCGGAAAACCCGCCACGATGACCCAGTGGTTGACCTTGTCGAAGGTGTCGAGGGACGGCATGTCCTGCTGGAATTTCTTGAGCCCGGTTTTGGTCTTGATGCGTTTTTCCAGGTGCAGGAAGGCCGCGCCGGCGCCGGCGCCCATGGCGAGCATGGCCATGCTCGCGAACAGCGTGCCTATGTGCAGCAGAAAGAACAACCACGTGAGCATGGGGGGCAGCGTGGCCTTGATGCCCGAGGTTGCGTCCGCCGTGGCGTAGAACACCAGCGCCAGGGGCAGGGCCACCACGGCCAGAAAGCGCATTTTAAGCCGCCACCACAGCACAAGGAAAATGAACATGATGCCAAGGCCGAGCAGGCTGAAGAGAAACCGGCCGGAAGTCAGCGGGCCGGGCGCCTGCGCGCCAGCCAACTGCTGCGCAAGGTCCAGGCCGTGCAGCGCAAAGCCCACGCCGCCCAGAACAAGCGCCATGATTTTGATGCGCTCGTTGCGCAGCGCCGAGCCGAGCACGTAGAACGCCGTGCCGAAGAAATACAAGCCGATGATGAGGATCGGCAGAAAATCAGGCAAGCCCATCAAGCAACTCCGCGATGAGGTGATGCAGTTCAGGGGGCAGCAGGGCGATCAACTCCGTCCTGGCAAAATCGGCGTCGCCCCGGCGCAGGGCGGCAAGCAAACCCGACCCAGCCAATGCGCGGAACAGCTCCGAGTTGGCCTCCGTCTCCCAGCCGAGCGCCAGCACGCGCGGGCGCAGCCGGCTCATGAGGAGCAGAAACCTTGCGTACTCCTCGCCGAACCGGTCCTGCAAGTCTTTTCGGATGCGTTTGGTCAGCGCCGGGCTGTCTCCGCCAGTGGAGACGGCTATGGTGAGGTCGCCGCGCCGCACGCACGCGGGCGCGATGAAGCTGCCTTCATCCGGTAAGTCTATGACATTGCACAAAATACAGCGCTGGCGGCACAGTCCGGCAATGCGCCGGTTCACTTCCGGCCGGCTGGTTGCGGCAATGGCCAAAAACACGCCGTCCAAATCGGCCTCGGCGAAGGCGCGGCGCTCCAGGCGCACGCCCGGCAGCTTGGCCAGTTCCAGTAGAGCCGGATCCGGTTCGCCGGGCTCAATGATGAGAAGGCGCTGCGGAGCGCATTCCGCCAGGGAGCGAATTTTGCGCAACCCCACTTGGCCCGCCCCAACCACAAGGCAGGAGCGCGCGGCGAGGTCAACAAATATCGGATAGTAGCGCATCCGTGGCTGTATACCAAAACCGAGGGGCTTCTGTAAAATGGCAATCCCCCCTTCCTTGCCAGATTCGGTCCGCCTGGGGTAAAGAAAACCACCACCAGAGGAGCCCCATGCGCCAACTCGTCATTCAGCTCGCCCGTTTCGGCGACCTTGTGCAAACAAGGCGATTGCTGCTCACCCTCGCGGCCGAGGGCGAGGTCCACCTGTGCCTGGACGAATCCCTGGCGGGACTGGCGCGGCTTTTATATCCCTTCGCCATCCTGCACCCGGTTGTGGCGCACGGCACGGCGCTGGCCAAGCTGCCCCGGGCGGAGCAGGCCGCAAAGCTGCTTGGCGTCAACGTTCCGGCCTTTCGCGTCCTTGGCGCGCTGGACTGCGACCGTGTGTACAACCTGAATTTCTCGCCGCTCAACTTCCGGGTGGCCGCCCTGTTCGACCCGGCGCTTGTGCGCGGCCACGTGTGGGATAGCGGCCAGGAGCTCGTGGGGCAGTGGGCGCGGCTGGCCATGCGCTGGTCGGCCATGCGGCGCATCGGCCTGAATATTGCGGATTTTTGGGCCTGGCACCACGCCGCGCCCGTGGCCCCGGCCGATGTGAACCCGCCAGCCACGGGCAGGGGAGGGGGCCTGGGCGTCGTCATGGCCGGACGCGAATCCCGGCGCTCCCTGCCGCCGCGCGAACTCACCGGGCTTGTGGCCGGCCTGCTTGATGTGCGGCCGGGGCTGGACGCAGCGCCACTGACGCTGCTCGGCAGCGCGGCCGAGGCCACTGCGGCGCGACAACTGCTGCGCGAGCTCCCGCCCAAGCGCGCGGCGCAAGCCGAAAATCGCTGCGGCGCGACGGATCTGCCCGGCTTGGCGCGCATCGTCGGCGGCCTCGACCTGCTGCTGACCCCGGACACGGGCACCATGCACCTCGCCGCCGCTCTCGGCGTGCCGGTGCTGGCCACATTCCTGTCGTCCGCATGGTGCTTTGAAACCGGACCTTACGGCCTGGGGCACAGGGTCTTGCAGTCCGTTACGGATTGCCTGCCGTGCCTGGAATCCGCCCCATGCGAAGTGGGCGTGCGCTGTTTGCGCCCCTTTGGCGACGCTGGCCTCACCCGCTACCTGGCCACCGGCGATGCGCGCCGCCTGCCCAACGGGCTGTTGGACATGGAAAGCGCCTACGATGAACTGGGCCTTACCTTTGTTCCCCACGCTGGCGCAGACGGCCATGCGGCCCTGCGTCTCCAGTTCCGCACATTCTTGGCCCGGCACCTGGGCGCTGGCGGAAACTGGTCCGCGCCCGTGGTGCGTGAGCTTGTGGAACGTCTGTATGCCGAGCGCGACTGGCTGGTCCCAGACAGGGAATCCTCGTGCGGACGGTTGTTGCGATTTGTTATCGATGAACATTGAGCTTTGTTATTTAAGTATGTTAAATAAAATCTAGACAAACTCTGGATAATTTAACAGGTGGAAATGGCCGCGTCCGCGCGTCGCCGATGGGCCACCTGATCGAAAATGCTGGGGGTGAGGATGCGGGTTCTGGTCGTTTTGCCCATGTATGGCGGGTCGTTGCCCATTGGCCGGTATTGCGCCGCCGCCCTCGCGGAGCTTGGGCATCTGGTGGATGTCTTCGAGGCCCCGGAATTCTATGCCTCCTACAACGCCCTCAAAGG
>MNUQ01000148.1:0-1690 GCA_001871085.1 Desulfovibrionaceae bacterium CG1_02_65_16
GGGGCTGTTCCGGCGGCTGTTCCGGCGGCGGCGCGGGCGGCAGTGCGGGCGGCAGTGCGGGCGGCTTTGGCGGGTTCGACCCGGGCCGCATGGGCGAGGCTGGCTGGCGGGAGCTGGCGAAGACGCTCTTCGATTGCCGGGCCGTCATCGTGCAGGAGGCGGGCGAGGTTCCGCGCGCAATCCTCGCCGAGGGCGGCGTCCCCGTGGTCGCCTTCTCCGGCACGGTGAAGGACGCCCTGCGCGCGGTCTACGGAGCGGAAAACCTGAAGGGCGAGCAGGGCCGCTGCGCCGGGGAGTGCGGACCAGCCTAGCGTTTGCCGGGCCTCCACCGGCATTCGCCGGTATTCGCCGGAGGCATTCGCCGGGGCATTCACGCCACGCGTGGAGGCCGGCGTGAAAACCGGCGGGGCTTGCATACGGCGCATCCCGTGGCATAGGCTCGCGCCATGACGCAGCACCTTCTGCCCCCCGTGTGGACACAGCCGGGCCGCTTCCGGCTCCTTGGCGACGATATGGCCGAGGA
This sequence comes from Desulfovibrionaceae bacterium CG1_02_65_16, assembly GCA_001871085.1. Classification (GTDB taxonomy): domain Bacteria; phylum Desulfobacterota; class Desulfovibrionia; order Desulfovibrionales; family Desulfovibrionaceae; genus Humidesulfovibrio. The sequence goes on from MNUQ01000148.1 coordinate 524, forward strand.
CGCCGCCACCGGGCTTGTCTGGCCGCGCTCCGCCAATCCCCTCGGCTACCCCCTGCCCTGGACCGAGGCGCTGGCCGCCGTGTCCGACATGAACCGCCGGGCGTTTCTCGGCCATGCCGACTGGCGCATGCCCAACCGCCGGGAGCTGCGCTCCCTCATCGACCACGGCGAAAAGCAACCCGCCTTGCCCCAGGGCCACCCCTTCCGCGACGTGTTCCTGGGCTGGTATTGGAGCGCCACCAGCAAGGCCGGGCAAACGGCCTACGCCTGGAACACGCACCTGGAGGGCGGCCGCACCTTTTACAGCCGCAAGGACGAGTTCCGCCTGCTCTGGCCAGTGCGCGGGGCGAGCCGCACGCTGCCGCGCACCGGGCAGGTGCGCTGCTTTGACGCCGAGGGCCGCGAGCTGGCCTGCGCCGGCACGGGCCAGGACGGCGAACTACGCGCGGGCGCGCCCTGGCCAGAGCCGCGCTTCGCCCCCATGCCCGGCGGCCTGCTCGACCGGCTCACAGGGCTGGAGTGGAGGACGCCCGGCGCTATGAATTCCGGCGGGTTCCTCAACTGGGACGAGGCCATGCGCCAAGGAGCCAACCACGGCGCTGGCTGGCGGCTGCCGAACATCAACGAATTGGAGTCCCTGGTGGACGCGGGCCGCGCCGATCCCGCCCTGCCGGACGATTTTGTGCGGGGCTTGGCATCCCCCCCGGGTCCATCCAGACCGGGTCCATCCAGACCGGGTCCATCCAGACCGGTTTCCCCCATACAAGCGGCAGGCGACGCGTTGGCCGACGAGCATTCACCCGACGAGCATTCGCCCGAGGGGCTCTGGTCGGCCACCACCAGCGGCTTCGATCCGGGCTGGGCCTTTGTGCTCTATGCGCGCAAGGGCGCGGTGGGCGTGGGTTTCAAGCCCAATCGCGAATTTTGCGCCTGGCTGGTGCGCGCGGCGGGCTGAATCGCCACACGGCCCCGGCGGTTATCGCGTCTGGGCATCCAGCAGGGGGGCGTCGGCCCTGGCCTTGCGGATGCGCGCCAGGGCGGACGTGACTTCCGGCACGGGGCGGACCGCCTTGGACGCCGCACGCTCGTAATCGGCCTGCGCCTGCCCCAAATCCCCGGCGTACTCCGCGCACACGCCGGCCAGATACGGCAGGGCGTATCCGGCGC
>MNUQ01000148.1:1718-14283 GCA_001871085.1 Desulfovibrionaceae bacterium CG1_02_65_16
CCGGCGCGGTGCGAGCCGGAAGCGCCCAGCCACAGGGAGCAGGCGCGGTTCATGTCGCCCGCCTGGGCAAAGGCCACGCCGTCCCCAATGGTCTTCTTGAGGGACGCGGGAATGCCGGAATCATCATCCGTGAGCAACGGCACGCGCACCCGCACAAAGTGCGGGGCCACCATGTTGCGAAAACGCTCCACGGCCTCGCGCCGGGCATCGGCCAGCAAACTGCCGCCGGGCCGCAGGCTTTCGCCCTCAAATCCCGGGCAGGCGGTGCTCTCCCGGCTTCCGCCGATTTCCTCGGCCAGCACAATGGCCCCGCTGCCCGCGTCCACAAGCCGGGGCGTAAAGGCGAAGAATGCCGTGCGCGTCACACAGCGCACGTCGCGCATGGCGGTTTTGCGGCAGCCGCCGTTCTCCCTGTAGGCCACGCACACCGAGCGTTTTTGAATGACTTTCGCGTCGCGCCAGTCGCTCTGCGACACGGTGCCCAGCACCACGCCATCCACCCCGGCGAGCTTGCCGCGCTTGCGCCGCGCGGCGAGGTCCTCCTCGCGCAGGGGGCCGGCGGCCACCAGTGTGAAGTACGGTTTCTCGCCAAGGGAAACGCCGGTCAACGCCCCCTCCACGGCCGCGGCGGCCACGCCTCCGGCGTCGTTGTCAAAGGTCCCCACGGCCAAGCGGCGCATGCGCGCCGCTTCCGGGCTGTGCGCGGGCTCCAGGCTCTCCAGGGTGATGGACGGGGCGGCGCACCCGCAGAGGATGAGCAACAGCAGGAACATGCAGCGGCATGGACGCATCAAAGGACCTCCCTGCTCCGCCAAAGGCCATGGCGGAATCGTCGTTACGTATAGCCTGGCAAGGCGGCGGCAGTCCAGCCGGAATGGCGGCAAAGACAACGCTTGCGGTGGGCCAGCGGCGGCAACGGGCGGAAGCAGGCAGTACCCACACGAAGGCCGATGCCGGAGGATGCTCCGGCATCGGCCTCGTGTTGCCGCCCGCACCCTCCTCTTTGGAGGAGCCCACGCCAGGCGCGGGGCGCGGCATCGGCTGCGGGGCGGATTGCACAGGGGTACGGCGAGCATGAGGCGAGGATATGGCCAGAGCATCCCCAGCGGACACGGGAGAGGCGCCCGGAGAAAACGAAACAACCCCGCGCGACGTTTGGTGGCGTCACGCGGGGCCGTGGGCTTCGCCTCGGGCGGCGGCTATGCGCCGCGCTTCTGCAGTTCGTCGATAAGCTGGCGCAGGCTGGCGGCCTGGACGGCCAAGCCGGTGATGGCCTGCCCGGCCTGCTGGGCCAGCGCGCTGTTGTCCTTGGCCACGGAGTCGATGCGCCCCAGGCTGCGGGTGATCTCCTCGCTGGCGGCGGACTGCTCCTCCGCGGCGGTGGCGATGGAGGCCACCTGCCCGGCGGCCTGATCGGCGGTGGTGAGAATCTCCTGCAGACGCTGGCCGGACTCGTTGGAGCGGTCCTCGGCCTCGCGCATGGCCTGCATGGCGCCGTCCATGCTCTCCACGTTGGCGCGCGTCAGGTTCTGGATGCCTTCAATGGTCTCGCCCACCTCGCGGGTGGCGGTCATGGTCTTTTCGGCCAGCTTGCGCACCTCGTCGGCCACCACGGCGAAGCCGCGCCCGGCGTCGCCCGCGCGCGCCGCCTCAATGGCCGCGTTGAGCGCCAGCAGGTTGGTCTGGTCGGCGATGTCGTTGATGACGCCCATGACCTGGCCGATGGCCTCGGACTGCTTGCCCAGGCGCTGCATGCTTTCGCGCAGCTTCTCGGACATGGTGTGCAGGGTGCGCATGGCCTCCACGGTATGGCGCACGGCCACCTCGCCCTCGCGGGCGCGCCCACGGGAGGCGTCGGTCTGCTCGGCGGCCTGGCCGGCGTTCCGCGCCACCTCAAGCACGGTGGCGTTCATCTCCTCCATGGCGGTGGCGGTTTCAGCCACGCGGGCCATCTGGTCGTCCGCGCCGCTCGTAATGTTGTCCGAAAGGTGCGAGAGCCCTTCGCTCGCCTGGCTGAGCTCGGCCACCACGGACTCCAGCTTCACGGCGGCGGCCAGCATCTCCCGCTGCGATTCCTGGGCGGCGCGGGCCAACGCGTCGGCGCGTTCGGCCGTTTCCAGGGCTGCCGAGGCCTGGCGGTGGGCCTCACCCTCCTGAGCGGTTATGCGCTCCATATTGGCGCGCAGCGTCTCCACCATGCGGCGCAAATCGCTTTGCAGGGCCGTAATCTCGTCCTTGCCGCTCACGTCGATGGCGACGTTGAGCGAACCGCCGGCGATCTCCTGCGCGGCGCCTATGGCCTGGCGCAGGGGCCGCACAATGGACGCGCCCAGCGCCATGCACAGCGGCAGCACGGCGAACGCCAGCAGGGCGGCGGCGATGCCGAGCGTCAGGCCGATGCGGGTGTTGGCCAGGGAGTTGAGAGCGGTGGTGAGCTTGACCTCCACCGCGTCCACATTGTCGATGTAGATGCCGGTGCCGATCCAGAACGGCGTGCCGGGGATGGTCTCCGCGTAGCCGATCTTGGGCTGCAGCCCCTTGCCTGGCTTATCAAACAGGAAGGGCACGAAGCCGCCGCCCTTTTGCGCCGCGTCGGCCAGCTCACGCACGTAGGTCACCCCGTTGGAATCCTTGGTTTCGGCCAAATCCTTGCCGATGAGCTGCTTCTGGGTGGGGTGGGCCGCGTTCACCGTGCCCTTGTAGACGAAGAAATAGCCCGATTCGTCCGACTCAAAGCGCACATTGTCGATGGCCTTGGCGATGACCGCAAGCTTGGCGTCATCGTCGGCGAGCCCGCTGGTCAAATCCCCCAGCGCCTGGGCCTGGGCATGGGTCAGCGCCTTGATGCGCCCGCGCTCTTCGTCGAGCATGAGCGTTTTGGTGACGCCTACCCCGGCGTTGGTGATGCTGCGGGCCGTGAGATAAAAGGCGCCGAGCAGACCGGCGACGAACAACGTGGTGACAAGGAACAGGGCGTAGAAGCGTTTTGAGATTGAATAGTTGCGGAGCACGGGAACCTCAAGGATAGGAGGTGGCGCTGGCCAGCCCGCGGGCTGGTCAGAACAGCTGGTAGCCGCGCCACATGGCTACGGCCGGAGTACGTATTGTGAAAAGTCCGACGACGGCTGTCAAGAAAAGACTAGCGGCCAGCTCGTGTATTGTCCGGCCGCTGCGGTGCCGCCCCCATGGGCGGCCGTGGAATCCGGCATGTTGTTCAGCTTTGGAAATTCGCTCCGGGCTGTGCGCAGCCCTCCCCCTCAGGCCCAGTCGGGGCCCGCCCATTCGGGCTGAGCCCATTCGGGGCATGTCCAGTCGGGCTGAGCCCATTCGGGTTGAGCCCATTCGGGGCATGCCCATTCGGGGCGTGCCCAGTCGGGTCCTGCCCATCGGAGGCAATGCGGCCAAACGCAAAGCCGTCCGGCAGGGAGGCGTTGGAGGCCGCGATGACGGGAATTTCGGAAGGGACGCCCGCCGCGCCGGAACGTGCGTGCTCCAGCTTGGCCAGCTCGCCCTCCAGCATGGCCCGCACGGACTGAAGAATCTGGCTCTCCTCCGCTCCGGCCTCGCGCATGCTGGCCACAACGACGGCCACGCGCCGCACCACGGGATCCTCGATTCTCTCGGAGGCGGGACCGACGGCCTCCAACATGATGGGGCCCTCGCCCGTGAGCAGCCAATTGGCGTTTATGCCCAGGCGAAACACCCAGTTGGCCAGCACAGCCGCCGAGGGCAGCCGGCCCGTGTGCAGGTAGCCGGAAAAGGTCTGTTTGGTGATGCGGCCCTGCTGGGCGATGCTTGCTCCGGTGAGTCCAGTGGCCTTGCGGATCTGGCGAAGCCGCTCGGCAAAGGCGTCCGGAGAGAATTCGTCGGAATGAAACGGCATGCGCGCACTCCCCCATGGCCTGAATTCGTCGGCCCGCGAACACGGTCTGACAGTGTTTAAAACTTTACACCGTAACCATTGATTAGCCAAGGACGAAGCGGGGCTTACGGCCCGCCGGGCTCAAATCTTGTCATCGTCTCCACGCGGGCATATCATGCGCCCTCGGTTCGCCCCCAACCGCGCGGACCATCCGGAGCCAATGCCCTGATGACGCCACCACATTCCTTCATCCTGTGCGCAAGCGGCGGCCAAAAACTGCCGCACGCCTGCCCCCGCCATCCGGAGACCCCAACCCTGGGCGAAAGGTGTCCAGAACTATCCGCCTGCCTGCGGTCCCTGGCCCCCCTGCCGCCCGTTGCCCTCGTCCGCTTCCATCTCACCATCAGCGGGCATGTCGCCCTGCCCTTTGCCAGCGCAGACTTCCAGCGCGTGCACCTAACCCCGGCGGCTGCCGTGCGCGAGGACGCCATGCCCCTCTTCGGTCTGGTGCATCCGGATGACATTGGCCGCGTGTCGGACTCCATGGTCGCCGCCGCCCGCGGCATAACGCCCTGGTTGGGGGAGTACCGCATTCTGCACCCGGAGACGGGCGAAACACGCTGGCTGCACACCTGCCTTGCGCCATTTCATGCGCCGGGGGAGCAAGGCGGCGCGCTTTGCGGCTATGGCCTCATCACCGACGTGACCGCCCGCCGCCAGACGCGCGGCGACTTGGTGGAGCTGTGCGAGCACGCGCCCATCGGCGTGTTCCGCACCACGCCGAACGGCCGCATCCTCTCGGCCAACCAGCATGTTGCGCGCCTCTGCGGGTATGATGCGCCGGAACAGCTCATCGCCGGATGCCATGACATCTCCGCCCAGCTCTACATGCAGCCGGAGGAGCGCCAAAGCCTGCTGCGCATCCTGTCCGCCCACGGCAGCGTTCAGCGGTACGCCCTGGAGACGCGGACGCGGGGCGGGAGCAACCGCTGGCTCTCGCTGAATCTGCGCGCCGTGCATAATCCCGACGGCAGCATGGCCTGCTGCGAGGGCTACTGCGCGGACATCACCCGCGAATTGGACGACGAGCTCGCGCACGGCCGCGTGCAGGAGCTGGAGCGCACGCGCTTTGACGCCCGCGGCGGGGCAAAGGAAGAAACGGAGCATGGAGCGGATGCCTGGGCCGGAGCCCCCCCGCCAGACGACGCGAAAGAGCCCGCCGGAACCGCTCCCGACGGGCTCTGCCATTTGCTCGCGTATACGCGCGACACCCTGCTGTGGCTGCTGCGCCTGCCCTGCCTACACTAGCTGGGGAATCACCCTTCGCAGCCCTCCGGCTCTGCCGCCGCGTATGGCCGCAGAATCTCCATAAACGCTCCGGGCGCGGCGGAAGAGGCAAAGCCCAGTCCGGCGTAAAGCCCGTGGGCATCGCGCGTGGCCAACAGCCAGCGCCGCAGCCCCTGCACGTCCGGGTGGACCAACATCTCTCCGACCATCCACTTGGCCAAGCCCCTGCCCCGGTGCTCCGGCAGCACAAACGCGTCCGCCAGAGAGGCGAAGGTGGCGCGGTCGGTCTCGGCCCGGCGGGATCCGGCCAGCTCCCGCCCGTGCAGCAGCCCCAGGCACAGGGACCCGCGCAGCGAGCGCTCAAAGACAGCGCGGGGCATGCCGCGCGCCCGGTATGTGCGCCCAGTATGTGGAGGAGAGGAAGTCGAACACGGCGTCGAGGTCGATGGCCTCAATCTCGTCCGTGACGGCGTATTCCCCCCGCTCCCTGCGCACGGCTACAGCTCGACGGCCCGCGCGGCCGCAAGGGCACGCTCGAAGTCCCCGTCCGTGTGGGCGAAGGAGGTGAAGCCGCACTCATAGCCCGAGGGGGCGAGGTTCACGCCGCGCTCGCGCATCTGCCGGTAAAAGGAGCCATAGGCGGCCGTGTCCTGGGTCTTGGCCGTGGCGTAGTCCGTCACCGGGGTCTTGGTGAAGAACAGCGTGAACAGCGAGGCCGCCTGATTCAGCACCACGTCGCGTCCCTTGGCGCGCAGAATGCCCGCCATCTCCCCGGCGAAGTCGCGCGTGCGCGCCTCCAGGGCCGCGTAGTCGCGCGTGGCCAGCTCGCGCAGGGTGGCGAGGCCAGCGGCCATGGCCACCGGATTTCCCGAAAGGGTGCCCGCCTGGTACACCGGCCCGCTGGGGGCGATGTGCGCCATGATGTCGCGGCGGCCGCCGTAGCAGCCCACGGGGAAGCCGCCGCCGATGATCTTGCCGAGCGTGGTCAGGTCGGGCCTGACCCCGTAGCGCGCCTGCGCGCCGCCAAGGGCCGCGCGGAAGCCACTGATGACCTCGTCGAAGATGAGCAGCGCGCCGTGTTCGTCGCACAGCTTGCGCAGGCCGGCCAGAAAGCCGGGCGCGGGCTCAATGAGCCCCACATTGCCGGCGAGGGGCTCCACGATGACGCAGGCGATGTCGGCCCCATGAGCCTTGAACTGGGCCGCCACGGCGGGCAGGTCGTTGTACGGGGCGAGCAGCGTCAGGTTGGCGATGGCGTCGGGCACGCCCGGCGTGCCGGGAATGGACAGGGTGGCCACGCCGGAGCCCGCGCTGACGAGAAAGCCGTCGCTGTGGCCATGGTAGCAGCCGTCGAACTTGAGCACGCGGGAGCGGCCGGTGCAGCCGCGGGCCAGACGCACGGCGCTCATGGTGGCCTCGGTGCCGCTGGAAACCATGCGCACCATCTCCATGTTCGGCATGATCTCGCGGATCAGCTCGCCCAGCTCCACCTCGGCCGGACAGGGCGCGCCATAGCTGGCGCCGTTTTTAAGCGCCGCCAGGGCCGCGGCCTCCACAACCGGGTGGGCGTGGCCCAGCAGCATGGGGCCCCAGCTCATGACGAAGTCGATGAGCTCCAGGCCGTCAACGGTCCACATATGGCCGCCGGCCGCGCGCGCAATAAACAGAGGGTCGCAGCCGACGCTCTTGCAGGCGCGCACCGGGCTGTTCACCCCGCCGGGCATGATGTTCTGGGCGCGGGCGAATAACGCTTCGGATTTGCTCGACATGGACAGGTCTCCTTGAGGGGTTCAAAAATAGCGCATGGAGGTTTTTTTCAGCTCGCGCAGGCTGGCGAGCACCTGATGGTCCGTCACGCCGGTCTCGTTCTTGATGGCCTCGACCACGAGGGCCGTGTCGCCGGGATTCTTGCCATGGATCATGGTGTAGAGGTTGTACCTCCACTGCGGGCAGGTGCGGCGCACGTAGCAGTGGCTCACCTCCGGCCGGTTGGCCATTATCTCGCCCACGCGCAGCGCCTCGTCGGGATCGTCCACGCGCCAGGCCACCATGGCGTTATGGCCGTAGCCGGCCTTCTGGTGGCGCAGCGTGGCGCCAAAGCGGCGGATGACCTTCTGCTCCTTGAGGCGGGCGATGAGCGCGAGGACGTCCTCCTCCGCGCAGCCGGCCTGGACGGCGATGTCGGCGTAAGGCGTCGGGCTGTCGGGCAGGTCGGCCCCGACCAGCGCCAAAATACGCTTCTCGGTTTCGGTGAACACGGGGGAATCGGACTTCTGGTGCATGGACCTCTCGCTTGTTTTCAGGGGCGCTTGCGCGCGCGGTGCGACGGATTCTTGTAGCCGAGGCCGGGCCCGCTGGCAACACGCCGGGCGTGGGCAAACGGGCGTTGCCGGGGCTTGCCTCGGCAACGGGCAGGAGGTATGAAAGCCCACGCCGCGCGGTCCCGCGCGTTGAGCCAACCCCCGCAAAGGAGCGCAGTCCATGAAGATCGCCGTTATCGGCGCGGGCAGCTGGGGAACCACCCTGGCCGACTTGCTCGCCCGCAAGGGCGTCCCGACCACCCTCTGGGTCCGCGAACCCGACCTTTTGGCCGAGATGAAGGAAAAGGGCCGCAACACCTGGTTCATGCCCGACCTTGAACTTTCACCGGAGCTGCAGCTGCACGCCAACCCGGCGCGGGCCTTCGCCGGCGCCAAGGTGTTTTTGCTTGTGGTGCCCAGCCAGTTCATGCGCGCCAGCCTCACAAGCTTCCGCGACATTCTGCCCAAGAAGCCCATCATGGTGTGCGCCAGCAAGGGCATAGAAAACGGCACCCTCGCCCCCATGAGCCAGGTGGTGGCCGAGGCGCTGGAAGGGCTTTCCCCGCGCTACGCCGCCCTCTCCGGCCCCAGCTTCGCCAAAGAGGTGAGCCAGGGCATGCCCACCACCGTGAGCCTGGGCTGCGCGGACAAAAAGCTTGGCCGCGAGTTGCAGGCGCTCTTCTCCACCGAGCACTTCCGCGTGTACACCAACGGCGACTTCCTGGGCGTGGAGCTGGGCGGCGCGCTCAAAAACGTCATGGCCATCGGCGCGGGCATAGCCGACGGGCTGGGCTTCGGCCACGATGCGCGCGCGGCGCTCATCACCCGCGGCCTGGCGGAAATGAGCCGGCTGGGCAAGGTCATGGGCGCCAAGCCCAAAACCTTCATGGGCCTTTCCGGCATGGGCGATCTGGTGCTCACCTGCACCGGCGACCTCTCGCGCAACCGCACCGTGGGCAAAAAGCTCGGCCAGGGTCAAAAGCTGGCCGCCATCCTCGCCGAGACCAAGACCGTGGCCGAGGGCGTGCGCACCACCCAAAGCGTGTACCAGCTGGCCCACAAGCTGGGCGTGGAGCTGCCCCTCACCGAGCAGGTGTACCGCATTCTTTACGAGGACAAGGACCCGGCGCAGGCCGTGCGCGACCTGATGACCCGCGAACTCAAGGGCGAGTAGCCCGCCGCTTTTTCCCCGCCTGATCCGCCGGCGCCGGAGGCACCTGACAGGTCCTCCGGCGCCGGTTTTATCCAACGCACGTTACGCAATAGCAAAGGAATAATTCCTATTGACTCCGGTCACGAGGAATCCTACGCAAAATTCAATGTGCGGATATCGCCCGTCTCCTGGATGACGCGCGTGAACGTGCTGGTTTTTGAAAGCATGCATACGTAGCACACTCAAGCCCGGCTCTCCGGCATTGAGGCTCGCGTGTCTGATCGAAACAGTGCAAACGCCGCCTTGAGCAACGCCCCCCGCGTTCTTTTCCTCATGGCGCTGCTGCTGGCCGTCCTGGTTCTGCCCGGCTGCGACAGAAACGACAAGGCAGCATACACGCCGCGCTACGGCCAGCTTCCGCCAACGGGCGGCGGGGTGTACATTTTCGGGCCGCATCCGCTGATGAACCCGCAGAAACTGGCGGAGGTGTACGGCGCGCTGCTCGACAAACTCAACCGCCAGCTCGCGCCGGAGCACATCCAGCTCAGGCTTGAGGCCTCGCTCAATTACGCTGTTTTCAACAAAAAGATCATCCGCCACCGGCTGCACTTCGCCCTGCCCAATCCCTACCAGACCGTGCTTTCGCAGGACCACGGCTATGTCATCTTCGGCAAAATGAACCGCGACGACGACTTCCGGGGCATCATTCTTCTGCAGAAGGGGGCGCCCATTTCCAGCGTGGAGGGCCTCGCCGGCGCGCGGGTGAGCTTCCCAGCGCCCACGGCGCTCGCCGCCACCCTGATGCCCGAGCTCTTCCTCAAGGAACACGGGCTCGACCCGCGCCGCGACATCATCGCAAGCTTCGTGGGCACCCACGATTCGGCCATGCTCAACGTCTGTCTCGGCGTCTCCGACGCGGCCTGCACCTGGCCCATCGCCTGGCGGAACTTCCAGGAGCAGCGCCCGGATCAGGCGCGGCGCATTGAGGTTCGCTGGCGCACCCCCCCGCTGCCGAACAACGGTCTGGTGGCCCTTTCCACCGTACCGCAGCCCGTGCGCGAGAAAGTCGCCCGGGCGTTGTTCGCCCTTGGCGAGGACGCGGAGGGCCGCCGCCTGCTCGACCAGGCCGGCGTGGGACGGTTTGTGCCCGCGGACAACGCCACGTTCGCCCCGGTGCGGCAATTCATCAACCGCTACAACCGCTCCGTGCGGCAGCTCCAAGGCCTCAATGAGTAACGCCCCATTCAGCATCAGCCGGCTATGGAACTGCTCCGCGCGCCGTCAGCTCATCCTTGGCGTCGCCCTCGTACACGCGGTGCTCATGAGCGTCTTTGTCTTCGACATGGTGGAGCGCCAGCGCGGCTTTTTGCTGGACCAGGCCCGCGCCGAGGCGGAAAGCGTGGCCCGCACGCTGGCCGTGGCCAGCGCCTCCGGCGTGGTGGCCAACGACCTGGCCGGGCTGGAGGAGATACTCAACTCCGTACGCCAGCGCCCGGGTCTCTCCTACGCCTGCATCCTTGGTCCCGCCGGACGCGTGCTGGCCCACACCGACCGGACGCTGGCCGGCAAATACGTCACCGACAGCGTGAGCCTCTCGCTGCTGAACCGCCCCGCCACTCTGCAATACCTCGCCCAGGACGACGGCGGCATCGATCTCGCCGCGCCCATCCTCACCGGCCAGCGGCTGCTGGGCTGGGCGCGCATCGGCGTCAACCAGCAGGCCCAGCGTAAAAACCTCGCCCGCGTCGCGCGCGACGGCCTGTACTACACATTCATCGCCATTCTGGCGGGCGCGGTGATGGCCTGGTTCATCGCCCGGCGGCTGGTCTCCGGCCTGGACAAGCTGGTGTCCACCGTGGACGCCGTGCGCGCGGGCGACCGCAGCGTGCGCGCCGACGAAACCCGCACCGACGAGATAGGCCGGCTGGGCGCGGGGTTCAACTCCATGCTGGCCGCCGTGCGCGAGGGCGAGGAAAAGTTCCGCACCGTGGCCGATTTCACCTACGACTGGGAGTACTGGCGCGCGCAGGACGGCAGGCTTGTGTGGATGTCCCCCTCCTGCGAACTCATCACCGGGTATCCGGCCGAGACCTTTCTGCGCGACCCCGGCCTGCTGCGGCGCATTGTCCACCCGGCGGACCTGCCCCTGTACGACGAGCACATGCGCGCGGTGCAGTCCGGCAGCATAGAGCCCGGCGAGCTGGACTTCCGCGTGGTGCACCGCTCCGGCCAGGTGCTGTGGATAGACCACCATTGCCTCGACATCACCCGGGCGGACGGCGCGTTTCTGGGCCGGCGCGTCAGCAACCGCGACATCACCCTGCGCAAGCAGGCTGAGGAGAGCCTGGGCCGCTGGGCGCAGGTGTTCAACAACGCGGCCTGGGGCATTGTGGTCTGCTCACCCGGCGGCGAGCGCCTGGAGGACCTCAACCAGGCCTTTGCCCGCATGCACGGCTATGCCCCCGAGGAACTGACGGGCAAGCCCATCGACACCGTGTACGCCACGGAGTCCCGCAGCACCGTTGAGGAGCAGCTTGCGCACGCAAACGCCACCGGGCACCACACCTTCGAGGCCGAGCACGTGCGCAGGGACGGCAGCAGCTTTCCCGCGCAGATGGACGTGACCGCGGTGAAGGACGCCCATGGCGAGGTGCTCTACAGCGTGGTCAACGTGCAGGACATCACCCAGCGCCGCAACGCGGAAAACGAGATTCTGCGCGCCAAGGACGCCGCCGAGTCCGCCAACAAAGCCAAGAGCGACTTTCTGGCCATTATGAGCCACGAGCTGCGCACGCCGCTCAACGGCATCACCGGCATGCTCAAAGTCCTGCGCGAGGGCGGCCTCTCCGCAGATGAGCAACGAGAATTTCTGGACCACGCGCTGGCCGCCAGCGACAACCTCGCCGTCATTTTGAACGATGTGCTCGACGTGACGCGCATTGAGGCGGGCCAAATGACCATGGGCGAAGAGTCGTTCCTCATGGCCGACGTGGCCGGCCCGGCCTGCGCCGGTGTGGAGACGGCCGCCAGCGCAAAGGGCCTGCGGGTCACCTCCGCCATCGACCCCGCCCTCAGCGGACAGCTGCTGGGCGACCCCGCCCGCCTGCGCCAAATCCTGCTGAACCTGCTCGGCAACGCCGTCAAGTTCACCAACAACGGCAGCGTGGAGCTTGAAATATACCCGCTTGCCGGTCCGCGCTTCATGGCCCGGCAAGACGCGGTGCCCGTGCATTTCGTCGTGCGCGACACGGGCATCGGCATCGATCATGACGACCTGCTGCACATTTTCGAGCCCTTCACCCAGGTGGAGTCGCCCTATACGCGCATCCATGGCGGAATCGGCCTGGGGCTCGCCATCGTCAAGCGGCTCACCGCGCTCATGGGCGGCAGCCTGGAAGCCTACAGCGAGGCCGAGCGCGGCACGGAGGTGCATGTGACCCTGCCTCTGCGCAAGGCGGCGGCCATGAAGGAGCCTCCGCTTTTTGCCGACGGCGCCTACATGGAGCGCTCCATCCGCGCGCTGGACCATATTCCCCCGGATCTGAACGTGCTGGTGGTGGAGAATGGTCTGGACCGGCCCACCGCGCTCAAGTATCTGGAGATGCTGGACTGCAGGGGCGCGGCTGTTTCCGCCGGGGCCGAGGCCCTGTGCGCCCTGGAGAGCCAACACTTCGACGCCGTGCTCATGGAGGTGCAGATGCCGGGCATGGACGGGGTTGAGGTTGCCCGGCGCATCCGCAACGCCGACGGAACCCGCTTCGATCCGCGCATCCCCATCCTGGCGCTTACGGCCCACGTCATGCCCGAAGACAAAAAGTGTTTTCTGAATGCGGGCATGAACGGATACGTGGCCAAGCCCTGCGCCCCGGAAAATCTGCGCCTGGAGCTCCTGCGCGTGCTGGCCCACCTCTAAGCGCGCTATTTTCGGACCATCTGCGCAGATTTTGCGCCATGCCCCCGGCC